>NZ_JBHSOF010000033.1:0-96975 GCF_042656005.1 Kitasatospora misakiensis | reverse complement strand
GGCAACGCGGGCAGCGCCGGGGCCGCCCCGGCGCCGTCGGTCGCGGACGGGCCGGTGTGCTCGCCGCCGGGACCGGGCGGTACGGCCAGCCGGCGCCGTCGGCCGGTCGGCGTGGGTGCGGCGGGCTCGGGCGGCGCGGGCGCCGGACCGTCCGGCAGGGCGTGCTCCAGCCCGGGGTAGACGGGGGTGTCGGTGACGCCGGGCAGGGCGAACCCGCCGGAGGAGTCCTCGTTGCCCGGCAGCGCGCGGCGGCGCCTGGACGGTCTGGACTCGGCGCCGGCGTCGTCCCGGCCGACCACCGGGCCGTCCTGGCCGGCGGCCGGGCCCTCCGGGGTGCTCCCGCCGCCGGGGCCGAGGGCGATCGGGGCGCGCGGGCCGCTCTCGCCGCCGTCGGTACCGGCCGCGCTGTTCGGGTCACCGGGGTGACCGTCCGGGCGCCCGCCGTCGACCGGGACGGCGTAGGCGGTGCCGGAACGGCCGTCGTCCTTGCCCCACGGGTCGCTCTGCGGGCCGCTCGGGCCGCCGAGGCCCTGCCGCCCGTACGCGGGGTCGTTGCCGGTGCCGTTCCACTGCTCGGGGACGGCCGGCTCGATCCGGGCCGGGGCGTTCGGCCACTGGTCGGCGGGGGCCTCGGGGCCGGCGCCCGGGGTGTCCGGGGTGCCGAGGTCGTGGTCCGCGGCCGGCGGACCGGCGGGCTGCTCCTCGACGGCGGGCCGGCCGCGGCGCCCGCGGCGCTGCTCGACGGCCGGTGCCTCGGCCGGCGCGGCGCCGGCCGCCGGGTCGGTCCCCGGCTCGACGGTCCGGGCGACGGGCACACCGTCCGGCACACCGGCCAGGGAGACGTCCGCGGAACCGTCCCGCGCGCCCTCCCGAGGGGCTTCCGCCGGAGCACCGACGGGGGTGTGGCCGGTCCCGGGGCCCGTGGCGCCCTCGGGCGAGGGCTCCTCGGTGCGCGCGGTGGGCAGCTGCGGGATGCCCGGCAGCTCGGGCAGGACGGCGCTGTCGGTCTCCTTCGGCCGGTCCGACCGGCCCTCGGCGCCCGCGCGCTCGGCGGCGGCCTTCGCGGCGGCCGGGTCCAGCGGCAGTTCGACGACATAGGTGGTGCCGGCGCGCCCCGGCAGCTCGTGCGGCTGGAGCACCCCGCCGTGGCGCTCCACCACCGCCTGGGCTATCGGCAGGTGGACGGGGCTGCCGCCGCGCCCGGGGCCGCGGATCTCCACCCGGGCGACCTCCCCGCGCTGGGCGGCGGCGAGCACCACGGCCGGCACGTCGCCGCCGCCCGGCGGCAGGGCCGGGGTGCCGGGGGCGGTGAGTCCGGGGGAGGGCAGTTCGGAGGTGGCGTCCAGCGACAGGCCGACACCGCTGACGTCGGCGACCAGGTGGGCCAGCGCCTGGGCGAGCCGCTGCTCATCGGCGATCACCTCGACGGCGGCGGCGTGCACGGAGAACCGCACCCGGCCGGCACCGACCAGTTCGCCCGCGTGCTCGACGGCCCGGCGGACCACCTTGTCCAGGGCGACGGGGACCTGTTCGGCGGTCTTCCGCCCGCCGCCCTTGCCGTCCGCCGCCGCCGCCGCGGCGGCGCTCTCCCCGGCCTCGGAGCGCTGGTGGGCGAGCACGCCGTCGATCAGCTTGCCGAACCGGCGGCACTCGTCGGCCAGTCGACGCAGCGTCCAGTTGGCCTCCGGCCAGAGCTGCCCGGCCGGGTCGGCGGCGAGCGCGTCGATCCGCCGGTGCAGCGCGGTCAGCGCACCGCCCAGCTCGCTCTCCAGGACGGCGGTGAGGTGCTCGTTGCGGGCGACCAGCGCCAGCTCGCGGCTGCGGTCGGTGAAGGTCATCACCGCGCCGACCAGCTGGTCGCCGTCCCGGACCGGGGCGGTGGTGAGGTCGACGGTGACCGGCCGGCCGTCCTTGCGCCACAGCACGGTGCCGCGCACCCGGTGCTTGCGCCCGGAGGTCAGGGTGTCCAGCAGCGCGGACTCCTCCAGGGTCAGCGGGGTGCCATCGGCCCGGGAGTGCTGGATCAGCGGGTGCAGCTCGCGGCCGCCCAGCTCGCTGGCCCGGTACTCCAGGATGTGCGCGGCGGCCGGGTTGACCAGCACGCAGCGGCCTTCGAGGTCGACGCCGAGCACACCCTCGGCGGCGGCCCGCAGGATCATCTCGGTCTGCTTGTGCTGGCGGCGCAGCTCCGCCTCGACGCCGAGCCGGCCGGTCAGGTCGCGGACCAGCAGCAGGAGCAGGTCGGAGGAGCGGGAGCCCTCGCGGTACGGGTCGTAGGGGACCAGCGTGGAGGACGCGTACCCGCGGGCCTCGCCCGAGCCGTCGTGGTCGAAGTCGTTGCCGGACACCTCGACGGGGAAGGTGGTGCCGTCGGTGCGCCGGGCGGTCATCCGCACCGGGCGTTCGAGCGGCTCGTCCTCGCGGGCGGCCGGGCGCATCGAGCCGGGGATGCGGCTCGGGTCGAACTCCGGGAGGAGATCGAGCACGCCCATGCCGACCAGCGAGGTGCCGGGCGCCTGGAGCGCCTGCACGGCCGCGTTGTTGGCGTCGACGACGGTGCCGTTGCTGTTCACCAGCAGCAACGCGTCGGGTAGGGCGTCGAGTATGGCGGCGAGGCGAGCAGCGCCTCGGATCGGCCTGCTGCTCACGTCGACAGGTCTCCTCGGCTTCAGGGCAGCTCTCTCCGGAGAAGGCAGTATCTCATTCTTCTTTGCGGCGAGGACGACCCGCCTAGTAACGTTGTCGGCGGTTGGTGCCGGGCCCCAGGGTTGTGGCATCATCACAGGCACAGGGAACGAGTCCGCGCACGCGGGCCTGGTCCATGTGGAGGAGGCTTCGCCTAGTCCGGTCTATGGCGCCGCACTGCTAATGCGGTTTCGGGGTTATTCCTGATCGAGGGTTCAAATCCCTCAGCCTCCGCAGCCCGGGAGCCCTGTCGACGATCTTGTCGGCGGGGCTCTTCGCATGTTCGGGACCGTTCGAGACTGTCCGGGCGGGGGTCGGGCGCGGGCCGGGCGGGGGGCCGCCCGGGGGCCCGGATCAATCGATTTCGCCCCGCGCCGCAGGTCATGTAATGTTGTCCCCGCACCGCCCCGCTGGACACGTTCACCAGGGCGAGCGCTCATAGCTCAACGGATAGAGCACTTGACTACGGATCAAGAGGTTGCAGGTTCGAATCCTGCTGAGCGCACCAAACCCCGCAAGACCGGATCCGTCCGGCCCTTGCGCTCATAGCTCAACGGATAGAGCACTTGACTACGGATCAAGAGGTTGCAGGTTCGAATCCTGCTGAGCGCACCAGCGAAAAACCCCCGGCCATCGGCCGGGGGTTTTTGCGTTTCCGGCCCAGGTCAGGCGGCCGGGCGGCCGGGTCCGTCCTGGGTGTTCCCTGCGATATCTCTCCTAATGGGTGAAATTCGGCCCTTTCGGGTACATCCGGGCCCTGTCGGGGCAGAGGCTGCCAATCGGGTGTCATACGGCCAATAGCGCAGGTGTCGCGGTATGACCGGCCCAGGATCGTGATTCCGTTTTGTCAGATCTTGTGTCCAGACTGCCCGGTCACCCAGGCCGCCCGGCAGCCGATGCGAAGGAGAGCCGGATGAACCGACAGTTCCCGGCTGCGGCCGGCGCCGCCGCCGTCCTGGCGGCCGGGCTGCTGATCGGCTGGAACCCGCCGCCCTCGGCCGCCCAGCAGTCCCCCGGGGCCTGGACCGCCGAACGGGGCGCGGTGCTGCCCTCCGGACTCTCCGTCCAACTGGATTTCTCCGCCGACCCCGGGATGTCCGTCACCGCCGGTGCCGGGAAATTGGCGGACCGGGCCGGCGGCGGCCGTTCCGGCGCGCTGTACGCCGACGGACTCCGGCCCGGAGATCCCGCGCAGACCTTCCGGATCGCCGAGGACCGTCCGCAGACGGACGGTTCCTGGCGGACCGTCGGAACGCTCCGGCTGACATTCTCCCGGGCCGTCCGGAACCCCCGGCTGCACCTCAGCGGACTCGCCGGAATCACCACCGCGAGATCCGGCTCCACCGGCACCGCGACCAGGCTCACCCTGACCGGCGGCTCACCGGCCGCGCCGACCCTGGTCAACCGCACCGACTGGCCCGGCTGGACGGTCGACGGCAACACGCTCGCCCCCGCCCGGGCCGACGGCGGCGCCGACGGCGATCCGGGATCCGCCGCCGAGGGCAGTCTGGAGCTGGCCGGCACCTTCCGCTCGGTGATCTTCCGGGTCGAACGGCGCTCCACCGCCCGGGCCGGCTCCGGCGCCGCTCCCGCCCCCGCACCGCTCACCCAGGCGTACACGGTCACCCTGGACGAGGGCGTCGGCACCGCGCCGCAGGGGTACGGCAACGCCTCCCACCTGCTCTCCGACCTCTACCTGGGCGGCGACGCGGCGACCCAGGGTGCCCGGGCCGACGGGCGGCCCACCTGGTTGTTCCGGCGGCCCGGCGCCGGCCGCACGGACGGCACCGGCGAAGGGGGCGCGGGCGGTACGGGCGGCGGCACCGAGGGGGCCGCCGCCGACGGCGGCAATCCGCCCCCGCCGCAGCTCCAGCCCGGCCGCGGCGAGTACCAGGGCGCCGACCCGGCCGTCGGCTACCCCGCCGACGCGGCGATCGGCCGCGACTACCGGCTCACCCTCCCGGTCGCCGTCGGCGACTCCACCGCCACCCTGGCCGGCTGGATCGACTTCGACCGCAACGGCCGCTTCGACCCGACCGAGCGGGTGCAGACCGAGGTCGCGCCCGGCGAGCGCACCGCCACCCTGGACTGGACCGTCCCCGCCAACGCGGCCTCCGGCGAGACCTGGGCCCGGCTGCGGATCGGCCGGGACGCCGCCCAGGTGGTGCCGGCCAGCGGCTTCGCCGACTCCGGGCAGGTCTCCGACCAGCGGATCCGACTGACCGTCGGGGCCGCCCGTCCGGAGATCGCCGAACCGGTCGACGGCACCACCCTCGCCGAGGCCCGCCCCCGGATCTCCGGCGAGGGCGCGGTCGCGGGCGCCACCGTCGAGATCCGTGAGGGCGACACCGTGCTCTGCCGCGCCCGGGTCACGCGGGGCGGCGACTGGTCCTGTCGCCCGGACACCGCGCTGGCCGCCGGCCGGCACAGCCTCACCCCGGTGGAGACCACCAGCGGCGGCGTGGTGCTGCGCGGCGAGCCGATCCGGATCACCGTCAAGACCGCGCCACCGGCCGCGCCGGTGCTCACCCTGCCCGAGTTCACCAACGACCCGGGGCTGCAGTTGGCCGGCACCGGCGAACCGGGCAGCACGGTCACCGTGGTCGACCGGCCGGCCGGCGTGCGCGAGGCGGCCGGTGCGGGTGGCGGGTCGGGCGGGTCCAGCGGCCAGGGGACCGACCTGTGCAGCACGGCCGTCCGGGCCGACGGCGGCTGGTCCTGCCTGCCGGTGGAGAACCTGGCGGACGGGCGGCACCGGCTCACCCCGGCCGCCGCCGACCCCGCCGGGAACCGGACCACCGGACAGGTGGTCGAGCTGGTGGTCGACACCGTGCCGCCGGACCGCCCGGTGCTCACCGCGCCCGCCGCCGGGGAGACCGTCCGGGTCGTCCGGCCGCGCCTCGCCGGCCGGGCGGAGCCCGGGGCGCAGGTGCTCGTCACCGCGCGGGCGGAGCGCGCCCCCGAGGCCGCGCGGATCGTCGCCTGCGGGGCGACGGCGGCCGTCGACGGCAGCTGGACGTGCACGGCGAACCGGGACCTGGCGGACGGGGCGCAGTGGCTGGTCGTCACGGCGACCGACCGGGCCGGGAACGGCACGGCGGCGGACGCGGTGGCGGTCACGGTCGCGGCAGCGGACCGGCCGGTCGCTACGCCGACGCCGGTCGCTACGCCGACGCCGGTCGCGACGGCGACGGCGACAGCGACAGCGACGCCGACCTCGGTCGCCACGCCCACCCCGGCGGTGACGCCGACGGTTTCCCCCAGCTCGGTGACGGTCGTGCCGCCGTCGCCGTCGGCCTCGGCCTCGCCGTCGGTGTCCCCATCGCCGTCCCCGTCGGCCTCGGCCGTACCGACGCCGGCCGCCTCGCCCACGCTTTCGGCCCAGCCCACGTCGGCCCCCGCGGTGGCGGTGTCCTCGCCGCCGGTGCCCACACCTTCGGTGGCCGTCCCGTCCCCGGCCGTTCCGTCGCCGACCGCTTCGACGGTCCCGACGGCTCCGGCCTCGCCGACGGCCTCGTCCCCGGCTGCGGTTGAGCCTGTCCTCGATCCCGTGGTGCCGGGGTTGGTGCCGATCGTGGTGCCCCCGGTGCCGCCGGTGGTCTCGTCGCCGACGCCCACCGCGGCCGCATCCCCGTCGCCGACCGTGTCCCCGTCCCTGTCTCCGTCTCCGACCTTGAGCGTTGTCCCGACTCCGTCCACCGTGTCCACGCCGTCCGCTGTGGTGGTGCCGTCGGTGGGTGCGGTTGAGCCTGTCCTCGATCCCGTGGTGCCGGGGTTGGTGCCGATCGTGGTGCCCCCGGTGCCGCCGGTCGTCCCGTCGCCGACGCCGACGCCGACCCCGTCCCGGAGTGCCGTCCCGACTCCGCCCTCCTCGGCCCCGACGTCCCCGAGCCCGAGTCCGACCCTGATCCCGACATCCACCCCCACGACGACCCCGACCGCGACCGTCGGCTCCTCCGTCACCTCGGCCGAGCCGGACCCGGACCCGGACTCGGATCGGGACCGGGCCGGCCGGGGCCGGGTACCCGCCGCACCGCCCGAGCAGGTGGAGCCGTCGTCGCCGACGGCGGCCGACCGGCATCGGTCGGACGGCTGGCGCGGCGCGCTCGCCGGGACCCTGCTGATCATCACCGGGATCGGGCTGATCACCCGCCGGGTGCTCGCCCGGGGATCCGGTACCCGGCGGCGCTGAACCGCTCCCACCATCCGCTCATGTGCCTGCGCGTCAGCTCCGACTTCGGATGATTCGTCAGTAAATGTCGACACGCATCACCCTAAATGTCGCATTTGATGGCTTATGAACCTAGCCTGGCTCTGGCACTGCCCGTCAGATCCGGGCCGCCCGTTGCGCGACACACTGAACCTGAGGATCCGTGCATGGACGTCACCCGCGATTCTTCGCAGCGACCCGACCCCGACCCTTTGCCCACGATGCTCCCCCCGGCCTTGCCGGAACGTTTCGCCTCCGGATCCAGCCCGCTGGCCAGGGCGTCGAGAACGCCCCGGCCCGTCGGCCGGCCGGCCGACAGCGGTCCGCCGACCACCCCGCCGACGGTACTCCCGGGCCCCGCCGGCACCCCCGTCGACCTGCGCGATCCGCTGGAAGCGGGGGAACCGGTCGCCCGGACGGTGGTGGCGGCGGCTCCGGAGCCGGAGACGGTTCCGACCGCGACGCCGACCGCCGCCACCTCGCGCCGGCCGCCGCGCGCCGACCAGACGCTGCGCGAGCAGAACGCCGCGAGCCTGCCCGGCTGGATCGCGCTGCTCGGGCTGCTGCTCGGAGCGGCCGCCGTCCTGCTGGTGCTGGTGCACGACGGCGTCGTCCCGCACTGGGACGCGCTGCCCGACCTGCGGACGGACGCCGCCCGGGCGAGCGGGCAGCCCGAGGTGACCGCCCGTTCGGTGGCCGCCGTGACCGCCGCCGGGCTGCTGATCGTCCTCGCGCTCGCCGGTCTGCTGGCCAACGCGGGCGGTGAGACCCGGGTGCTCACCCGCTGGGGCCGCTACCGGGGCACCGTCCGCCGTACCGGCCTGGTCTGGGTCAACCCGCTGCTGCGCCGCCGCCGGGTGGACGTCCGGCTGCGGCACTGGCGCAGCGAGCCGGCCAAGGTGGTCGACCGCACCGGCACGCCGATCGTGGTCCGGCTGCTGATCGTGTGGCGGGTCAAGGACACCGCTCGCGCGACGCTGGCGATCGAGGACCACGAGAGCTACCTGCGCGAGCAGGTCCAGGCGGTGCTCACCCGGACCGCCTCCACCCTGCCGTGCGACAGCAACGCGGCGCCCGGGCCCGCGCTGCGCGACGGCCAGTGGTTCGCCGACGAGCTGACTCGGGCGCTCGCCGCCGAGGTCGCCCCGGCCGGGCTGGAGGTCTACTCGGCGCAGCCGCTGGCGCTGGACTACGCGCCGGAGGTGGCCGAGTCGATGCGCCGCCGCCGGTTGGCCGACCTGGACGCGGGCCTGCGCACGGTGCTGGTGGACGACGCGGTGGAGGCGGCGGCGCTCGCCGTGCGCCGGCTGGAGCGCGCCACCGCGCACGAGCTGGACGTGGCCGCCCGGAGCGCGCTGATGGAGCAGCTGCTGGTCGCCTTCGTCGCCCCGGCCGGAGTGGCCGCCTCGGTACCGCCCCCGGCCGCCCGGGCCGGGCGTAAGGAAGGACGACCGGCATGAGGATAGCCACCGGCACGGACGCCGGCCTCGCGTTCGCGGACGACACCGCCGACGGGCTCGACGCGTTCGAGGCTTTCGGGAATCTCGACGACTTCAACTGGCCGGACGGCTTCGGCGACGTCGGCAGCGCGCTGATCGGCTTCGAGGAGCGCCTCGGCGGCAGCCCCGCGATCGCGGGCTGTGCCTGCCCGCACTGTGCGGCCCGGCCGCGCACCGCCCGTCCGGCGGCGCCGTCCGGGGCCGGGCGAATACACCGGGCGGTGCGCAGCACCTGTCTGGCCACCACGGTGCTGGCCGGTGCCGGGGTGGTCGGACTGACCGCCGGCGCCGGGGCCGCGCACGCCGCGCCGGGCAAGCAGGGCTGGGACGGGTCCAAGTACTGGTTCAAGAACGCCCGGGGCGAGTGGCGCTGGACCAGCCACTACAACGTGTACACGAAGGCCGTGGGCGGCTCCGCCGGTTCCGGCGTCGCCGCGGGCTCCGGTGCGGCCGCCGCGCCGCCGGCCGTCTCCAACGGCCAGGCCGGGTCCGCCGGACTGCGGCAGGGCTGGGACGGGTCCAAGTACTGGTTCAAGAACGCCCGGGGCGAGTGGCGCTGGACCAGCCACTACGACGTCTACCTCGACCGCACCGGCGGCTCGGACACGGCACCGTCCGTCGGGCGCCCGGAGTCGGCGATCGACTACGCGCTCGCCCAGCTCGGCAAGCCGTACGTGTGGGGCGGCGACGGCCCGTCCGGCTACGACTGCTCGGGGCTGGTGCAGCAGGCCTACCGGCGGGCGGGCATCGGCCTGCCGCGGGTGGCCGACGACCAGTACGCGGCGACCACCCCGATCACGGCGGGTCAGCTGCGCCGCGGCGACCTGCTGTTCTGGTCGGACAGCGGCCGGGCCTCGGGCATCCACCACGTGGGGATCTACCTGGGCGGCGGGAAGTTCGTCGAGGCGCCCCGGCCGGGGAAGGCCGTTCGGGTGTCGACGATCAGCGGCGACTTCCGACCGACCCACTTCGGCCGACCCTAGAGGTCGTGACACGGCATGTAGTTTCGCGTTAGATCTGTCGGATTCTCAGCACTCTGTCGCTGCCGTGTCGGTGGCGACAGAGTGCTGAGATATCACTCTTTCGAGATCTGTTCCGGTAGCCATGGTCAACACTACCGTCAGTAGCATGTCTGGGTCCGTGAGTGATGGTCTCCGGGTTCGGTACCGACAGGCGGACGGGGCGATCACCGAGGCCCCGTTGGACCTGCTGGTGGTCCCGGAAGTGGTGGCGGGGCTGCCCGTACGCGAGTTCCGCTGGTACCGGGGACGGCAGCATTACTCGGGGTGGTACTGGGCCTCGACAGGTGGGCGGATGGTCGCCTACGAGAGCCGTCTTGAGCTGGCCAGGATTCTGCTGGCCGATTTTGACCCGTTGGTCGCGGCGATTGCCGCTCAGCCGTTCCAGCTCGTCGGCCCGGACGGAGACCGTGTGCGGAAGCACGTTCCCGATCTGCTGCTGGTGTACGCGGATGGTCGGGTGGGCGTCGTGGATGTCAAGGCGGCGTCGCGGATGGGCGATTCGAAGGTGTCAGCGCAGTTCGCCTGGACCAGACGGATTTGCGCGGGCCAGGGCTGGGATTACGAGACGTGGTCTGGGGCGGACCCGGTGCTGGTGGAGAACGTGCGCTTCCTGGCCGGCTACCGCAGGCCGGAGGTGATCGATCAGGACGTCGTCGAGCAGGTGCGCGAGGCAGTCAAGGGGGAGTCGACGATTGCCGGGGTCGAGCGGGATCTGTCGGGCCGGTTCCCGGCCGGGCTGGTGCGTCCGGCGGTCCTGCATCTGGTCTGGGCAGGGATGCTGACTGCCTCCTTGGACCGTCCGTTGGATGCGTGGACCGAGGTGCGGCCTGCGGGGAGGGGCGGGTGGACGGCATGAGGGTGAGCCTGTTCCCCGGCTCGCGGGTGGTCTTCGACGGTGATGTCGTCGAGGTGGTGGAGTTCGATGGCGGGCGGATCGTGGTGCGCAATACGCGTACGGGCGCCTTCAACGCGGTTTCTGTTGCCCGGCTCGCGGCGGGGGTCCGACTCCAAGGCGGCATCGTGGGCGGTGGGTTGAGCGATGGCCTGGCCTTGGCGGGCCTGTCGTCGCCGCAGCGCGAGGAGGTGGCCGAGCGGGCCGGTCATGTCCGCGAAGTGCTCAGCGGGTTCCGCTCGGGGTTCGCGGAGGCCGCCGGCGAGGGTGAGCCGCGGCCCCAGTTCGACCCGGCGCGGAAGCTGTCTGACCGGGTTGCCGCCAAGGCGGACGAGTTGAAGGTCTCCACGCGGACCGTGGAACGCTGGATCGCCGCCTACGAGGAGGCCGGGGAGGCAGGGCTGGTGAACCAGCGCCGACTCAAGGGCCGGGGACAGCGGGTGGATCCACGCTGGGACGACGCGGTTCGTGAGGTGTTCGCGCAGCTCGTGGACGCTTCCACCCCGACCCGGTCGGCCGTGCTGCGCAAGGCCGAGGATCTGCTGGAGGAACGGCACGGGCCGGGTGAGGTTCCGCTGCCGTCGCGGGCCACGGCATACCGCCGTTTGGAGGCCCTGGCCCACGGCACGAACGCGGTGTCGGGCAGCGCGAAGGCCCGCCGGTCGATCGCCGAGCGCCCGCGGGGCGTCTACGGGCGGCTGCGGGCGACACGGCCGGGCGAGTACGTCGTGCTGGACACCCAGGACCTCGACGTCTACGCGATGGAAGAGGTCACCTGCCGCTGGGTGAAGACCCAACTCACGGTCGCCCAGGACCTGTTCACCCGCTGCATTGTGGGGCTTCGGGTCACGGCGGTGTCCACCCGGGCGGTCGACGTCGCCCAGGTGCTGTTCGAGGCGGTCGCCCCGCCCGCGGAGGAGGAAGGGCGGCGAGTGCTGGCGCCGTTCCACGGGCTGCCGGACCAGCTCGTCTTCCGCGAGGAGGACCAGGTCCCCGGACGGGGGCTCTGCCCGCCGGAGACGCTGGTGGTCGACCACGGCCGCGCGTTCCTGTCCACGCACGTGATCAGCGTCTGCACCCGGCTGGGGATCTCCATCCAGCCTGCCCAGCCGAAGAAGCCCACCGACAAGCCGACCGTCGAGCGGTTCTTCAAGACCCTGCGGGAGGGCCTGATCCAGCACCTTCCCGCCTACAAGGGCCCGGATGTCCACAGCCGTGGCCTGGCGGTCGAAGAGCAGGCGTTCTTCTTCGTCCACGAGCTCGAAGACGTGATCCGTGAGTGGGTACGGGACGTCTACCACCGCGCCAAGCATGACGGTCTGGCCGTTGCGCAGTGGCCCGGCGTCGACCTGTCGCCGCTGGAGATGCTGCGGATCGGCATCGCCAAGGCAGGGCTGCTGAGGATCGCGGCGAACCCCGATCTGGCCTACGACTTCCTGAAGGTGGTGCCGCGCACGATCCAGCACTACGGCGTCGAGGTCGGCGGGCTTCGCTACAACGGGGCGGTGCTGGACGGCTACCGCGGCCAGTCCAGCCCCTACGGCGGGCGGCTGGCGGGCCGTTGGCCGATCCGCGTCAACTCGGACGACGTCCGCTTTGTCTACTTCCAGGACCCGGCCGATGGCTCTTGGCACCGGCTGGAGTGGGAACACGCCCCGGGGCTGGCCGCGCCCTTCAGCGCGGAGGCCGCCGCCTACGCGCGCCGTCTAGCGACAGGCCGGGGCCGGCACGTTGACCCCGCCCAAGCCCTGTCCGAGTTGCTGGATCGCTGGCAGCAGGGGCAGGTCGCCGATCGCCGCGAGCGCCGGATGGCGCTTCGCATCTCCGCCGAACGGCCGGCGGTCCCTTTGCCCGCGCCGGATGCCGAGACGGACGCGCCGACGCGCCTGCACCTGGTCCCCGGACCGCGGCTGGACGGCGACACCGACGAGGGCGACGAGATCTTCGACGGGCCAGACGACGACTTCTACGACGACGCGTTCGAGGTGCTGCAGTGACGCCCATGCCGCCGGGCCTGTTCAGCCTCTCCCGCAAGGAAGGCTGGCGGCGTTTCGTCCAGACCCCGCCCAGGACCCGGCCCGAGGCACTGAACCGGGCCCAGCTCGGCGCGCTCGGCTGGGACGCGCTGGAGGACTACAACGACCGCCGCCACGACTGGCACGCCAACTTCGGCATCGTGCAGACGCCGCAGCTGAAGTCCATCCACGGTGAACTCGACGAGATCGTCCACAGCAACCGGCAGGACAGCGACCGGATCCGCTCTGCGGCGGTGATCGACGCCCTGCCGGGACTGGGGAAGACGACCATCGCGAACCTGTTTGGGCGCGACTTCGACCGCGCGCAGATCCGCCGGCACGGGCCGGTCACCGAGCTCGGGCACGAGCGCGTCCCTGTCTTCCGGGTTGGGCTCACCTCGAACACGACTCTGCGCACGCTGAACCGGATGATCTGCGAGTTCTACGGGCACCCGGCCACCAACCGGGCCAGCGCCGCGGCGCTGGCCAGCCACGCGCTGGACTGCGTCCTGTCCTGCGAGTCCCGCGTCGGCATCATCGACGACATCCACTTCATCGACCTCGCTCGCCGCGATGGCCTCGCCGTCAGCAACCACCTGAAATGGCTGGCCAACGAGCTCCCCGTCACGTTCATCTACGTCGGCGTCGGACTGGCCGAGCGCCGGTTCTTCGCTGACGGGCTCACCGGCAAGAACACCGTCCTCGCGCAGACCGCCAGGCGGTGGACCCGCCTGGGAGTCGAGCCGTTCCACCGGCGCGACGGCGCCGGCCGCCGGCACTGGCGGAGCCTGATCAAGTCGACCGAACGCCAGCTGGTGCTGGCCGAACACCGCCCTGGCATACTCGCCGACCTGGAGGACTATCTGTTCGAGCGCACCACCGGACACATCGGCTCGTACTTCACGCTGCTGGTCCGCGGCTGTTACCGCGCGATCCGCACCGGCTCCGAAGCGCTCACCCGCGATCTGCTCGACCAGGTCCGCCTGGACGAAGCCTCCGAGCAGGCCCGCCGCCAGCTGCACGGTTCGGCGCCGCCTCGCCCGGCTCGCGGGGCCGCGTCATGACGCCGCTCGCCCGCGTTCTGCCGCTGCGGGTGGCACCGCTCGAAGGCGAGGGCATCGACAGCTGGCTGCACGCGCTGGCCCGCCGCAACGGGCTCGCCATGGACCGGCTGCTGACCATCCTCGCGCTGCCCAAGCCCGCCAACCCGCACGCCCTGGTCACCTGGGACACGGCGGAGCATCTGCGTCGGCTGGAGGAGTTGACCGGTCTGCGGAGCGGTCGGCTGGAAAGTACGGTCGCGCCCGCCAACTGGTTCCCGGGCGCCGTCCGCACCCGCACGCCTCGCTACTGCCCGCCCTGCCTGGCCGAACGCGGCGGCCGGTTCAGGCTGACCTGGTGGTCGCCTTGGACATTCGCCTGCACCAAACACCGCGTCCTGCTGGCCGACCACTGCCCGACCTGCCTCACCCGCCCCCGCCTGCACACACCCCTCGTCCCCGCGCGACCGGGCCTCTGCGCGGCCCGGCTCGCCGAACGCCACCGCTGCATCACCGACTTGGCCACCGCCCCGACCGTCGCGCTCGCCGCGGGCAGCCCGTTCGTGGCAGCCCAGTCCTGGGTCGACGCTCTTACCGCGGTCCGGGGCGCCCTCACCGCATCGGTGATCTTCAACGATCTGGAGCATCTGTCGAACTGGCTTCTGCGCGTCCTGGACGAACGCGACACCGCCGGCCTGGACGCGGCCGTTGCAGACGGCTGGAACAACCGGCCCACCGCGGCACCCGACGCCACCAGGAGCGCTTGGCGCGCAGCCCGGACCGCGCCGGTCACGGCCGTGATCGTCCGCGAAGGCCGGTCTCTCCTCGGCGACGACGAGTCACACGCGATCGACCGGTTGCGGACGCTCGGCCGACGCCACGATGGTGTCGTCTCCGTCTGCCCGCGGACAATGGATCCCAGGCACTTCGCCGAGCTCTCGCCGCTGCTGCACAACAGGCTGTTGCGGGCAGCCGATCCGACTCTGGACCCGACCAGCCGGATCCGCTTCCGCTCCTGCACACCCGGAGCCCGCCTGCCCAAGTCCGATGAGCCGACGGCGCGGGCCCGCTGGGTTCCGCAGATGCTCTGGCCCGACTGGACGCTGCGGATGCTGCCCGAGACCATGCGGGCGGATCTGTTCCGCCTGGTCGCCTCCGCGGTCGTCCTGCACGTTGGACAGCCGGACCACCGGATCCGGTCCACGACCGGCCACCTGCACTCCAACCTGCAGGGCTACCTGCTGGGCCACACCATCCAGGGCATGGTCCGCGCCGGGAACGCCCAACTGCTGGAGGTGTTCTGCAGGATCGCCGACTACCTGGACGCGCAGGGCAGCCCGATCAACTACCACCGGCGCCGCACGCAGATCACCAGCGACATCCTGACCGAGGAGGACTGGCTGCGGATCTGCTACCGCACCGACACCAGCCCCGGCGAGCACGGCCCCAAAGCCGCCGCCACCCCACGTTTCCGCCAAGCCCAGCGCTACCTCGTCCAACTGCTGACCGGCGACGATCTTGCTGACCCGAACCACCCGCTCACATGGCCGAACCCCACCCACCGGGCCCGTTACTACCAGGCCGTCGAGACCTTCCCGCCGGCCCAGCGCAAAGCCCTGCGCGAGCACGGGGCCGCCGCCCTGCTCGCGTTGGGCATCGACGAACCCCTCACCTGGAGCCCGCCCGAACGGATCTGCCACGACCTGCACCTGCCCGGACCGCGCATCGGCGACATCAACCTGCGGGCCCTGCACCGGCTCGTCCACCGCGAAGGCCGCAGCGTCGTCCAGACCGCCGACGCGCTCGGCACCAACCACACCCACGTTCGCTTCGCGCTCGACCTCATCGAGTCACGCCCACTGCGGGAGCGGCCCACCACCAGGGGATCCACCTGGAAGCACCGCGAGCTGGCCCGCACGCTGCTTACGAAGGAGTTCTTCCAGCGCGAGTACGTCGAAGCAGGCAAGAACGCGGGGGAAATCGCAGCGGAACTCGACATGCCCCGCGACATCGTGGTCGAGTTCGCCCGCAAAGCCGGGATCACCCTTCACCGCGCACCCCGGCCCAGGGACCTCGACCCCGACTGGCTCCGCGACCAGTACGTCAACCACCACCGCTCAACGCTCTCACTCGCCCAGGAAGCCGGCACCGAGGACATGACGATCCTGCGTCACCTGCGCCAGCTCGGAATCCCCATCCGGCCCTCCGGAGTCCACAGCAGCCAGGTCATGCTCGCTCGGCTCCCCGAAGACGCTCCAGAGGATGTCAGGAAGGCAGTCCAGGCCACCCGCTACGGATGGCTCCGGCTCGCCCGCTTCCAAGCCACGATGAACCACCCCAGCCTCAAAGCCGCCGGACAGACCCTCGGTCTCGCCCCGTCCGCGCTCGTGATCCAACTCCAGCGACTGGAGAGCGACATCGGCGCCAAGCTGTTCCATCGCAGCGACAAGCACGCCAGTGGTCAGCCCATGACACCCACTGCCCGCGGAACCGAACTCCTTGCCGTCCTCGCGCGTCCCGAAATCCAAGACCTCGCCCCACCCGGCGAATTCACCATCCACCGCACAACCCTGAAATGGACAAAGGGGCGCAAAGCGCCTGAACGTGCCACCGGGGCCCAGCCCACACCCCACTTCAACGTGGGCATGCCCCGAATCACACGACGGCTGGTGGCCGTCCTGCACCACATTCACACCGAACTCGACGGCAAGGAGTTCTACGGATTCGGCGTTCACCAGAGCACCGGCACCGACCTCGGAACGCTCTACCAGATGCTGGCCAGACTCGAAGGCATGGGCTGGCTCACCGCACGCCCCGAAGACGAAACCGAATGGCTGGCCGGGGCCCCACCCGGATGCGGTCCAGGCCGAAGGCGCACCTACTACCGCCTCACATCGGAAGGCAGACGCGCCGCCCAGCATGTCCTCACTACCCGCAAACACACCCGCCCTGCTTCGCTCTCCTATGCAAGCGAGTCCTTCGTGCCTGACACTCCGCAACCACGTCGTTGAAGTTGAGCCAGCGCCGCCTGCCATGTCGACCGCGCTGCCGGGCTTGCTCTACTGACACGCGGCCCTGACCGCCAGTCGCAGGAGTCGGCCGCAGAGTTCCGACTATTTGGAGGCGCTGCCCATTGGGTCAAGGCCGTGGGACTTGCAGTAACTCGTGGTTCGGGTAAGCGCCGGCCCTGCCGCAGTGGCATTGTTGGATTGCGTCAGGAAAGTCTTTGTGTCCTCGGCCAATGTTGTTGGAGCTTTTGGATCAGACCGTTCTACCTCTTCAGCGGCAGAGATGGTTCGCTGTGCACTTTCTGCGACGCGTTCGGGAATCAGATTCTTCCCGCCGCCGCTACTGATCTGCATCATGACCATCATTTGCGAACCCAGGCCGGCGCAGTACTCGATCCGCGCCTTATCTGCTGATGATAGATCTCCGGAGCCGGAGACAGCCGAGCAACCAGCCAGGGCCAAGGTGGCCATGACTGGCCAGGCCGCCGCCCTTCGCAGCCGCAAGCCCAGATGATCGCCGCTTTTGCGCCTTTGAGTGGCCCACATTTCCCTACCCCAACCTTTCGCAAATCAACCGATAGTCCTCGCCGGAGCGAACCTTACGCGAGTGTCAGGAGGTCCTATTCTCGCGCCGAGGCGTGGCCGATACACGCTTCCAGCAACTGACGGCTCCCCAGCCGAGAAGAGCGGAGATCACCAAGTCGCCGATAGTGCTGATCACGTCCGGCATTCGGATGGCGCTAATCAAGCCGCCTAGCGTCAGGGACGTCAGGAATAGCCCGAGAACCATCCACACCAGACGGGCGGGAAGAGAGCGGGAACGAGCACTCAAGGGAGCCTCCGATAGGTGCGCGCGGGAGCCTCGTACGCGAGGTCGACCCTGAATCAGGCGCGAGTGATCCTAGCGGCGCAGCGGGACGGCGTGCCCCGAGCCCAGGGCATGGATGCCCACTTGTGATCTGCGGGTTCCAGAGCAACCGACGCGTCGTCTGTCTGAGCAGTACACGGTCCTTGGTACTCGGACACCTCGGCCGCCCCACCAGGCGATCCGAACGAGGGCCCGCGAGTCCTTGACCTGACACTCTGTAACCCAGTCACACAACTTGGGTCAGAACCCAAGACAACCTGCCGAAGACACCCGCCCCGCAGAACGCGACAAAACGATGAGACGAACCAGAGGACAGACCAATGAGACACGTTGCTGAATCCCCAGCTCAACACGGTCCATGGCGACAAGGACAATCGGAACCTACACGGCAGAGGGGCCGCGTCGTCCACAGCCTGTGGACGACGCGGCCCCTGTCGCCGCACCGGGTCAGGCGGAGGCGTCGTCCAGCAGCGCGGTCTGCGCCGGGGTGAGCTCCAGCGCGGCGGCGGCCAGCAGCGGCGGGAGCTGGTCGACGGTGCGGGCGCTGGCTATCGGGGCGGCGACCGTCGGCCGGGCGGCGAGCCAGGCCAGGGCGACGGTGGCGACCTCGACGCCCTGCTCGGCGGCGACGGTGTCGAGCGCCTCCAGGACCTTGGGGCCGCGCGGGTCGTCCAGGTAGCGGGCGGCCCCCTCGGCGCGGGCGCTGGCCACCCCGGCGCCGCCCGGGCGGTACTTGCCGGTGAGGAAGCCGGAGGCCAGCGCGTAGTACGGAACGGTGGCGAGGCCGTGGGCCGCGACCACCTCGGCCGGCGCGCCCTCGAAGGTGTCGCGGGAGACCAGGTTGTAGTGCGGCTGGACGGCGACGTACTTCGCCAGGCCCTCGCGCTCGGCGAAGGCGAGGGCCTCGGCGAGTCGGTCGGCGCCGATGTTGGAGGCGGCGACGGCGCGCACCTTGCCCTCGCGCACCAGCGCGTCCAGGGCGGTGACGAACTCCTCCACCGGGGTGTCGTCGTCCTGGTGGGTGTAGTAGAGGTCGATGTGGTCGACGCCGAGACGGCGCAGCGAGCCCTCGGCGGCGGCCTTGATGTTGGCCGCGCCCAGTCCGCCGGCCTCGGGGTGCAGGCCGACCTTGGTGGCGACGACGACGGAGTCGCGGTTGCCGCGGCTGCGCAACCAGTTTCCGATGATCGTCTCGGACTCGCCGCCGGTGTTGCCGGGGACCCAGGCGGAGTACACGTCGGCGGTGTCCACGAAGTTGCCGCCGGCCGCGGCGTAGGCGTCGAGGACGGCGAAGGACTCGGCCTCGTCGGAGGTCCAGCCGAAGACGTTGCCGCCGAGGGAGAGCGGGAACACCGAGAGCTCGGAGCTGCCGAGCTTCACGTAACGGGGGGCGTCGCTGCGGGATTCGGTCATGGTGCGAGTCAACCGGATCCGCCGGGCCGGCATTCCGTGCGTGTAGGGGACTTCACATACTTGTCGCATATTCGTAGGGCGGAGACCGGGTGTCGGGGTGGTCCGCGGATTCGTTAGAGTCCGTGCCATGGCTGACAACGACTACGACCCCGCCGGCAGCACCCAGATGTTCCGGGCCTTCGTCGAGGAGACCCCGGCACCCCAGGCGCCGGGCTCCGTCAACACCTACGGCACCAACAGCAACCGCACCGGCATGATCGCGGTGATCGCCGTGGCCGTCCTCGCGGTGCTGGGCGCCGTCATCTGGCTGGCTGCCAAGTAACCCTCGGGACGGAATGCCTGGCGGTTCGGCCGCCCGAGGGTCTTGGTCCCTGCCTCAGCAGGGCTTCCGCCAGGCGTCCAGCTCGAGTTTCTTCTGCATAGAGCTGAAGCCCAGGGCCTTGGTCCGGGCGCAGAACCGGTCCGTGCCGAGCTTGTACTCGACATGGAAGACCGCCTTGCCCGCCTGGATGAAGGGCGAGAGCCGGGCGCACTCGTCGAACTGCGCGCACTCCTCGTTCACCGCGAAGTCGAAGTCGCCCAGCAGGGCGGGGATCTGCTCCAGGTCGTTCTTCAGGCCGATCGCCAGGCCGCGTTCGTGGGCGAGCGTGGCGAGCATGCGGTTGTAGCGGAGCTGGTCGTCCGCGGTCAGCGGGAAGCCGCTGTTCTGGTTGTAGGCCTCGATGGTGTCGGGTTCGACGGCGTCGAAGCCCTTCTGCCGGCACATGTCGAAGCGGGCCGCCATCAGCGGCTTCAGCTGGTCGAGCTTGCGGATGTCGAACCACTTCTCGCCCTTCCAGCCGTTGCCGGAGCCCTGGAGGGCCTGGGCGAAGGCGGGGGCGTCGGGGCGGAAGTCCTCCCAGGAGCCGGCGTTGATGTAGCAGATCACCTTGCGGCCCTTGGCGTGCAGCGCGGCGACCACGGAGGCGTCGGTCTCGAAGCCGTCGATGTCGTAGACCGGGACGTCGACGGACTGGTCCACCCCGCCGCCGAGTTGCCACTGCCAGGCGAGGCCGGGGGTGGGCTGCCAGCGGGCTCCGGTGGCGCCGCTCGGGGTGCCGGGCCCGGTCGGGGTGCCGGGCGGGGTACCGGGCGGGACCGACGGGGTGCCGGGCGGGGCCGACGGGGTACCGGTGGCCGGCGCGCTGGGCGAGCCCGGATCGGCGGAGGAGGACGGGGTGCCCGGGGTGCCCGGGGTGCCCGGCGTACCGGGGGTGCCCGGGACGGGGGCGGCGGTGGCCGCCGGTGGCTGGGCGCCGGTGGCGTCGGCCGAGGGATCGTCCTCGTCCTCCGAGCCCGAGCTGCTGCACGAGGCCGCCAGCAGGGCGACGGCGGTGGCCAGAGCGAGGGCGGCGGCCAGAGGCCGGGTACGGCGGGTCACGGTGCTCGAACTCCGGGTCGTTTCAGGTGGGTTCGGTGACGGGCCGACCGGCGGTCAGCTCGTACGGCAGGGTGCACCAGGGGTTGTCCCCGGTACCCGGCACGGCGCAGCCGACCCCGGCTCGGCGGGCGGCGATCAGCGTGGCCGCCTCCCCGGCCCGTTCGGCGGGCACGTCGTAGACCAGGTGGCAGAACCGGGCGGCGGCGTGCCGGGCGGTCCACAGCGGCAGGGCCAGCTCCCGGTAGGCCGTCCAGTCGCCCTCGAAGGTGACCAGCAGGTCGGCCAGGCCGACCTCGGCGTACCCGGGGTCCGGGTGGGAGCCGTGGCCGAACACCACCGTGGCGCAGCCGGCGGCGCGGGCGGCCGTGGCGAGGCGCCGGTAGTGCGGCAGCGCGCCGGGCGCGGTCGACACCTGGTCGAGGTAGACGCCGGTGATGCCGTGGCGCTGCCGGTAGGTCAGGATGTCGTTCACCACGACGGCGTGCGGCCGCCGGCCGTAGTCGGTGTCGGCGTAGCCGAGCAACGGCAGGCCGGCCGCCCGGAGCTCCTCCACGGCATCGGCGAACACCTGGTCGGGCTCGCCCGGGCCGTCGGCGAGGTTGAGCACGACGGCGGCGATCCGCTTCGGGTCGGCGGCGGCGACCGCCTGCCAGGCCGCCGGGTCCACCGCGGGGTGGACGTACAGCGGCACCAGCAGGCGGCCGTCCTGGTGGCTTGCGCCGGTCATGCGGTGACCAGGGTTGCGGTGGAGAGCCAGAGGTCGCGCAGTGTCTCGTCGAGCCCGGTCTCCGGGTGCCAGCCGAGTGCCCGGGCGGCGGCCGACACGTCGGCCTGCTGCCAGGACACGGCGGCGGAGCGCTCGGAGCCGGCGCCGCTCTCGTCGATCCGGCCGGTGAAGCCGGCCGCCGCGACCAGGCCGTCGGCGATCGCCCGGACCGGCCGGGCCCGCCCGGAGGCCAGGTTGAGCACCCGCGGCAGCGGGCCCTCGGCGGCCACCGCGAGCGCGACGGCGCGGGCGACGTCCCGGGCGTCGACGAAGTCGCGGTGGGCCGAGAGGTCCCCGACCCGCACGACGCCGTCGGCGCCCTCCGGCGCGGCCCGGCGCAGTTCGGCGGCGAGCCGGCCGGGCAGCGAGCCGGCCGGGGCGCCGGGGCCGACCGGGTTGAACACCCGGAGCACCACGGCGTCCAGCGGCGAGCCGGCCACCGCGAGGGAGCCGGCCAGCTTGGTCGCGCCGTAGACGCCGACCGGGCGGGCGTCGGCGTCCTCGGCGAGCGAGTCGCCGGGTGCGCAGACGCCGTACTCGCCGGCCGAGCCGATGTGCACCAGCCGGGCCTTCGGGGCGCCCTGTTCGAGCGCCTCGCAGAGCACGGCCGGGCCGCGGGCGTTGACCTCGGCGAGCTTGACGGCGCTGCCGGCGACCGCGCCCGCGAAGTTGACCACCGCGTCCGGGGCGTGCGCGGCCAGCTCCTCGCCGAGCGGGCCGGCCTGGATGGTGGCCAGGTCGAGCCGCAGGTCGTGGTCGGGCCGCCGCCCGGCGGTCAGCACGGTGGCACCGGGCAGGGCCCGCAGGGCGGTGGCGGCGTGGCGGCCGAGGAAGCCGTCGGCGCCGAGCAGCAGGATTCTCACGCGGCCCGTCCGTCGTTCTCGGGGCCGGCCGGCACCGCGGCGGCCGGCTGCCCGTCGGCGGCGTCGGCGGCGGTGCGGGCGGCGGGGACCGGCCGGTCCTGGCCGTTCGGGACGGCGTACAGGCCCTCACCGGTGGCGGGCGCGGCGGCGTCCGGCTCGTCCGGCAGCAGCAGCGAGCGGTTGAGGGCGAACTCGGCGTTGGCCCGGTCGTAGTCGTCCGGGCGGCCGATGTCGAGCCAGTAGCCGTCGAACTCGTAGGCGGCCGGCGGGGTCTTGGCGGCCAGCAGGTCCAGCACCAGCTCGTCGAAGCCCAGCGGCAGACCCGGGGTGTACGTGGCGAGCGCGGAACGGGAGACCCCGTACACGCCCATCGAGACCCGGTAGTCGATGCGCGGCTTCTCCTGGAAGCCGGTGATGGCGCCTCCCTCGGAGGTCAGCACACCGAAGTCGATCTTCACCTGGCGGGCGTAGGTGGCGATGGTGAGCGGGGCCCCGGAGGCCTCGTGCTGCTTGAGCACCCCGGCGAAGTCCAGGTCGGTGAGGACGTCGCCGTTCATCACCAGGAAGTGCTCCGGCAGCCGGTCCTGCATGGTGAGCAGCGGGCCGAGGGTGCCGAGCGGGCTGTCCTCGACCGCGTAGCCGACCCGCAGCCCCCACTGGGAGCCGTTGCCGACGTAGGCGCGGATGATGTGGCCGAGGTGGCCGATGGCCAGGGTGACGGTCTGGAAGCCCGCGGCGGCGAGCTGGCGCATCACGATCTCCAGGATCGCGTGCTGGTCGCCGATCGGGACGAGCGGCTTGGGAAGCGCGGTGGTGTACGGGCGGAGTCGGACGCCCTTACCGCCGGCCAGGATCACTGCGTGCATGGTGTTTCCCCCACGGAAATCGGAACGACAAGGGGCCTTCGGTGCCGGGAGCGGCCGGAAGGCGGGACCGGGTCAGACGTTGTAGATGTCGGTCTTGTAGCGGGCCAGGTTCGCGGGGTCGCGGAAGAACTCGATGGTCTGCTCCAGGCCCTCCTCCAGGGAGTACCGCGGGGCCCAGCCGGTGGCGGTCCGCAGCCGGGTGGCGTCGGCGACCAGCCGCATGACCTCGGAGTTGGTCGGGCGGATGCGCTGCTCGTCCTCCTTGACGGTGACGTCGACGCCCATCAGCTTGCCGACCAGGGAGACCAGGTCGCCGACCGAGATCTCGCCGCCGGTGCCGGCGTTGAAGGTGCGGCCGACCACCGTCTCGGCGGGGGCGGTGCCGACCGTGCGGAAGGCCAGCGCGGTGTCCTTGACGAACATGAAGTCACGGGTGGGGCGCAGGTCGCCGAGGGTGATCTCGGTCTCGCCGGCCGCGAGCTGGGCGATCACGGTCGGGATGACGGCGCGCATCGACTGGCGCGGGCCGAAGGTGTTGAACGGGCGCAGGGTGACGACCGGGGTCTCGAAGCTGGCGTGGTAGCTGTCGGCCAGCCGGTCCCCGCCGGCCTTGGAGGCGGCGTACGGGGACTGGGTGTTGATCGGGTGGTCCTCGGAGATCGGCACGGTCTGCGCGGTGCCGTAGGTCTCGCTGGTCGAGGTGTGCACCAGGCGGGGGATGTCCAGGTGGCGCACGGCCTCCAGGACGTTCAGGGTGCCGGTGACGTTGGTCTCGATGTACGAGTGCGGGGCCTGGTACGAGTACGGGATCGCGATCAGGGCGGCCAGGTGGTAGACCGCCTCGGTGCCCTTGACCAGGCCGTTGACGGAGCCGGGGTCGCGGACGTCGCCGAGGACGATCTCGACGGAGTCCAGCACCTCCTTGGAGAGGGTCTCCAGCCAGCCGAAGGACGAGAACGAGTTGTACTGGACCATCGCGCGGACGTGGTGGCCGTCGGCCACCAGGGCCTCGACGAGGTGGGAGCCGATGAAGCCCTCGGCTCCGGTGACGGCGACGCTGCTCATGGTGATTCGCTTCCTGTGTCTTCCGGGGACGTGTACTGCACGGCCCGGCCCGGTGTGGTGACGGTGTGGTGACCCGGCCGGAGTGGTGCGGACGGTGCTGGTTCCGTGCTGCGCTGTTCAGCTGTTCAGCTGTTCAGCGGTGCCGGTTCAGCGGGCGCCGCATCAGCGGTGCTTGGTGGTGCGGCCGAGCACGGGCCCGGCGGTGGCGGTGAGGACGACCGCCGCGCCCCCGCAGCCGATCAGCTGCAGGACGGTCGGGTCCGCACCGGTCAGCAGTCCGGCGCACTCGGCGCCCGCGGCTGCCAGACAGATGAGGGCGGTGCTCCAGCTGAGCCCGAAGGCGTTCAGCAGCAGCGCCAGCCAGAGCGAGCCGCCGAGCAGCAGCAGCGCGCCGAGCTCCGGGACGCCCAGCGCCGGGGCGCCGGGCCAGAGCACGGTGGCGGCGGCGTCGAGGGCGGCCACGGTGGTGAGGTAGATGAACAGGCAGCCGAGCAGCACACCGCCGGTGCGGCGGGCGAACTCGACCGGGGTGTGACTGGTGCGCAGCGCGGCCACGGCCATCGCCCGGTAGCGGAAGAGCAGCCACTCGGCGAGCCCGAGACTCAGCGTCAGCGCGATCATGGCCGGCCCCGTCGGGCTGGCCGAGGCACCCTCGGCGCTGCCGGTGCGCACCGCCTGGTGCACGGTGACCCCGAGGCCGGCGATCAGGGTCAGGGTGCCGACCGCGAGCCCGAACAGCAGGTGCGGGACCTCCTTGGACAGCGGCAGCCGCAGCGGGACCGGCTCCGCCTCGCCGCGCCGGCAGCGCAGCAGCTCCCGGGTGGCGAGCCCGACGGCCAGGCCGAGCGAGGCCAGCAGCACCGCGGTGCGGACGGCCTGCGGCACGTCGACGGCGAGCACCACGCCCGCGCCGACGGCCGACGGCGCCAGCGCCAGCAGCAGGAACTTCTCCCGGCCCAGTACCAGCAGTACGGTGGCCGCCGCGAGGTAGCCGGACTGCCCGGCGGCGAAGCAGAGCGCGCCCAGCGGTCCGCCGACCACGTACCCGGCACCGGCCGCGACCAGCGCGCCGAGCGGCGCCCCGATCGCCAGGCAGGCCCCGGCGGACCGCCGCCGGCCGCGGCCCAGCCAGGCGTACGCGCGGTGCGCCAGCGCCTGGTTGAACGACCAGCTGACCAGGGTCGCGACGGACAGCGCGAGCATGCCCGAGGGCAGCCCGAAGCGCATCCGGTCGGCGGCGAACAGGTTGGCGCCGAGCAGGTAGCCGAGGCCCGGCAGGGCGAACACCAGGCCGCGCACGACGCACCGCCAGGGGTCGGCCCGCCAGGGGTTGGCGAACTCGGCGCTCGGCCCGGGGTAGCGGCGCTCGACCCGTTCGAACAGCTCCTCGGCGAGGGTGAACGCGTCGGGGCGGCCGTACAGCAGGGCCGTCTGCTCGTCGGAGAGGCCGTCGGACTCCAGGATCGCCGCGATCTCGTAGGGGTGGACCGCGTCGGCGCAGATGTCGCGCAGCCGCTCGGCGAGTTCGTCCAGCGGGTCGGCGGAGAGGTCGAGCGGGTCGGCGGAGAGGTCGAGCGGGTCCGTGACCGGGGCGGGGCGCTGGGCCGGCAGGGTCGGGCGGCGCCGCTTGATCGGCAGCACCCGCAGCTGGACGGTCTCGTCGGCGGCCTCACCCGGAACAAGACGCAAGGGACCACTCATGCCGTCACCTCGCTACGCTCGGAGCGGCCGGGGGCCTGCTCCCAGTCCGGGGCCGGCGGGCCGTCGGTGACGGCGACCACGCCCTCGGGCAGCCAGCGGGCGGTGCCCAGCAGTTCGGTGTAGATGCCGCGGAAGCCGTCGATGTTCTGGCGGAGCGTGAACTGCTCGATCACCCGCAGCCGGGCCTGCTCGCCGAGCCGGGCCCGGCGCTCCGCGTCGCGCAGCAGCTCGATCGCGGCCGCCGCCATCGGCTCGGGCTCGCGCGGGGGGACGACCAGACCGGTGTCGCCGACCGCCTCGCGCACACCGCCGACGTCGGTCGAGACGGTGGCGCGGCCGCAGGACATCGCCTCGATCAGGGTGAACGGGAAGCCCTCGCTGATCGAGGAGAGCATCACCACGTTCCCGGCCGCGTAGGCGTCGGTGATGTCCGCGACGCGGCCCTCGAAGACCACCGAGTCGGCGGTGCCGAGCTCGGCGGCCAGGGCCTCGCACTTCTCGCGGTACGCCTCGCCCCCCTTGGGCGTGCCACCGAACAGCCGCAGCCGGGCGTCGGGTATCTCGCGCCGCACGATCGCGAACGCGCGGATCAGCGTCTCCAGGTCCTTGATCGGGTCGACCCGGCCGGCCCAGCTGAGCGTCGGGGTCTCCGGCTCGGGCCCGGCGGGCGGGAAGGCCGCGGGGTCGACGCCGTTGTAGACGGTGCGGATGTGCGTGGAGGGCGTGCCGCCGCGCTCCTCCCAGCGCCGGTTGTACCGGTTGCCGGGGGTGACCAGCGCGGCCCGCCGGTAGCTCTCCTCGGCGAGCATCCGGTAGAAGCCGAGCAGCAGCGCCTTCACCGGCCAGCGGTACGGGCCGGTGCGGTAGCCGAGGTAGCGCTCGCGCAGGTAGATGCCGTGCTCGGTCAGCAGAAACGGTACGCCGTACTGCTGTGCGGCGATCAGGCCCGGCAGGGTGGCCAGGCCGCCGCTGGCGGCGTGCGCGACGCCGTCGCGCGGCGGCTCGACCGAGAGCGGCCGCAGGGCGTGCTCCAGCAGGTCGGTGGCGTTCAACGCGTCGTGCATGGTGGGCCGGGAGGCCGCGGTGGAGAGGTACTCGCGGGTCCAGACGTGCTGGAGGGTGCGCAGGGCGCGCTCGCTGCGCAGCGCCGGGCTGAGCAGCCCGCGCCGGGCGAGGTCGGCGAAGCCGTACAGCTCGGTGCCGAAGTGGGTGGTGTAGACCGGGTCCAGGATGGAGTGCAGGAAGCGCTCGTACGCGTTGAGGAAGCGGCGCATCTCCTTGCCGCGCGGTGCCTTGGCCTCCGAGGCCGGGCCCCACAGCGGGGCGGTGGTGACCGACCGCACGTTGGCCGGCAGCTCCCAGGCCAGTGCCTCGTGGCCGGTGCCGGTGACGGCGATGATGTCGAAGTCGACGTCCGGCATGCCCTGGACGAGTTGGTCGCACCAGACACTCACGCCGCCGTGCTGGTGCGGGTACGTCCCCTCGGTGAGCAGGGTGACGCGCATCTCTGTCCCCCCTCCTGTTCTTGCCTCAAACTCCCGGTCGGGTGGGGCCGGGTGGGTGGTGCCGGTGGCGGGCCGGGGAGCCGACCCGCCACCGGGTTCACCTGTCTAGCGGGTGCCGGTGGTGCCGGCGGTCTTCTTGGCGGGTGCGGCGGGTGCGGCCTTCCCCCCGGAGGCCTTGCCCTGCTGCGGGGTGGTGCCCTTGCCGGCGGCCTTGCCGGCGGGCGCACCCGCGGTGGTACCAGCAGTGGTACCAGCAGCGGCGTTCTTGCCCGCCACCGGGGCCCCGCTGCCGGGGACGAGGGTCGGCGCCTCGGTGCGGTCGGTGTCGCCCGGGCCGGCCGGGACGGCGTCCGCGGTGCCCTGCGGGACGACCTTGGTGTCGCTCGGCGCCGGGGCCGGGACGGACTCGGCCGCGACGGACGGGCTGGTGCCGGCCGGGGCGGCCGGGGTGGCCGCGGCGGGCAGCTGGAGCTGGACGGCGCTCTGCAGCTGGCCCGGCTTGACCCAGCCGGAGAGCGAGCCCGCGTAGCCGGTGCCGAACGCGGTGGTGCCGATGGCGAGCTGCTGGACGGTGCCGGTCGGCATGGTGGCCTGGACCTGGACGCCGGCCGGGGTGGTGACCCGGACGGTGTCGCCGACCCGGTAGGCGGTGACCTGGCCGGCGGCGAGGGCGTTGTTCCAGGCCGCGCGGCGCTGGAACTCCAGGCCGATGTCCTTCTGCGCCAGGTTCACGACCGGGGCGTTGTCGGCGTGCAGCGAGCGGTAGGTGGAGAGGACCTTCTCCAGCACCGGGTAGACGATCCGGTCCTCGGACAGGTTCGACTGGTGGATGAAGTGCGGCCGCGGGTCGTTGTTCAGCACGTGGCCGAGGTCGATCCGGGCCTCCAGCGGCACGATGTACGACGCGTAGCCGGTGTTCACGTCCAGCGGGGCCGGGAGGCAGGTGGAGTTGGCGTTGTTCTCGCAGACGCCGCTGCCGCCGTTGGCCGTGCTGGTGTAGATCCAGTTGTACTCGTCGGTCTCCTCCTTCGCCGTGCCGGCGTTGTAGAAGACGTTCATCGGGTAGCGCGGCACGGTCAGCGCCGCGCCGACGGCCCGCTGGGCGGGCTCGCGGGAGGCGTCGCTGGCGGTCCACTTGACGCCGTTGGCGGCCAGCGAGGGGGCCAGGTACGGGTTGTCGCTGGTCTCCTGCGGCGCGGTCAGCAGGCCGGAGTGCTCACCGGTGACGAGCTCGCTCTTGTCCAGGTGCAGGCCCCGGGCGGACGCCCAGTCGAGGTTGTTCTTGATCTGGGAGGTGATGGTGGCCTGGTCGACCCAGACGGTGGCGCCCGCGGCGTTCTTGGTGCACTTCCACGGGACCACCGAGACGTCCTGGAGGCAGCCCAGGTACGGGTGGGTGTAGGTGTGGTTGACCCAGCGGTAGCTGCTCTGGTCCGCGACCATCTGGTCCACCACCGGGTCGGTGGTGGTCTCGTGGTCGGCCTTCCAGTCCTCGCTGCCGCCGCCGTTGAACACCATGTCCATGGTGAAGTTGTTGGCGGTCTGCCACTGCTTGGCGAACTGCGCGTCGGCGGCCGTCATCCGGATCGGGTGGGCGGTCTCCGGGGTGCCGGGCGGGCAGGTGACGTCGCCGGGGGTGCACTTGAGCACGGTGTCCCAGCGGTCGTCGGCCAGGAAGACGTCGTCGACGTGGGCCGCGAAGTAGTTGCGGTCGTAGCCGAGGTGGACGCCCTGGGTGATCCAGTCGACTATGCCGCGGGCCAGCAGGCGGTACTGCTGCTGGTACTGGTTGTAGACGAAGGTGACGACCAGCTCCTTGCGGCCGTCGTGGGCGTACTCGCCGACCAGCGAGCCCTTCGCGGTGCTGCCGGGGATCGGCACCTCGACCAACGGCGTGAAGCTGGAGCCGGCCGGCAGGTCGGTCCGTGGGGTGGCCAGGTAGCCGTAGCTCTCGGAGACGGCGGGGTCGTTGTCCTCGAACGGGACGCTGCCCTTGAGGTAGCCGAAAGGACCGCTCAGACCGGCGGTGCTGACCTGCCCCTGGAAGCCGTCCAGGGTCCCCATGTAGCCGGGGTTGACCGCCCAGTTCAGGCCGACCTCGGGACGGGCGTAGGTGTAGGCGTCGACCTGGCGGACGCCGAACGCGGCCTCGTAGGCGGCGATCGCGGCCATCTCGGCGGAGCCGGCCGCGAACGGGTTGTCGTTGGGCAGCACGATGCCCTGGTACTTGCCGCGGGGCTGGCCGTTCAGGGTGTCGCTGAGGAACGCCGTGTCGATCACCGGGCGGCCGGCGTCGTTGAGGTCGACGAGCTTGTACGGGGTGCCCTGGCTCTTCAGCTCGGCGGTGATCGCGGCCGTGGCCGGCCCGCCGTCACTGATCACCAGGACCGTCAGGTCGATCCGGGGCGTGGTGGTGGCGGCGTGCGCGAGGGACGACTGCAGGCCACCGGCCAGCAGAACGGCTGCCGCGCAGGCGGCAACTCTTCGGGTCGCTCGACCCATGTTGTCTTTCCTCCCCTGGGCAGGGCGCTCCGCTGCTCGCGTTCACCTGCCCTGTAGCTGTTCGAGGGCAGCAGGCTGCCCGGCGCCCATCCTGGTGGAACTTCCGTTCCGGGCGGGACCAAATGGGCAGGAGTGCAGCGAATCTGTTACCAACGTTCATGGTCCGGCCATGAGCGCGCTGATTGTGGCCGAAACCGGTCCGGCTGCGCAAATAATGAATTAAAAATTAAAATCCGGAACCTAGTGTTACCGCTGCTCACCCATCGTGTGACCCGACGGGCGACCCGGACCCTACACTGGCGGCGTTGCCCGTGACACTGTCGCACATCCTGTCGTTTCGATGGGCAGGTTCATGCAATATCGCTCAGGGTTGTGCCACGTCACCGTCCGAATATCCAATGGAGGCCGCAGCGTGACCGAGCAGCAGACCGAGACCGTCGATTTCCCGGCCGCCCGCAGCCTGGGCCTGTTCGGCGCCGTCAACGCCCGTGACCTCGGCGGCTATCGGACGGCCGAGGGGCTGGTGCTCCGGGCCGGTGTCGCGCTGCGCAGCGACGGTCTGCACCGGCTCACCGACGAGGATCTCGGCCGGCTGACCGGAATGGGCCTGCGCAGGATCGTCGACCTGCGCAGCCGGGACGAGGTCCACGAGGCCGGTGCCGATCGGGTCGCCGACGGCATGATCCTGCATCACATTCCGGTGTTCGCACAGAACTTCGACATCTTCGCGACGCTGCGCGAGGCGCTGGCCGACCGGGATCCGGGCAAGCAGCACGCCCTGCTCGGGAACGGCCGCGCCGAGGCGATGATGACCGGCCTCTACCGCTGGTTCGTCAACGATTCGATTGCCCGTGAACAATTCGCCGCGGTGCTGCGCCTACTGGCCGATCCGGGCGGTTCGCCCCTGTTGTTCCACTGTTCGGCCGGAAAGGACCGTACGGGGTGGACGGCGGCCGTGCTGCTGACCGCGCTGGGCGTGGACCGGGAAACGGTGTTCACGGATTACCTGCTCACCAACGAGCGTTCCGCGGCCGTGGTCACGACCGTCATGGAGGGCCTGCTGGCCCGCGGGCTGATGAGCGAGCCCGAGCTGCTGCTGCCGGTCTTCCGGGCCGAGCGCCACTATCTGGAGGCGGCCTTCGAGGAGGTCGAGGCCGGCTGGCCGGACTTCGACGCGTTCTGGTCGGACGGCCTCGGGCTGGACGAGGGCGTGCTGAGGGGCCTGCGCGCCAACCTGCTGGAGCCCTGAGCCCTGAGCGCCCTGCTGGAGCCCTGAGGTGCGCGCCTCGCCCCTCAGCCCTCGGCGGTCAGGCCCTCGCGCAGCTGGGTGAGGGTCTTGGTCAGCAGCCGGGAGACGTGCATCTGGGAGATGCCGATCTCGTCGCCGATCTGGGACTGCGTGAGGTTCCCGAAGAAGCGCAGCATGATGATCCGGCGCTCGCGCGGCGGCAGCTTGGCCAGCAGCGGCTTGAGCGACTCCCGGTACTCCACGCCCTCCAGCGCGAGGTCCTCGTAGCCGAGCCGCTCGGCCAGCGGCCCCTCGCCGTCCTCTTCGCTCGGGCTGGAGTCCAGCGAGCTGGCGGTGTACGCGTTGCCGACCGCCAGGCCCTCGACCACGTCCTCCTCGCTGACGCCGAGGCAGACGGCCAGCTCGGCGACGGTGGGGGAGCGGTCGAGCCGCTGGGCCAGCTCGTCGCCGGCCTTGGTGAGCGCCAGCCGCAGCTCCTGGAGCCGCCGGGGCACCCGCACCGACCAGCTGGTGTCGCGGAAGAAGCGCTTGATCTCGCCGACCACGGTCGGCATCGCGAAGGTCGGGAACTCGACCCCGCGCTCCGGGTCGAAACGGTCGATCGCCTTGATCAGGCCGATCGTGCCGACCTGGACGATGTCCTCCATCGGCTCGTTGCGGCTGCGGAACCGCGCCGAGGCGTAGCGCACCAGCGGCAGGTTGAGCTCGATGAGGGTGTCGCGGACGTAGGTGTGCTCGGTGCTGCCCGGTTCGAGGGCGGCCAGCCGCACGAACAGCGAGCGGGAGAGCGTCCGGGTGTCGAGCGCGCCGTCCGGCGCCGCCCCGGCCCGCTGGAGCGGGATCTGCACGGCCTCGGCCGGTTCAGCGTGGATCTCCGCAGTGCCCAGGTCTCCGGACATGCACCCACCCCCTCGTGACTGACGGTCCAACGGGTGCCACCGGTCGAAACGTTCCCGCGTTCCTGACCGGCCCCCCTCCCTCCCCTCCATACCGGCTCACGCTCCCCGGCAAACCCGAACGTCGCAAGATGTCACACGCTGGTGACACGCCGCTGTCGTGCCGTGACGCCGCCGGCCGGGGTCGGTCGGGGTCGGGTGGGGTCGGGCGGGCCTACTCGTCCCAGGAGTTGCCGGTCCGGAGCCTGGTCAGGATCCGGGACAGCAGCCGGGAGACGTGCATCTGGGACATCCCCAGCTCGGTGCTGATCTGCGACTGCGTCAGATTGGCGAAGAACCGCAGCATGACGATCCGGCGCTCCCGCTCGGGCAGCTGCACCAGCAGGTGGCGGACCATGTCCCGGTGCTCGACCTCGGCCAGCGCGGAGTCCTCGTAGCCGAGCCGGTCGAGCAGCGCCAGGCCGCCCTCGTGCTCCTGGGCGGCCTCCAGGGAGGCCGCGTTGTAGGCCCGCCCGGCGTCCAGGCAGGCCCGGACGTCCTCCTCGGGGATGCGCAGGCTGGCGGCGATCTCCGGCACCTTGGGGGCCCGCCCGTGCACCACGGTGAGCTCCTCCATCGCCCCGCTGACCTGTACCCAGAGCTCCTGGAGCCGGCGCGGGACGTGCATCGTGCGGACGTTGTCCCGGAAGTAGCGCTTGATCTCGCCGAGGATGGTCGGCAGCGCGTAGGTGGGGAACTGCACGCCCCGGCCGGGGTCGAAGCGGTCGATGGCGTTGATCAGACCGATGGTGCCGACCTGGACGACGTCCTCCATCGGCTCGCTGCGGCTGCGGAAGCGGGTGGCGGCGTACCGGACCAGCGGGATGTTGACCTCGATCAGCGCCGCCCGGACCCGTTCGCGCTCGGGGGCGTCGGGGGGCAGTTCGGCGAGCCGCTCGAACAGCACCCGGGTGAGGGTCCGGACGTCGACGGCGGGCCGGCCGCCCGGTCCGCGCAGCCCGTCCGGGCGGAGTTCGCCGGCCGGGCTGATCACGGTGGCCAGCACCTCGTCGTCCGGTGCGCTCCCTGGTGTCCGCACGGACACGTCACCCCTCCCAAAGTCGACAACGGTGGGACCTGCGGACCGGGTGTCCCGTCTCGTTCACCATCTCGCCATGTCCGGCAAAACCGGTCATAGCATCACAAGGCGGGCGTGTGTCGGGCAAGTACCGCGTGGAGGTGTGTTGATGCCGTGCCCGGCGTCCGTCGGGGGTGCGGGCGGGGCGGCCCAAGGGTCGTTCCGGGACAGAGCAGGGCGCCCCGCCCGGTATCCGGGCGGGGCGCCGCAGCCGTCAGGGTGACGCGCCGGCCGGGCCGGCGCGTCCCGCCGGGCTCAGACCTCGATGTCGGCGATCACCCAGGTGGCGAACTCGCGCCACTGGGCGGCCGCGGCCTGGTGGGCCGGGTGGGTGAGGTAGGCCTGGAGGGCCTCGCGGTCCTCGACCAGGCTGTTGATGGCGTAGTCGTGGGCGATGTCGCGGTCGGTGGTGTTCCAGCCGCACTCCCACTCGCGCAGCTCGGGGACGACCGGGCCGAGCTCGGCGAAGGCCTTGGCGCCGGCGAGCGCGCGCTCGTCGTCCTTGCTGACGCCTTCGTTGAGCTTGAACAGGACCAGGTGGCGGATCACGGTGCCGCTCCTCGCGGACGGGGTCGGATGTCGGGCCCACCGTAGCCGGTGGGTCCCGGGCTACTTCACCAGGCCGGTCATGAAGGTGCCGACGGCCTTGGCGGCGTTGGAGATGCCTTCGAAGCCCAACTGGACCAACTCGGCCGCGCGGGCGGGCGAGGTGATGATCGTGTAGAGCACGAAGACGAGCAGGAGGACCATTCCGATCTTCTTCGCCTGCGCCATCCGGTGACCTTCCTCCCTGCTGTGGGCCGCCGTCGCTCGGTCCCCGAGCGGCCCGTGCAACGGGCAGCTTATCCACCCGGACGGCCTATCAAGTGTGCGACGCGTTCACCCGGCGGGACGAAGGTCCCCGCGACAGGGGCCTTTCTCCGGGTGCCGGGGCGCGGGACGGGCGGCAGGATGGTTGATGTACCGAGGGTCTGGCAGGGATCCCCGGTGCGTGGATCCGGAGCTCCCCGCTGTGGGACCGGTGCCGCGGCTTCCCCCCCGACGCGGCCCCGGTTGTGGGACTCCGCCCGGGGGAGCGGTCAGTCCCCCCGAACCGCTCCCCCCTCCAGGCTCCGTACTCGACAGGCGTTGGTGGTCATCGGCCGACGGGTGCGGAGCCCTTTCCGCGTTCGAGGGTGCGCGGAAACGCCGAGGGCCCGTCCGGATCTCCGGACGGGCCCTCGGGCTTGCTGGCGGTAGCGGTGGGATTCGAACCCACGGTGAAGTTGCCCCCACACACGCTTTCGAGGCGTGCTCCTTTGGCCGCTCGGACACGCTACCGAGGGGAACTCTACCGGACGGGTGGCGCGGGGACGAAATCCGTATCCCGGGGCGGCCGCGGGGCGCGGTTCAGCGGTGGCCGTCGAAGAAGGCGCGCAGCTGTTCGCCGCATTCGTCGGCGAGGACGCCCCAGATCACCTCGGGGCGGTGGTTGAGCCGCCGGTCGCGCATCACGTCGAAGAGCGAGCCGGCCGCGCCGGCCTTCTCGTCGAGGGCGCCGTAGACGACGCGGTCGATCCGGGAGAGCACGATCGCGCCCGCGCACATGGTGCAGGGCTCCAGGGTGACGACGAGGGTGCACCCGCTCAGCCGCCAGCCGTCCGGTCGCCAGCCGTCCGGTCGCCCGCCGTCCGGTCGTGCGCCGTCCCCGTTCGGGGTGGAGTGCGCGGCGCTCCCGAGGGTCCGGGCGGCCTCGCGGATCGCCACCACCTCGGCGTGGGCGGTCGGGTCGCCGACGGCCTCGCGCTCGTTGTGGCCGCGGCCGAGGATCTCGCCGTCCGGTCCGAGGACGAGCGCCCCGACCGGGACGTCCCCGGTGGCCGGCGCCAGGGCGGCCTCGGCGATGGCGAGGCGCATCGGCGCCGCCCAGCGGTCGCGGACCGGGTCGGGGCGGACGGGGGCGGGCAGCGGCGGAATCGGTCGGACGGACTGCATGGCATCCAGTGTCGGGCATGGCGGCGGTCCGGCCGTCCGGGCGGCGGACACGGGGCGTTACCGGACGGCCTCCAGGACCTCGCCGCAGCCGAGCGCCTCGGCGATCTCCTCCAGGGCGTCGCCGGGCACCGCGCCCTCGCCGCTGAGGGCGAGCAGCGCGTCGGAGGCGAGGCCGAACTCGGTCAGCAGGTGGGCGTCGCCGAGCGGGCCGACCGGGACGCCGTCGCGGCCCTCGCCGTCCTCGTCGTCCTCCTGGGCCTCGGCCTCCGCGTCCTCCTCCAACTCGGCGACCAGGTCGTCGAGGTCGCCGAACTCGCTCTCGCCGGCCTGGTCCACCAGCTCGTCGGTGAGGACGGAGCCGTAGGAGCTGCGGGCGGCGGCGGCGCCGTCCGACACGAAGATCCGCGGGTCCTCCTCGCCGTCCACCCGGACGATGGCGAACCAGGAGTCCTCCTGTTCGATGAAGACCAGGACGCTGTCGTCGTCCTGGGTCGCCTCGCGGGCCAGGTCGGCCAGGTCGGCGAGGGTTTCGACGTTGTCGAGTTCCGTCTCGCTCACATCCCACCCGTCCTCGGTGCGAGCAAGCACTGCAGCGAAGTACGCCACCAGGGACACTCCCAAGATCTCGTCTCTGCTGTCGGCGCTCTCGGGCAACGCGGAACTGGCCGCCCCCGCGCCAGAGGCGGTCCGCTGTTCGGACCGTCCCCTCGGAATCGTGACAGAAAGCCAGGCTCCACGGGGAGTGTTCCGCAGCGCGTCTTCGCAGGTCGTGTCGGAAGGGTTGGCCGTCGGACGGTGTAAAGGAGGCCGGGCGGCAGCGGGAATGTGGAGAAGCCGTGGAGGGGGCGTCAGATCCGGAAGGTTCGCATCCGCATGGCCTCGCGCATCCGGCGTTCCTTGGTACGGCGGGGCTGCACCCGCTCGCGGAGTTCGCGTGCCTCGGTGAGCTCGCGCAGGAAGACGGCGCGGCGCCTGCGGCGTTCCGCCTCGGTCTCCGGACGGTCCGGGGGCGGGCCCGAGAGGCCGCCCGACGAGGTCGCGGCCTCGTCCGCCGAGCCGGTCCCGGGGTTCGGGTTGCTCGTCATAGGACCTGACTTTCCCAGATCGGCCGGGTTGATACCACAGGAAGCCGTTCCGTCCCGGACATTCGCGGTGCGTCACGGCGCGTCACGGGAGAGTGAGCGCGACCCGGGCGGCCGGGCGGCGCCGCCTGGCACGGCGTGTCGTACGGGCGTCCGGACGCGGGCTAACCTCGACGCATGCGGATCCACGTCGTCGACCACCCCCTGGTCGCCCACAAGCTCTCCACCCTGCGCGACGAGCGCACCGACTCGCCGACCTTCCGTCGTCTGACCGACGAGCTGGTGACCCTCCTCGCGTACGAGGCCACCCGGGACGTCCGCACCGACGAGGTGGAGATCACCACCCCGGTGGCCGTGACCACCGGGACCCGGCTGTCCTACCCGCGCCCGCTGGTGGTGCCGATCCTGCGGGCCGGCCTCGGCATGCTGGACGGCATGACCCGGCTGCTGCCGACCGCCGAGGTCGGCTTCCTGGGCATGGTGCGCAACGAGGAGACCCTGGAGGCCTCCACCTACGCCACCCGGATGCCGGACGACCTCTCCGGCCGCCAGGTCTACGTGCTCGACCCGATGCTGGCCACCGGTGGCACGCTGGTCGCGGCGATCCGGATGCTGATCGACCGCGGTGCCACCGACGTCACCGCCGTGGTGCTGCTGGCCGCGCCGGAGGGCGTCGAGGTGATGGAGCGCGAGCTGTCCGGCCTGCCGGTCACGGTGGTCACCGCGGCCGTCGACGAGCGGCTGAACGAGCACGGCTACATTGTCCCGGGCCTCGGCGACGCGGGCGACCGGCTGTACGGCACGGCGGGCTGAGCCCAGCCCGTCCGGACACGGATACGGATACGGAGGAGCCCCCCGGCGTGCTGCCGGGGGGCTCCTCGCTGTGCGGCGGGCGCTGCTCCGAGCGGGTCAGCAGCTGCGGGCGCTGCTCCGAACGGGTCAGCAGCTGCCGGTGCTGCTCGGGGCGGGGACCGGACGGGTGGCGGCGGCCAGCGCGGCGGCGGCCTGGGTCTCGTCGAGCAGCGCGTTGTAGCTGTCGCCGATGACGAAGTCCACGGTGGCGTCGGTCCGGGCGTCGGCGGTGCTGGTGGCACCGGCGATCACCGAGCCGACCAGGGTGGCCGCCCCGGCGCCGGTCGGACCGGCGACCACCTGGGCGGTGCCCGGCACCTTCTTGTCCAGCTCCGCCGGGGCGTTGCCGACCTTGCCGATGGTGAAGCCGCGCTTCTTGAGCTCCTCGGCGGTGCGGGCCGCCAGACCCGCCTTGGCGGTCGCGTTGTAGACGTTCACGGTGACGGCCGCCGGCTGCGGGACCGCCGCGGGGTCGATCGGCGCGGCGGCCGTGCCCGGTGCGGTCGGCCCGGCGTCCGGGGTCGGGGCGGCGAGCGGCTTGCCGGAGGGGTTGGCGCAGGCCTGGGCGGAGGCGTGCTTGCCCTTGCCGGTGAAGATGTCCCAGAGCTGGACGCCGCCGAGGCCGATCAGGGCCAGCGCGAGCAGCGCGCCGAGCAGCGCGAACACCTTGCGGCTCTTCTTCGGTGGGCGGCCCAGTCGCGGATAGGCGTTGCCGGTGATCCGGTACTGCTTCCCCTTCAGGCCTTGGGGAGTCAACATGCTCACGGTTTGTCTCCCCCTCGTGCCGGGGCGGGGATCGGGTGACGGTGGGGCCGGGCGCGGCGTCGCGGGAAGGCGATCGCGGCCGTAGTCAGCAGATTAGTGCCGTACCGCTGTGAAGGTACTAAACGATCATCATCCGGAGTACGCCGGTACCCGAATGGCGGCACCGTGGCGGCACCCGGGTATGCGGGGACCGCCCTCCGGTCCCTGACCGGAGGGCGGTCCGACGCGTACGGCCGGGTGAACCGGCTCGTCTGTCATTCCATTTCGAGGACGCGGGCGTGCAGCACCTGGCGCTGCTGGAGCGCGGCGCGGACCGCCCGGTGCAGGCCGTCCTCCAGGTACAGGTCGCCGTGCCACTTCACGACGTGCGCGAAGAGGTCCCCGTAGAAGGTCGAGTCCTCCGCGAGGAGGGTTTCCAGATCCAGCTGGCCCTTGGTGGTCACCAACTGGTCGAGTCGCACCGGGCGCGGGGCGACGTCCGCCCACTGGCGGGTGCTGGTACGGCCGTGATCCGGGTACGGCCGCCCATTGCCGATGCGCTTGAAGATCACACGGAAAGCCTACCGTTTGGGCGGCGGATGGCCCAGCAGCCGTGGCTGCGCCACGCGCACGGGTGTGAGCTGCGGGCGGGGGATTACGGCTGTTTCATGGGAAATGTCGGGTAGGTCCCCCGTACTGCCGCACCGCCGCATCACCCTGGAGGGTCTCCGATGTCCGCTGCCGTTCCGAACGCCGTCCGGGAGATCGCCGACGGGTACGCCTTCACCGGGCCCGCGCTGGAGCTCGGCGCGGTGCTGCTGGACGGCACCGCGTACGCCGACGCCCCGGTGCGGGTGCCGCTCGGGGTGCTCAACCGGCACGGGCTGGTGGCGGGCGCCACCGGCACCGGCAAGACCAAGACCCTCCAGCTGATCGCCGAACAGCTGTCCGCCCAGGGCGTGCCGGTGTTCCTCGCCGACATCAAGGGCGACGTCTCCGGGGTGGCCGCGCCGGGCGAGCCGGGTGAGCGGACCGCCGCCCGGGCCGCCGAGGTCGGCCAGGACTGGCGGCCCCGGGGCTGCCCGGTCGAGTTCTACGCGCTCGGCGGCCTGGGCAGCGGCATCCCCGTCCGGGCGACCGTGACCAGCTTCGGCCCGCTGCTGCTGGCCAAGGTGCTGGACCTGAACGAGACCCAGGAGTCCTCGCTCGGCCTGGTCTTCCTCTACGCCGACCGCAACGGCCTGGAGCTGTACGACCTCAAGGACCTCACGGCGGTCATCACCTTCCTCACCTCGCCCGAGGGCAAGGAGGAGCTGAAGGGCCTCGGCGGGATCTCCGCCGCCACCGCCGGGGTGATCCTGCGCTCGCTCACCCTGCTGGAGAACGAGGGGGCCGGGGCGTTCTTCGGCGAGCCGGAGTTCGACACCGCCGAACTGCTGCGGTCCGCGGCGGGCGGGGGCGTGGTCTCGGTGCTGGAGCTGCCGGCCGTGCAGGACCGGCCGCGGCTCTTCTCCACCTTCCTGATGTGGCTGCTCGCCGACCTCTACCAGGAGCTGCCCGAGGTCGGCGACCTCGACCGGCCGAAGCTGGTGTTCTTCTTCGACGAGGCGCACCTGCTGTTCAAGGGCGCCTCCAAGGCCTTCCTGGAGGCGATCACCCAGACCGTCCGGCTGATCCGCTCGAAGGGCGTGGGCATCTTCTTCGTCACCCAGACGCCCAAGGACGTGCCGTCGGAGGTGCTGGCCCAGCTGGGCAACCGGGTGCAGCACGCGCTGCGGGCGTTCACCCCGGACGACGCCAAGGCGCTGAAGGCGACCGTGTCGACCTTCCCGAAGTCGCCCGCCTACGACCTGGGGGAGGTGCTGACCTCGCTCGGGACCGGCGAGGCCGTGGTCACGGTGCTGTCCGAGAAGGGCGCGCCGACGCCGGTGGCGGCGACCAGGCTGCGGGCGCCGCAGTCGCTGATGGGGCCGATCGCGCCGGCGGCGCTGCGGGCGGCGGTGGACGGGTCGGCGCTGGCCGGGAAGTACCGGGACGCGATCGACCGGGAGTCGGCGTACGAGAAGCTCGCGGCGCGGGCCGCCCGGCCGCAGGCCGAGCCGGTGCCGGTGTCGGTGCCGCCGGCGGACGTGGAGCAGCCGCCGGAGCGGGAGCGGGAGAAGGAGGGCGGCGGGCTGCTCGGGGCGCTGATGAGCAACCCGGCGCTCAAGTCCTTCGCCCGCTCCGCCGGGACGCAGCTCGGGCGGGAGATCTCCCGGAGCCTGTTCGGAACGTCCCGGCGGCGGAGGTGAGGCGGCGCGCCGGGCTCGGACGCCGGGCTCAGATCGCGTCGGTGAGCCAGACCCGGCCGGCCGAGATCGGGCGCTCGGCGACGCTGCGCGGCACCGTGCTGTTGAGGCTCCACCGGTAGCCGGCGAACAGCTTGGTGTCGGCGTCCGCGTAGAAGACCATGTGGCCGTAGCCGACGCCGTCGTGCTCCTTCCAGGCCGAGGTGCCGGCGGTGGTCGGGATCTCCTCGATCCGGGTGTCCGGGAAGGCCCGGTAGAGCTCGGTGGCGGTGCCGCCGTTCGCCGGGTTGCCGTGCGGGTCGCTGGTGCAGTCGATGATCTCGAAGACGTACGGCACGACGGGGCGGCCGAGCTTGGCGTCCACCACCGCGTCCGTCCAGGTGCCCTTGCGCTCGCGGATCATGACGATGTGACCGGTGTACGGCTTGGAGCCGTCCTCGTCGGGGTGGTAGTCGAGGGCCACCAGGTCGCCGGGGCGCAGGTTCACCGGCTTGGTGACGCGGGTGAAGTGCGGGAGCGAACCCGGGTCGAGGAAGGCCTGCTGGTACTTCTCGGCGGTCGGGTAGGGGTTGGTGTTGGCCGGGTCCTTGATGAAGTACTGCTGGAAGTACTCCCTGGTCGCCCAGCCGTAGCTGTAGCCGCCCCACGGCATCGGCGTGCCGGCCGGCACGGTGGGCTGGGTGCCGTAGGCGCGCTGGAGCGCCAGGGTGATGAAGGAGGAGCACTGGGCGAGGTTGTAGAACTCCTCGGGGTGGCCGGCCGTGCCCCAGCGGACGCTGGTGTAGACGTCCTCGAACTCACCGGCCGTCTTGTACCGGTTGGCGTTCTGGTCCCAGGGGCGCAGCCGCAGGTTGTCGATCAGGGCCTCGGCCTCGATCTGGTGCGGCAGCTTGAGCGCGTACGGGCTGGGTGCCGGGACGGTGGCCGCGGCGGCCCCGGTGGCGCCGACGGTGCCCGCCAGGGCGGCGGCCCCGGCGGTGCCGGCGGCTCCGGCGAGCAGGCGGCGGCGGCTGAACTGCGGCTCGGTCATTGGGTGCTCCCCCTCGTCGGATGATCACGACTGAGGGGGAGCTTAGGGAGCACATGTTGGCATGGCCAGGATCGGCCGTACGGGTGAGCGATCGATTCCGGCCATGGCAGCATCAGGCCAGGGCGGCGCCGATCCGGTCCAGCGAGGAGAGCCGCATCAGGCCGTAGTGGTAGAACTCGACCTCCGGTACGCCCAGCTCGCGCAGCACGGCGACCTTGGCGGCGAGGTTGGCCGGGCCGTCGCAGTCCGAGGCCATCGGCCGCAGGATCACCGCCATGTCCCGCGGCCGCACCCCGTGCAGGGCGAAGGCGGCGAGCTTCTCGCGGACCGCCTCGGGCGTGCGGGCGTAACCCAGCGTCTCGATCTGGTGGGCGGCCTTCGCCAGCGCCGGCAGGTCGATCCCGGACAGCCAGCCGCTGCCCGGGCCGCCGCCGTCCAGGAAGCTCAGCCGCATGCCGTACCGGTCCGCCTCCTCGGTCACCTCGGCGGCCAGCGAGGTCACCGTCGCGGCCGAGGCGTCCACATAGGCGGCGACGGCGCCGTCCGCCAGCTCGTCCAGCGCGGCGGGCTCGGCGGCGGCCGTGTCGTCGGCCAGCCGGCGGCGCAGCTCGGCGCGGACCGCCGCGGCCGCCTCCTCGGCGGGCACGCCCGCGCGGACGGCGGCCGCCCGGCAGTGCGTACAGAAGCAGAGGCCGAGCAGCGCCTCGGCGGCCGGGCCCAGCTCCTCGAAGTAGCGCTCGTGGTGGTAGCCGTGGCGCAGGCCGTGGAAGTGCAGCGACTCCGCCCGGATCGCGTCCACGCCGTACCGGGCCAGCTCGGTGACCAGGGTGCGGGCGTAGGCGCGGACCTCGGGGTGGGCCGGGCACAGCTCGGTGAGGTGGCGGTCCCCGAAGGCGTTGGCGGGCGCGCAGTCCGGATGCTCGAAGCCGAGCCGGTCGTTGTGGCAGAAAACCGTCCACGCGTGCAGCTTCAGGCCACGCCGACGGGCCTCCTCGGCGGCCTCGGCGAAGGGATCTCGGTCGCCGATCGCGGTGGACGGCACGGGCCGCAGCCGCCGGCCGGACCAGCGGGCCGGGTCGGGGCGGAAGTAGGCCGCGCCCGGCTCCAGGTAGCGGATCACCCGGCGGGGGTTGTGCGGGAAGACGTCGCGGGCCTCGTGGTAGACCGAGGCGAGGGTGACACCGCCGACCCCGGCCCGGTCGGTGAGGTTGCCGAAGAAGGTGTCGGCGCCCTCGTCGAGGAGGTCGGTGGCGAAGGCGAGGACGGACGACTCCACGGTGTGGCTCCGGAGCAGGGGGCGGGGGCCCGTTCACGCTAACCGCAGGGGCGGGGAATGGTCTATACCTGGCCGGGGCGGCGCGCCCGGGGCCGCAGGGAGGGCTCAGATGCCCAGGTCGTCGAGCTCCTTGAGCAGCGCGCCGGCGGGGCTGCCGGGGCCGGGGCTTGCCGTGGTCGTGGCGGCGCCGGGTGCGCGCCGAGGGGCGCGGTCGCGCAGCAGCCAGGCGCCGGCCAGCCCGCCGACCAGCCCGCCCAGATGGCCCAGCCAGCTGACGCCCTGGGCGCCCGGCAGCACGCCCAGCAGGAGGTAGGAGTAGAGCGCGGCGACGGCCACGCCGATCACCGTGTCCAGCAGGTTGCGGTCGAAGATCCCGCGCAGCACCACGTAGCCGAAGTACCCGTAGACCACGCCGCTGGCGCCCGCCGTGACGGCATCGGGCCGCTCGAACCACCAGACCGTCAGGCCGCTGGTCACCACGATCAGCGCGGTCGCGAGCAGGAACCGCTTCATGCCCCGGTACGCGGCCAGGAAGCCGAACGCGAACAGCGGCCAGGAGTTGGCCTCGATGTGCTCCCAACCGAAGTGCAGGAACGGCATGGTGAGCACGTCCGGCAGCTCGTCGAGCCGGCCCGAGCTCATGCCGTACTCGTAGGAGAGCCGGTAGTCGTCGAGCCAGTTCGCCACCTGGACCGCCCAGATGACGGCGAGGGCGCCGAGCATGGTGAGCAGCGCGGCACGGGAGTCACGGAGCAGACGGGCGAATCGCGGGGCCATGCCCCGACTGTAGGGCCGGGCCGCCGGGTCGGTCACCCCGATAGGGTGAATGTCGTGCCCAGGCCTGGGCCTCCCCTTCCCGTTGTGCCGAGAGGTGACCCTCCATGAGCGTGCGTCCGCCGCTGCCGTACGAGTTCCTGCCGCAGGTGCCGTCCTTCGAGCTGACCAGCGAGGACGTCACCGACGGCGGCACGCTGGCCGATGAGTTCATCCACGGAGGCGGCAACCGGTCGCCGCAGCTGGCCTGGTCGGGCCTGCCGGAGGGCACCCGCTCGATCGCCGTCACCTGCTACGACCCGGACGCCCCGACCGGCTCCGGCTGGTGGCACTGGCTCGCCCTCAACCTGCCCGCCGACACCACCGGCCTGGCCCGCGGCGCCGGCGCCTCCGACGGCGACCTGCCCGGCGAGCGCTCCTTCCACGCCCGCAACGACTTCCCGGGCAACAAGTACGACGGCGCCGCCCCGCCGCCCGGGCCGGTGCACCGCTACGCCTTCGCCGTCCACGCGCTCGACGTGGACGCCCTGGACGTCACCCCCGAGACCCCGGCGGCCCAGGTCGGCTTCCACATCACCTTCCACACCCTGGCCCGCGCCGTCCTCACCCCCGAGTACGGCGTCTGAGGACCGGCCGGACTCGCTGGACTGTGTGTGCCGACGCCGCCGCCCGTGGACCGCGGGCGGCGGGCGGCGGCGTCGCGTCGTCAGGCGGGGCCGGCGGCCTGCCCCGCCCGGGTGGCGATGGCGCGGAGGTGGTCGCGCATCTCGGGCGGCGAGTGGACCTCGAAGTCGCAGTTGACCATCAGCAGGCGCACCGCCAGCCACTCCAGGGAGTCGGTGCGGGAGCGGAGCCGGCAGCTGTGCTCGTCGATCGGTTCGACCTCGGCGTCGCCGTAGCCGCCCAGCCGTTGGCGGGCCTCGTCGGCCGGCAGCCGGAGGGTGGCGTCCAGGGTGTGGGTCGAGGACTGGCGGCGGAGCTTGCTCGCGACGTACGCGGCGGCGTCCTCGGCCGGGAGCGGGCGCGGGGTGAAGCGGGCGCCGGTGGCGAAGGGATCGCTGATCCGGTCCACCCGGAACAGCCGCCAGTCGTCCCGGTCGAGGTCGAAGCCGACCAGGTACCAGCGGCGGCCGGCCGAGACCAGCCGCTCCGGCTCGACCTGGCGCCGGGTCTCGGCGCCGTTGCCGGCCCGGTAGCCGAAGCGGAGCCGCTCGCGGTTGGCGACGGCGTTGGCCAGCACCGTGAGGTCCTCCGGGTCCACGGTCGGGCCGTCGCCGGTGAGCAGCGGGAGGGTGGCCCGGTCGAGCGTGGCGACCCGGTGCCGCAGCCGGGCGGGCAGCACCTGGAGCAGTTTGCCGAGGGCGCGCACCGAGGCCTCCTCGATGCCGACCACGGCGTGTCCGGCGGCCGCCCGCAGGCCGACCGCGATGGCCACCGCCTCCTCGTCGTCGAGCAGCAGCGGTGGCATCGCGGTGCCCGCGACCAGCCGGTAGCCGCCGACCGGACCCATGGTGGCCTCGACCGGGTAGCCGAGCTCGCGGAGCCGGTCGATGTCGCGGCGGATGGTGCGCGGGCTGACCTGGAGCCGATCGGCGAGCTCGCTGCCGGGCCACTCACGCGGGGTCTGGAGGAGGGAGAGCAGGCTGAGGAGTCGTGCCGGGGTATCGGTCATGGGACCAGGGTGCCGGAAGTCCAGGACAGGATCTGACCTAGATGGCCCGTACCGTCGTCGACGTGCTGAAGAACGGCGACGAGGAGCGTGCGGTGGAGAAGGTTTCGGGCCAGGGGGCCGGGCCGGTGGCGGGGCCGGTGTCGGTGGCGGGGCCGGTGGCGGTGCCGGCATCGGTATCGGCGCCGGTGTCGGACCGGCGGAGGTGGATCGCGCTGGCGATCGTGATGACGGCCTCCTTCATGGACCTGGTGGACGTCACGATCGTGAACATCGCGATCCCGAGCATCCAGGAGTCCACGGGGGCGTCGTTCTCCGCCGTGCAGTGGGTGACCGGCGGATACGCGCTGGCCTTCGCCATCGGGCTGATCACCGGCGGCCGGCTGGGTGACATCCACGGCCGGAAGCGGCTGTTCCTGATCGGCATGGCCGGCTTCACGCTCGCCTCGGCGCTCTGCGGTCTGGCGAGCGGCTCCGAGATGCTGGTCGCGATGCGGATCCTCCAGGGCGGGACGGCGGCGCTGATGGTGCCGCAGGTGCTGTCGATCGTCCACGCGACCTTCCCGGCGGAGGAGCGCGGCAAGGTGTTCGGCCTGTTCGGCGCGGTGATCGGCCTGGGCGCGGTCAGCGGTCCGATGATCGGCGCGGTGCTGACGGAGTGGGACGTGTTCGGGCTCGGCTGGCGGCCGATCTTCCTGATCAACCTGCCGGTCGGGATCGCCGGCCTGCTGCTCGGCCGGATCTTCATCACCGAGTCCAAGGCCGAGCGGGCGCTCAAGCTGGACCTGCCGGGCGTGCTGCTGGCCAGCCTCGGCCTGCTGATGCTGATCTACCCGCTGACCCACGGCCGGGAGGCCGGCTGGCCGCTCTGGGGCCACCTGACGATGGCCGGGAGCCTACCGGTGTTCGCGCTGTTCGTCGCGTACGAGCGGGTCAAGACGCGGCGGGACGGCTCGCCGCTGGTGGAGCTGTCGCTGTTCCGGGTGAAGTCGTTCGCGGCGGGCATCGGCGTCCAGCTGACCTTCGGCGTCGTCACCGGGATCTTCTTCCTGGTCTGGACCCTCTACATGCAGCTCGGTCTCGGCTGGAGCCCGCTGAAGGCCGGCGCGACGGGCATCCCGTTCTCGCTCGCGGTGTCCACGGCGGCCGGTGTCTCGGTGCAGCAGCTGGTGCCCCGGTTCGGGCGGAAGGTGCTCCAGGCGGGGGCCCTGGTGATGGCGGCCGGCGTGCTCGTCTACATCGCGGAGGCGCACCGGTACGGCACCGGCATCGCACCCTGGCAGATGGCGCTGCCGCTGGTGGTGATGGGCGCGGGCATGGGCCTGATCGTCGCGCCGATCACCGACGCGGTGCTGGCGGAGGTCCCGCGGGAGCACGCCGGCTCGGCCTCCGGGCTGATCAACACGGTGAACCAGGTCGGCCTGGCGCTCGGCCTGGGCCTGGTCTCGGTGGCCTTCTTCGACGCGGTGCCGGCCGGGACGGCGGCGGGCGCGGCGTTCGTCGGGGCGTTCGAGCACGCGATGTGGTGGGTGCTCGGGGTGCTGGCGGTGGTGTTCCTGCTGATGTTCGCGCTGCCCGGGCGGCGGACGGACGCCGCCCCGGCGGCCGTCGAGGAGGCCGAGAAGGAGCTCGTCCTGATGTAGGCCCGGGGCGGGTGGACTCGGGGGTGGGCCCCGGTCGCGCGGAGTGCGCGGCCGGGGCCCACCGCGCACACTGGGAGGACCATGCTCCGTACGCCGGTGGACTCCTCGGCGCTGCGCTCGGTCGGCTACGACGCGGCGCACCGCATGCTGGAGCTGGAGTTCACCTGCGGCGGCCTGTACGCCTACCGGTCCGTGCCGGGGCGGGTGCACCGCGAACTGGTGGCGGCGGACAGCCTCGGGCGCTACTTCGCCCGGGAGATCCGCGACCGCTACCCGTACCGGCGGCTGCGGTGAGGCCGGGCCCGGCGGTGCGGCCGGGCCCGGCTCAGGCGCGGACCTTCGTCCTGGCCTGGGCGTCCTTCGCGGCCTTCTCCTCCTTGGCGGCGCGCTTCAGCTCCTGCTTGGTGGCGCGCACCTGCTCCAGCGAGTCCGGCCCGGTGATGTCCGCGACCGAGCGGAACGCCCCCTCCTCGCCGTACGCCCCGGCCGCCTCCCGCCAGCCCTCCGGCCGTACGCCGTACTGCTTGCCGAGCAGCGCCAGGAAGATCTGCGACTTCTGCTTCCCGAACCCCGGAAGCGCGTTGAGCCGGCTGAGCACCTCCCGCCCGGTCGCGACGTCCTTCCACAGCGCGGCGGCGTCCCCGTCGTACTGCGCCACCAGGAACTGGCAGAGCTGCTGCACCCGTTTGGCCATCGCCGCCGGATACCGGTGCACCGCCGGCTTCTCGCAGAGCAGGGCGACGAACTCGTCCGGGTTGTACGTGGCGATCTCGTGCGCGTCCAGGTCCTCGTGCCCCAGCCGCCGCGCGATCGTGAGCGGCCCGGTGAACGCCCATTCCATGGGCACCTGCTGGTCCAGCAGCATCCCGACGAGCGCGGCGAGCGGGCTCCGCCCGAGCAGCTCGTCGGCCTCGGGCTGCTGCGCTAGCCGCACGGTGACGTTCATGGGCTGACCTCCTCGGAGCATGGACTCGGGTCGCGCCCAGTCTGCTGGACGGGCGAGGAGGGGGCCGTGTCAACACGCCATGACCAGCCGATTCCTTGGAATCACGGGGTGGTTCGTCAGCGGAGTTCCGTGCGGTGCCGGTGCCGCTGACAGTGCCGCTACGCCAGACCGAGGGTCATGTGAGGGTAGCCGAGGTGGATACGGTCGCCGAGGTCGACACCGAGGCCGGCGATGAAAGCCTCCAGTGGCGGGTGTTCCCTCTATCGGCTGTCGGGTCGCCGCCTGTCGAACTCGGCGGTGCGGGTGGGGTGGTGACGGCGGCGGGCGGTCCGGTCCGAGCGTAGTGGAAGGGTGGGGTGGGGCCGATCAGTCGCACGAGTGAGCTAATGAGGGCCCCGGGGTGGGCAGGTGTTCGAGTGGGGTGGGCTATCTCATATGACTGTTCCGGTTCTCCGGCTGAGATCGGTGAAGTCGGGTAATGCTGTGTCGGCCTTGTCGACGCGTCCAGAAAGGCTCGCCCGGTGTCCCAGCCGTTCGAACTGCCGTCCTTCTACGTGCCGCATCCGGCGCGGCTCAATCCGTACCTTGACGAGGCGCGGGTCCATTCCTCCGCGTGGGCGCGGGAGATGGGCATGTTGGAGGGGTCGGGCGTGTGGACCCGGGCGGATCTGGACGCGCACGACTACGGGCTGCTCTGCGCCTACACCCACCCCGACGCGTCGTCCGAGGTCCTGTCGCTGGTCACCGACTGGTACGTCTGGGTGTTCTTCTTCGACGACCACTTCCTGGAGGTCTTCAAGCGGACCAACGACCGGGTGGGTGGCAAGGCGTACCTGGACCGGCTGCCGCTGTTCATGCCGGCCGATCCGGGCGCGCCGATGCCCGAGCCCACCAATCCGGTCGAGGCCGGGCTGGCCGACCTCTGGCGGCGGACCGTGCCGGCGATGGGTGAGGACTGGCGGGTGCGGTTCGCCGAGAGCACCCGGAATCTGCTCAACGAGTCGCTCTGGGAGCTCGCGAACATCAACGCGGGCCGGATCTCCAACCCCGTCGAGTACATCGAGATGCGCCGCAAGGTGGGCGGCGCGCCCTGGTCCGCCGGGCTGATCGAGTACGCGGCCGGGGCCGAGGTGCCGGCCGAGGTGTCGGGGTCGCGGCCGCTGCGGGTGCTGATGGACGCCTTCTCGGACGGCGTCCACCTGCGCAACGACCTGTTCTCCTACCAGCGCGAGGTCACGGAGGAGGGCGAACTCAGCAACGGCGTCCTGGTGTTGGAGAAGTTCCTGGAGTGCGGCACGCAGGAGGCGGCGGACGCCGTCAACGACCTGCTCACCTCGCGGCTCCAGCAGTTCGAGAACACCGTGGTCACCGAACTGCCGCAGCTGTTCGCCGACACCGGGCTCGACGCGGACGGCTGCGCCCGGGTGCTGGCCTACGTCAAGGGGCTGCAGGACTGGCAGGCCGGCGGGCACGAGTGGCACATGCGGTCGAGTCGGTACATGAACGGCGGCGGCGCGGCCGCGGGCACGGCCACCTGGTGGGACCCGTTCGCGATCGGCGGTGTCGGGACGTCGGCGCTGGACGTGCTGCGGTCCGGCGAGGCGCTGGGTGATCTGGCCGACGAGCTGGGCTCGTTGAGCCGGTCCGGGCCGGTGACGAAGGACTGGGCGCCGACGGTCGGGGAGTCGCCGGTCGCCGCGCTGCTGGCCGCGCTGGGGGCGGCGGGCCCGGGGCCGGGGGCCTCGCTGGAGTCGCCCGGGACCGGTCTGGTCGGCGGCTCGCGCGGGGACGTCGAACCGGGGATCCGGCGGGCGCGGTCGCACGCGCACGTGCCGTTCCAGGCGGTCGGCCCGTCCGTGCTGCCCGAGTTCCGGCTGCCGTTCACGGTCGAGCTGAGCCCCTACCTGGCGGCCTCGCGGCTGCACACGATCGAGTGGGCCGAGCGGATGGGGCTGCTGGAGGCCCGCCCGGACGACCCGTCCGCGGGCATCTGGAGCGCCGAGGACGCCGCCGACTACGATCTCGCGCTCTGCGCGGCCGGCATCCACCCGGACGCCAGCGCCGACCAACTCGACCTCTCCACCGACTGGTTGTTCTGGGGCACCTACGCGGACGACTGGTTCCCGAGGGCGTTCGGCCGGACCGGCGACCTCGCCGGCGCCAAGGCGGCGGTCGCGCGGTACGTGCTGCTCATGCCGGTCGACGGCGAGCCGGCCGCGGAGCCGCTGAACGCGGTGGAGCGCGCGCTGGCCGACCTCTGGGAGCGGACCGCCGGCCCGATGGCCGTCGAGGCGCGCCGGAAGTTCCGCGACACCATCGAGGCGATGGTGTCGAGCTGGATCTGGGAGCTCAACAACCAGGTCCAGAACCGGATCCCGGACCCGGTCGACTACCTGGAGATGCGCCGCGCCACCTTCGGCTCCGAGCTCACCATGAGCCTCGCGCGGCTGGCGCACGGGGAGGTCGTGCCGGACGAGGTCTACGCGAGCGGTCCGATGCGCTCGGTGGAGAACGCCGTCTCCGACTACGCGGCGATGATGAACGACCTCCACTCGTACCAGAAGGAGGTGGAGTTCGAGGGCGAGGTGCACAACGCCGTCCTGGTGGTGCAGACCTTCTTCAACTGCGACTACCCGGCGGCGGTGCGGATCGTCGACGACCTCATGCACTCGCGGCTCGACCAGTTCCAGCACGTGGTGGCCGAGGAGTTCCCGGTGCTGTTCGAGGACTTCCAGCTGGGCGGGCCGGCGCGGGCGACGCTCGCGGGGTACGTCAAGGAGCTGGAGAACTGGCTCGCCGGGATCCTGATCTGGCACCGGGACTGCCGCCGGTACCGGGAGGAGGACCTGCTGCGGCACTTCGGGCGGGAGGCGGCCGGGGCGCCGGCCGCGGCCGCCGAGGAGGTGGCCGAGCCGGGCGGCGGCGTGGTGGGTGCGTTCCTGGGAGGGCCGACCGGGCTGGGGACGTCGGCGGCCTCGGTGTTCGGTGCGGCCGGCCGGGGCGGCGTCGCGGCGGTGGTCGGTTAGTGAGTGGGTGAGCGGCGGTCCACTGGGGTTTTCGGTCCTCGGCGGGCCGCCGCTGGTCGCGGGACGCGCGGGTGTGTGGGTGTGCGGGGCGGCTGGGGACTGACTAGGGTGGCAAATCGGGACAAAATGCCACACGAGAGGGTTCCGCCATGCCTGTGCTACCCGAGGGAACGCCCTGCTGGGCCGACGCGATGTTCACCGACCTGGAGGGCGCGAAGGCGTTCTACGGCGATGTGCTCGGCTGGACCTTCGGTGAGTCCTCCTCCGAGTACGGCAACTACACCCAGGCCTACTCCGACGGCAAGGCGGTCGCCGCGATCGTCCCGCCGATGCCCGGCCAGGACGGGACCGTGGTGTCCGCCTGGTGCCTCTACCTCGCCTCGCCCGACGCCGCCACCACCGCCGAGAAGATCCGCGCCAACGGCGGCGAGGTCCTGATGGGCCCGATGGCGGTCGGCGAGTTCGGTTCGATGGTGATCGCCAAGGACCCGGCGGGCGTCGCCTTCGGCGTCTGGCAGGCCGGCACCCACGAGGGCTTCGAGAAGCAGGGCGCCTCGGGCGCGTACACCTGGGCCGAGGTCATCACCCGGGACGCCGCCGCCGCGGACGGCTTCTTCCCCGCCGTCTTCCCGTACGCGGTGAAGCGGATGGACTCCGAGCAGGTCGACTACAAGATCTTCCACGTCCGGGAGCAGCCGGTGCTCGGCCGGATGCAGGCGGGCCCGACCGACCTGGCGCCCGAGGCGCCGAACTACCTCAGCGTGTACTTCGCCGTGGACGACTGCGATGCCACCGTCGCCAAGGTCACCGAGCGGGGCGGGACACTGCACTTCGGCCCGATGGACAGCCCGTTCGGCCGGTTCGCGGCGGTCGGTGACCCGCAGGGCGCGGCGTTCGGCGTGATCGATCTCGGACGGACGGCCGGCGACATGCCGGCCATGGTGGCGGAGTGACCGCGGCGGCGCCGTCCGGGGCGGCCGGGTCGGCCGGGTCGGGCGGTGAGCGGGCGGAGCTGGTGCAGACCCTCGACAAGCACCGGGGGTTCCTGCGCCTCACGGTCCGCGACCTCACCGACGAGCAGGCCGCCCGGCGCACCACGGTCAGCGAGCTGTGCCTGGCCGGTCTGATCAAGCACGTCGCCGGGACGGAGGCGAGCTGGATGCGGTTCGCGGTCGGCGGCGCGACCGCGATGGCGGCCGAACCGGTCGACTGGGAGGGGCAGTTCAGGATGGCCGAGGGCGAGACCCTGGCCGGGCTGCTCGCCGAGTACGAGCGGGTGGCGGCCGAGACGGACGCCCTGGTGGTGAGCCTGCCGGACCTCGACCTGGCGCATCCGCTGCCGACCGCGCCGTGGTTCGAGCCGGGCGCCGCCTGGTCGGTCCGGCGGGTGCTGCTGCACATCATCGCCGAGACGGCGCAGCACGCCGGGCACGCCGACATCATCCGGGAGGCGCTGGACGGGGCGAAGACGATGGGCTGAGGAGGGTAAGCCAGGCAGCGTCGACGCCGAGCAGGTCGCGCAGGGCCCGGTCGCCGTCCGGCGTCACCCGCAGCGCGCGGCCGGAGCCGATCCGCTCGACCCAGCCCCGGTCCAGCGCCGTCCGACAGAGCAGCGCGCCGAACGCGCCGCCCAGGTGGTTGCGCCGCTCCGTCCAGTCCAGGCAGGTGCGGACCACCGGGCGGGCGCCGCCGCGTCCGGCCCGGGGCGGCAGTTCCACGCCCAGCTCGGCCAGCCAGGCCCGACCGCGGACGGTGAGGGCCGGGCCGGCCTCGTCCGCCACCAGGCCGCGCGCGAGGACGGCGTCGCTGACCGCCACGCCCAGGCGGCCGGCGAGGTGGTCGTAGCACGTCCGGGCGCGGGCCTCGGCGCTCAGCCGGGTGGCCTCGCGGAGGGAGCGCGGGGCGGGGGCGGCGGTGCCCGGGGCGGCGGCGGCCGGGGGCGTGAAGGAGGTGAGGTCCTCGATCAGCGTGGCGACCTCAGGTCCGGCCAGCCGGACGTACCGGTGCCGGCCCTGCCGTTCCTCGGCCAGCAGGCCGCCGGCGATCAGCCGGGAGAGGTGCTCGCTCGCGGTGGACGGCGCCACCCGCGCGTGCCGGGCCAGTTCGCCGGCGGTCCAGGCGCGGCCGTCGAGCAGGGCCGTACAGAACGCGGCGCGGGTCGGATCGGCGAGCAGGGCGGCGAGTTGGACGAGCGACATGCGTCCATGGTGCCCTGCGGACGGTTCGGCGGGCGCCGAAACGTTCCGGTCCTAGCGTGAGGTCCATGCCCGACACCACCGCCTCCGCTGCCCCTTCCGCCCCAGCCACTGGCCCCGTCCCGGTCCGGCGCTTCGAACGGTACGAGGACGTCGTCGCCGCCCTCGCCGATCCCGCGCTGGTGCCGCCGCCCGCCGGGTCGGGACCGGTCGGGGGCATGGCCTGGCTGCGGGCCACCGTGGCCCGGTTCAGCGCGGGGGAGCGGCACGCCGCCCGGCGGGCGTTCGTCGAGGCGGACCTGGCCGGGCTCGACCCGGACGCCCTGCGGTCGGCGGCGGCCGCGGGTGCCGGGGCGGATGTGCGGGTCCGGGCGGTCCGGGTCCTCGCGGAGGCGCTCGGGCTGGCGGAGCCGGAGGAGGTGGCCCGGGCGGTCGTGGTGGTCGCCGGGTCGTACTTCGTCGAGCGGCCGGAAAACCCGGCGGCCGACGCGGCGGTGACCTGGCTGCTGCCCCGGATGCGGCCGGGGGCGGTGCCGGACGGGGACGGTGCGGCGGGTCCGGAGGCGGAGCTGGAGCTGGAGCGGGCGGCGAACCGGATCGGGCTGCTCGTCCAGGCCTGCGACGCCACCGCCACCCTCGTCGAGAACGCCCGTCGCGCGGGCGGGGCGGGCGGCGCCGGGGCGGGGGAGGCCGGGGCGCTCGTCGCCGCGCTGCGGCACGACCCGCCCGTGCGGACCATGCGCCGCCGCGCCGCCCGGGCCACCGAGGTGGGCGGGGTGCCCGTCCCGGCCGGGGCGGAGGTGCTGCTCGACATCGCCGCCGCCCAGGCCGCCCGCCCCGACCTGCCGCCGCTGACCTTCGGCGCCCCGCCGAGGCTGCCCGGGGCGGACGCACGCGCTCGCCATCGCGACCGGCATCCTGCACGGCGCCTCGGCCGCCCCGCCGGTCCTCGCCGTGCCGACCACCTGACCGCCCGACCCGACTTCCGTTCGTACGAGAGGACCGTCCGATGAGCACCACCCCGCACACCCCGCATGCCCCGCTCGACACCCCGTTCGCCGCCCTCCACCGCCGCCCCGGCGAGCCGCTGCTGCTCCCCAACGCCTGGGACCACGCCTCCGCCGCCGTCCTCGCCGAGCAGGGCTTCCCCGCGATCGGCACCACCAGCCTGGGCGTCGCGGCGGCGGCCGGACTGCCCGACGGTGCCGCGGCCACCCGCGACGAGACGCTCCGGCTGGCCCGCCGCCTCGGCCGCTCGGGGCGCTACCTGCTCTCCGTCGACGTGGAGAACGGGTTCAGCGACGATCCGGACGAAGTCGCGGCGCTGGCCGTCGAGTTGGCGGAGGCCGGGGTCGTCGGCATCAACCTGGAGGACGGTCGTCCGGACGGCACGCTCACCCCAGCGGCCGTGCACGCCGCCAAGATCGCCGCGGTCAAGGCCGCCGCGCCCACCCTGTTCGTCAACGCGCGCACCGACACCCACTGGCTGGCCGTGCCCGATCCCGCCGCGGAGACCGACCGCCGGCTCGCCGCCTACGAACGGGCGGGCGCGGACGGCCTGTTCGTCCCCGGCCTGACCGACCCGGCCGCCATCGAGCGGATCTGCGGCACCGTCGCCGGCCCGCTGAACGTCCTCTTCAGCCCGACCGGCCCCGGCCTCGCCGAACTCGCGGCCCTCGGGGTCGCCCGGGTCAGCCTCGGATCGCTCCTCTACCGGACCGCCCTCGCCGCGGCCGTCTCCGCCGCCCTCGCCGTCCGCACCGGTGACCCGGTGTCCGCCGCTCCCGCCGACACCCCCGGCTACGCCACCGTCCAGGCCCTGTACGCCGACGGGCGGTGACACGGAGGTCGGCCCGCCCGGCGCGGGCGTCACTCTTCGGTCAGATAGCGCCGCCCCGGTATCTGTTCGAAGATCAGATTGGTCCGCGTCTGGGCCACCGCCGGGTGGGTGGTGAGGTGGTCCACGACGAAGTCGCGCAGCCCCTCCGGGCCGGCCACGCCGACGTGCAGCAGGTAGTCGTCGGACCCGGCCATGTGGAACACCGCCAGGACGCCGGGCAGGTCGGGCGCGGTGCTGCGGAAGCTCTCGTTCTGCTCGCGGGTGTGCGCCCGCAGCCGGACCGAGATCATCGCCTGGAGTGGCAGTCCGATGGCCGCCGGGTCGATCTCGGTCCGGAACGCGCGGATGATGCCGCGGTCGCGCAGGGCGCGCACCCGCGCCAGACAGGTCGAGGCGGCGACGCCGACGGCCTCGGCGAGCGCGTTGTTCGGCGTGCGGGCGTTCTCGGCGAGGACGCGCAGGATGGCGCGGTCGATGTCGTCGATGGGCGTCCGGTGGGCCTGCGGAAAATTCGGCACGTCGTTCAGGGTCGCCGACCGTGCCGCAGATCCGCAAGGCTGAACCGGCTGCTTTCGAATCTTCTTCGGAACACTTCCGTCAAGGTGGTGAAAAGTTCCATCCTGGCGGGCGAGCGGCCCCGGCCGAATCCGTCCCAGTGAACCGGAGTGCCGCGCCCATGAGCCCCACGACCGCCCGTGCAGCCGCCGTCGACCGCGTCCTCGACTTCGACGGGGCCGCGCTCGACGCGGAGCCGGAGAGCGGGGACTTCGCGATACCCGCCGAGGGCCTCACCGACGGCGAGCGGCTGCGCGCGCTCGACCGCATGGACGGCTACCTCACCCGCAAGCGGCGGCACATGGTCGGCTACCAGGCCACCCAGGAGCTCGCGGGCAGCGCGCTCGACCTCGCCCGCTTCATGCTGAGCAACATCAACAACCTCGGCGACCCGTTCCAGAGCGGCGGCTACAAGCCCAACACCAAGGTCGTCGAACGCGCGGTGCTCGACTACTACGCCCGGCTCTGGCACGCCGGGCCGGCGTACGACCCGGCCGACCCCGAGTCGTACTGGGGCTACATGCTGTCCATGGGCTCGACCGAGGGCAACATGTACGCGCTCTGGAACGCGCGCGACTACCTGACCCGGCCCGGCGCGCCCCGGCCCGGCGCGCCCCGGCCGGTGGCGTTCTACTCGGAGGACACCCACTACTCCTTCGCCAAGGCCGTCCGCGTGCTCGGCGTCGACACCTTCCACGCCGTGGGCGCGGCGGACTACCCGGACGCGTGCCCGCTCGGCGGGGAGTGGCCCGCCGAGGTGCCCTCGCTGCCCGGCCCGTCGGGCCGCTCCTGGGACGGCCCCGGCGCCGTCGACGTGGACGCGCTCGCGGTGCTGGTGGAGTTCTTCGCGGCGAAGGGGCACCCGATCTTCGTCAACTTCAACCTCGGGAGCACCTTCAAGGGCGCCCACGACGACGTCCGGGGTGCCTGCGAGCGCCTGCTGCCGATCTTCGAGCGCCACGGGCTGCTGCCCCGCGCCGGGGAGGACGCGCGCCGGGGCTTCTGGATCCACGTGGACGGCGCGCTCGGCGCCGGCTACGCGCCGTTCCTGCGGATGGCCGCGGCGGACCCGGCGGCGTTCGGCTGGGCGCCGGAGGCCGAGCCGCCGGAGTTCGACTTCGGCCTCACCCTGCCGACCCGGGAGTCCGGGGACGTCGACCCGGTCGCGTCGATCGCCATGAGCGGGCACAAGTGGGCCGGTGTGCCGTGGCCCTGCGGCGTCTTCATGACGAAGACCAGGTACCAGCTCGAACCGCCGACCCAGCCGGAGTACATCGGCGCACCGGACAGCACCTTCGCCGGCTCCCGCAACGGCTTCTCGCCGCTGGTGCTCTGGGACCACCTCTCCCGGCTCTCCTACCGGGACCAGGTCGACCGGATCCGCCGCTCCCAGGAGCTGGCCGCGTACCTGGAGCGCCGGCTCCGCGAGGTGGAGCGGGAGACCGGCGCCGAGCTCTGGCCGGCCAGGACGCCGGGCGCGATCACCGTACGGTTCCGCAAGCCGAGCGCCGAGCTGGTGGCCAAGTGGTCGCTGTCCTCCGAGAACGTCCTGACCACCCCCGGCGACCCGGCCGGGCTGCGCGGGTACGTGCACGTGTTCCTGATGCCCTCGGTCGACCGGGCGAAGCTGGACGCCCTGCTGGACGACCTGGCCCGCGACCCGGTGATCCTCGGCCTGGCCTGACGCCGCGCCACACCGCCGGGCCGCGACAGGCCCTAGGCGCTCCCGCCGCCCGTCCGGGCGGTGACCAGGCCGGACTCGTAGGCGGCGATGACCGCCTGGGCGCGGTCACGGACGTCGAGCTTGCCGAAGATGCTGGTGATGTGGTTCTTCACCGTGGAGTTGCTGATGTCCATCGCCTGGGCGATCCCGGCGTTGTCGAGACCGCAGGCCATCAGCCGCCACACCTCCACCTCGCGCGGCGTGAGCTCCCCCGTCGCGGCGGCGGGCGGCGGCGGGGCGTCGACGGGCGCCCGGACGTAGGTGGAGATCAGCCGGGTGAGCAGGCGCGGCGCGACCGCCGCCTCCCCGGCGTGCACGGTGCGGATCGCCGTGGCGAGGTCCTCCGGTGAGACGTCCTTGGGCAGGAAGCCGTGGGCGCCGGCCCGCAGCGCGGCCACCACGTACTCGTCCATGTCGAAGGTGCTGAGCGCGAGGACCTTGCAGCCGGGCAGGGTGCGGGCCAGCTCCTCGGTCGCGCCCACGCCGTCCAGGACGGGCATCCGGATGTCCATCACCACGACGTCGGGGCGCAGCCGGTGGGCGAGGGCGACGGCCCGCTCGCCGTCCTCGGCCTCGCCGACCACCTCGAAGGACGGGTTCGGCGAGAGGATCAGCGACAGCCCGCGCCGGACCAGCGGCTGGTCGTCCACGAGGAGGACCCGGATCGGGGGCGTCGTGGTGGTCATCGGGTCACCCTCCCGTGCTGGACGGCCGCCTCGGCGGTCTCGTCGGGGGCCAGCGGCAGTTCGGCGAGGACGGCGAAGCCGCCCTCCGGCCGGGGACCGGTCCGCAGCGTGCCGCCGTGCAGGGCGACCCGTTCGCGCATGCCGATCAGGCCGTACCCGCCCCGCTCGCCGGCGGCCGGCCCGGTGTCCGGCGAGGCGAAGCCCGCGCCGTCGTCCCGGACCTCGACGGTGATCCCGTCCGGGCGGTAGCCGAGCCGGACGGACGCGCGGGCCGGTCCGGCGTACTTGCGGGCGTTGGTCAGGCCCTCCTGGACGATCCGGAACACCGTCAGGCCGACGGTCGGCGGCAGCGGCTGCGGGGCGCCGTGGACGCTGAGTTCGGTGGGCAGTCCGGCCCGGCGGGACTCCTCGACCAGCCGGTCGAGGTCCTCCGCCCCGGGCTGCGGCGAGGGCGGGGCGGCGTCCGGTTCGTCGCCGGCCCGCAGGACGTTCAGCAGCTGGCGCATCTCGCGCAGCGCCAGCCGGCCGGAGGACTCCAGGGTGACCAGGGCGTCCCGGACCACCTCCTGGTTGCCGAGGTTGGCGCGGGCGCCGCCGGCCATCAGCTGCATGGTGGTGATGTGGTGGGCCACGATGTCGTGCAACTCCCGGGCGATGCGGCGGCGTTCCTCGGCCACCGCGCGGTCGGCCAGCAGTTGGCGGTTGGCCGCGACCTCGCGCTGCCAGCGCGAGACCGCGAGGCCGGCGGCGGCCACCAGCGCGGTGGAGGCGGTGGCGGCGATGGTCTCTCCCCAGGAGGGGGCGCCGATGCCGCTCTGGCTCAGCATCGTCACCACCGCCGTCGCCGCACTCGCGGCGGCGGTGACGCGACCGCTGCAGTGCCGGGCGACCGAGTACACGGCCACCGTGAGGACGGCGCCGAAGTGGGTGCCCATCGGTGCCAGCACGTTGGCCAGGGTCTCCAGCGCCAGGACGGCGGCGAGCGCCCACACCGGGCGGTGGCGCCGGGCGAGCAGCGGCAGGCCCGACAGCAGGAGGAGTAGGAAGCCCGGCACGCTGATGCTGCGGGCGCCCTCGACCTGGTTGAAGAGCAGGTAGGCCACCAGGTCGAGCAGGCCGGCGCCGACGGCCACCAGCGCGTCGGTGTGGCTCCACGGGGAGCCGTCCGCCGGGACCGGCGCGGTGCTGTCCGCCGGGACCGGCGCGGTGCCGTCCACCGGGCCTGACGCGGTGCCGTCCACCGGGCCCGACGCGGCGGTGCCGTCCGTCCGGTTCGGCGGCGCTGCCGCGTCCGCTCCGGGGCGCTGACGCCCGTCCATCTCGGTCCTCCCGGGCTGGTCAGCCATGATGCCCCATTCTGGCACCGCCCCACCGGGCCTGACGTGGTCCCCGCGGCCGAGAGCGGGCGGCCGGAACCAGGAGCACGGTCCCGGGTCCGGGCCCGCCGGGGGAGCTGGGGCCCCGCCCCGGATCGTCCGCTGCCCGGACGCCCGCCACCCCCGCCGCCTGATGGTCTGGGAACAGGCCGGGAACCCCCGGTTCCGAAGCCGACGTTCGCGTCCAGCCGCCGGGGGGCAGCGTGATCCGCGCACTGACCCGTTTCTCGACCAGAAACGCGTGGAAGGTCATCGCCCTCTGGGTGGTACTGGGCGTCGGGCTGGGGGTGTTGGGCCCGATGCTGATCTCCCGGGTCACCCAGTCGCAGAGCGGTGACTTCCTGCCCGGCGGCTACGACTCCGCCGCCGCCCTGCGGATCGCCGAGGAGGACTTCGGGATCAAGCCGGACGCCACCACGGTGACGGTGCTGGTCGCCCGGGCCGACGGCCAGGCCCTCACCCCCGCCGACCAGCAGCGGATCGAGGCCGAGGCGGCGAAGCTCGGGCAGCGCCGGGTGGTCATGCCCCGGAAGGACGACGAGCCGGAGTTCCTGGTGCCCGACCACTCCCAGACCCCCCGGGTCGCCCCGGCGATGGTCGCCCCCGACCGGAGCTTCGAACTGCTCTCCGCCGAACTGACCGGGAACGCCGCGGACGAGGGCGTCCAGAGCGTCTACCGGGCCTTCCGGGACGGCGCCCGCGCGCAGTTCGGCGAGGCCGGGATGCGCACCGGCTTCACCGGCGGCCTGGCCGAGGCCGCCGACACCTCCGACGCCAACCGGACCGCCGCGACGATCGGCAGCAGCCTGGTGCTGGGCCTGATCGTGCTGCTCAACGTGCTGGTGTTCCGCAGCGTGCTCGCGGCCCTGCTGCCGATCCTCGCCGTCGCGATGATCAGCGCCGCGGCCACCGGAGCGGTGGCCGGCGCCGCGGCGCTCACCGGACTCAAGCTGGACGCCTCCACCCCGGGCCTGATCGCCGTGGTGCTGCTCGGCATCGGGATCGACTACCTGCTGTTCCTGCTCTTCCGGTTCCGCGAGCACCTGCGGGCCCGGCCCGACCAGCCCGCCCGCGAGGCCGCCGCCGAGGTGTCCGGCCGGGTCGGCACGGCGATCACCTCGGCGGCGCTGACCATCGTGGCCGCCTTCGCCACCCTGGGCGTCGCGAGCTTCGGGCAGTTCCGCTCGCTCGGCCCGGCCATCGCCGTCGCCGTCCTGGTCATGCTGCTGGGCAGCCTCACCCTGATGCCGGCCCTGCTCGCCGCCTGCGGCCGCCGGATGTTCTGGCCGTCCCGCAGCCTGCGCCGGGAGCCGCGCGAGGGCGTCGCCGCCCGCTTCGGCGCGCTGGTCGCCCGCCGGCCGTTCGCCGTGCTCGTCGCCTCCGTCGCGCTGCTCGGCGCGCTGGCCGCCGGGATGACCGGGATCCGGATGGACTACGGGCAGGGCGGCGACTCCGGGACGCCGGCCGCCGCGACCGCCGCCGAGATCTCCCGCGCGCTGCCGGCCGGCGTGTCCGACCCGACCAGCGTCTATCTCACCGCCACCGACGGCGGCACCCTGGACGCCCGCCGGCTGGACGGCCTCTCCCGCGCGCTCGGCCAGGTCGAGGGCGTCGGCCAGGTGGCCGGCACCGTCCTGAACGCGGACCACCGGGCCGCCCGGATCGACCTCTTCCTGACCGCCGACCCGCAGAGCCGGCGGGCCCGCGACCTGGCCTCAGGCCCGGTCCGCGCCGCCGGTGGCCGCCCACACCCCGGCCGGTACGAGCGCCCATGTGGGCGGCACGGCGGCGATCTTCGCCGACATCTCCGAGGCCGTCGACCACGACCTGGCGGTCGTCTTCCCGGTCGCGGCGGCCCTCATCGCCCTGATCCTGCTGCTGCTCCTGCGCAGTCTGCTCGCCCCGGTGGTGCTGATGCTCGCCGTCGGGCTCGGCTTCGCCGCCACCCTCGGCGCCGCGACCCTGGTGTTCCAGCACCTGCTGGACAAGCCCGGCGTCAGCTTCACCCTCCCGCTGGTGCTGTTCCTCTTCGTGGTGGCCCTGGGCACCGACTACAACATCCTCATCACCGACCGGATCCGCGAGGAGATGCACCACCCCGGGCCGGTCCGCGGCGCGGTGGCCCGCGCCGTCCGCCACACCGCCCCGGCGATCGCCACGGCGGGCCTGGTCCTGGCCGGCTCCTTCGCGACCCTCGCGATCACGCCGGGCAGCGAGCAGGTCGCCTTCGCGATGACGCTCGGCATCCTGCTCTCGGCCGTCGTCCTCTTGTTGGTCCTGGTCCCCGCCCTGGCGGCGCTGCTCGGCCGCGCCCTCTGGTGGCCGCTGCGGCCCACGCCGCGCCGCGCCCCCGCCGCCCAGGCGCCGGCCCCGTCCCCTGACCGGATCCCCGTCCCCTGACCACCACCCCCACTCTCACCGGAGGCCCGGCCTGCCCCTCGCAGGCCGGGCCTCCCGGCGTGTCCCGCCGCTACGACGCGTTCGCGCCGACCTGGCCGGCCGGCAACCGGCGGTAGGCGGCGCCGAGTTCGGCGATGCCGCGGACCAGGCCGTCGCATCCGACGGTGGCGTAGCTGAGGACCAGCGCCGGCGGACGGCTGGTGTCGGTGAGGGTGTGGAACCGGCCGCCGCGGATCAGGACGGAGCGCGTCCGGGCCGCGCGGATCAGGGAGTCCTCGTCCACGGCGGGCGGGAGTTCGAGGTAGGCCTGCAGCCCGCCGTCGCCGCCGAGGACGCGGGTGCCGGGCAGGTGGCGGGCGGTCTCCTGCCGGACGACCTCGCGGCGCCGGCCGAACTCCGCGCGCAGCCGGCGCTGGTGGCGGTCGAGCGCGCCCGTGTCGATGAAGCGGGCGAAGGCGAGCTGTTCCAGGCCCGAGCACCCGATGTCCCAGCCGGCGCGCACGTGTTCCAGGGAGGCCATCAGCTCGGACGGCGCGGCGACCCAGCCCAGCCGCAGCGCGGGGGCGAGGACCTTGCTGGCACTGCCCGCGTAGACGACCCGGTCCGGGGCCAGGCTCTGCAGGGCCGAGGGCTGGCCGGCCCGGCTCTGGTAGGCGTTGTCGTAGTCGTCCTCGATCACGTAGCCGTCGACCGCGCGGGCCCAGGAGATCAGCTGTTCGCGGCGCGCGGGGCTCAGGCAGGCGCCGGTGGGGAACTGGTGGCCGGGGGTGGTCAGGACGACCCGGGCGCCGGAGCGTTCGAGCAGGTCGACGCGGATGCCCTCGGCGTCGACCGGGATGCCGACCGGCCGGAGGTGGGCGCTCGCGATGAACTCCCGCTCGCCCGGGTGCCCCGGGTCCTCCACGGCCAGGGCCCGGTGGCCGCGGTCCCGGAGGACGCGGCAGAGCAGGGCGAGGCCCTGGGCGAAGCCCGAGGTGATCATGAGGTCCTCGGGGCGGGTGCGGACCCCGCGGACCCGGCCGAGGTAGCCGGCCAGGATGTGCCGGGTCAGCGGGACCCCGGCGGGCGGGGAGTAGCTGAGTTCGCGGTGGCCGGCGTCGGCCAGCGCGGCGGTGACGCAGCGGATCCACTCCTGGCGCGGGAAGGCGAGCAGGTTCGAGGTGCCGGTCCGGAGGTCCCAGGCGGCCTCGCTGCCGTCGCCGTCCGCCGGGGCGGAGGTGGACGTGGAGGCCGCGGCGGTGAGGGCGGAGTCGACGGGGGCCAGGCCGCCGCCGTCCGCGGCGACCGAGGTGCCCGAGCCGCGCCGGGTCACCAGGTAGCCCTCGGCGGCCAGTTGTTCGTACGCCTCCACCACCACGCTGCGGGAGACGCCGAGGTCGGCGGCGAGCTGACGGCTGGAGGGTAATCGGGTGCCGGTGCGGAGCGTCCCGTCCTCGACCAGGCGACGGACCGAGTCGCGTACCTGCAGGGCCAGTGGAACGCGTGAGGCGCGATCCACCTCAAGGGCCAGATGCCAGGACAAGTGGCCTCCTGTGCAGAGGGTGAAGTGGTATGGACCGAGCATTGTCACATTTGGTGGACTCGTCTCGCACGGACATCCGAAGCGTGAGGACACGCGAGGGGGGTCGGGGCGGACCGCGGGGGCGGTCGCGTCGGCGGATGCGGAGTCAGGGCGCGTACGCGCGGGGGGCGGCGCTCACGCCCGCCGGAGTCAGCCGCCGGGTGGACGCACGTGGCACGGCCGCAAGGGGCACAGCCGCAAGTAGCACTGCCGCAAGTTGCACGGCCGCAAGGGGCACGGACGCAAGTGGCACAGCTGGCACAGCCGTAAGTGGCACCAACAGATGACCGGGAATTGGCCGCAGTCGGCCGCGGCTCCGCTCCCTATCGTCGGTCACGTCATCAACCCAGCTCGGACACGAAGGACTCACCTCATGGACCGGACCAGCGCCCTGAAGGTCACCGTCGACGCAAGCTTTCTGGCGCGGGTGCCCGGCTACGTCCTCGGGCTGATCGCCGTGCCGGCGGTCCACGTCGCGGCGGCCGTGCCGGAGGTCGACGCCCTGCTCGGCGCCGCCGAGGACGCCGTCCACCTGCTCTCCCTGGGGAAGGCCGAGGTCTCCGCCCTGCCCCCGATCGCCGCCTGGCGGGACGCGTACCGCAGCGTCGACGTCAACCCCAACCGCTTCCCCTGCGCGGCCGAGTCGGTGCTGCGCCGGGTGGCCAAGGGCGACCGGCTGCCGCGGATCAACTCCCTGGTGGACCTCTGCAACGGCGTCTCGCTCGACAGCCGGCTGCCGGTCGCCTCCTGCGACGTCGGCGACATCACCGGCGAGCTGGCCGTCCGGCTGGCCCACGGCGGCGAGACCTACCTGCCGCTGGGGGCGCCGGACGCGCCGGAGCACCCAGAAGCGGGTGAGGTGGTCTACGCCGACGCCCAGGACCGCGCGCATTCGCGCCGGTGGAACTGGCGGCAGAGCGAGGTGATCAGGACCGACGTCGGCCGACGCCGGCTGCTGCTCACGGTCGAGGCGGTGCACGAGGGCGGACGCGCGGACGTGGAGCGCGCGCTCGACCGCCTCGCCAGCGCGCTCGACGGCCTCGGCGCGTTGCGTGAGCGGCCCGTCGTGCTCGACGCCGCCGAAGCCGGGGCCGAACTCTTCGTGTCGGGGCCGACGGCCGGGCCGGCCGAGGCCGAGTCGTCCGTCGTCGCGGGTTGACCGTCGTGGGAGCCGGCCCGAGCGCCGGCCCGACCACTACCTCCAGGAGGACCCGATGAGCCCCGCGATTCTGATCGTCTACCGCCCGGCCGCCGGCCGCTACCTCGCGCAGTTCCGCAGTGTGGTCGCGGTCGCCACCGAACTCGGCCACCGGCCGGTCGTGCTGGTGCCGACCGGTGAACTACCGCCCGAGGTCGACGGGTTGACGGTGCGGGAGGCCGACCTGGACTCCACCCCGGCCTTCCGGGCCGCGGTGGACGATATCGCCGCCGAGCACCGGCTGGTCCGGATCTTCCCGCTCTTCGAGGGGGACGTGCTGCCCGCCGCCCGGGCCCGCCGCGACCACGGCATCCCCGGACTGACGCCGGACCAGGCGCTCAACTTCCGCGACAAGAACGTCATGCACCGCCGCGCCGAGGAGCTCGGCGTCCGGGTCGCCCGCTCCTGCCGCCCCGACACCCTCGGCGCGGTCGAGGAGTTCGCCGCCCAGGTCGGCTACCCGCTGGTGATCAAGCCGTACGCGGGCTGGGCCTGCGGCAGCACCTACCGGGTCGACGGCGCCGAGCGCCTGGCCGAGGTGTGGCAGGAGATGGGCGACGACCGGCACGAGTACCGGGTCGAGGAGTTCGTCCGCGGCACCGAGTTCCACGTGGACTCGCTGCTGCAGGACGGCGAGGTGGTCTTCGAGCAGCTCTCCCGCTACACCTACTCGGTGCTGGAGTACCGGGACGAGCCGGGCGGCACCATCTCCCGCAAGCACGACCTCTCCAAGCGCGAGCAGCGCATCCTGGAGCTCAACGCCACGGTGCTGCGCGGCTTCGGGATGCGCACCGGCGTCGCGCACGTCGAGTTCTTCCTGCTCGACGACGGCGAGGTGGTCTTCGGCGAGGCGGGCGCCCGGGCGGGCGGCGGCTCGATCGTCCCGGCGATCCAGGCCGGGCGCGGCATCAACCTGGCCGGCGAGTGGGCCCGGCTCGAACTCGACCCGGCGCACCGCACCGAGGCCCGGCTCGGCCCGGAGATCGGCACCGAGTACCTGTCCTCGGGCAAGTACGGCCGGATCACCGGGATCAGCTCCCCCGGGGAGCTCAACGCGCTCGACGGCGTACTGGACGCGGACGTCTGGAAGAGCGTCGGCGACGTGCTGGCCCCGCCGGTCGCCTCCAACGACGTGCTCGGCTGGTACGTCTGCGAGGGCCGCGACTACAAGGACGTGCTGACGCGCTTCGTGGCCGTCCGCAGCGCCTTCCGGGTCGAGACCGAGTCGGCGGTCTGACCGGGATGGGTACGGACACTTCGGAGGGGGCCGCCGCCACGACCTGGACGGCCAGGTTCAAGGAACTCCCGCTCCCGCTGCGGGTGCTGTTCGTGACGTCCTTCGTCAACCGCGCGGGCATGTTCGTCTTCCCGCTGCTCGCCGTCTACCTGGTGCGCAGCAAGGACCTCGGCACCGCCGAGGCCGGTCTGCTGATCTCGGTCGGCTCGACCGGCCTGCTGGTCGGCTCGCTGCTCAGCGGGCCGCTCTGCGACCTGCGCGGCCGGCGCCCCGCCCTGGTCGCCGCCCTCGCGCTGAACGCGCTCGGCTATCTCGGCCTCGGCACCCTGGACGGCCCGCCGTGGACGTACGCGCTGCTGCTGTTCGTCGCCCTGGTGGGGATGGGCATGTTCGGCCCGGCGGCCAACACCCTGATCGCCGACCTGGCCACCCCCGAGCAGCGGCCGTTCGCGTACACGGTCAGCTACATCGGCAACAACCTGGGGATGGGCATCGGCCCGCTGCTCGGCGGGCTCGCCGCCGCGTACTCCTACCACCTGATGTTCGCGGGCAACATCGCCGTCGGCGTGCTGTGCGCGGTGGTGATCCGGATCTGGGTGCCCCGGGACGACCGGACCGGCGCCGTCCGGCCCAAGGCGGCCGGCCGGGGCGGCTCCGTACGGCTCGGCGGCGTCCACGGCCACGTGCTGTGGCTGGTGCTCGCCTCCTTCTTCTACGTGGCCCCGCTGATCGGACTGGAGTACGCGCTGCCGCTGGCCGTCACCACCGAGCTGAACGCCTCGGCCGGGCTGGTCGGCGTGGTCTACACGGTGAACAGCGTGGTCGTGGTGGGCCTCGGGCTCCAGTTGGAGAAGCGGATCGCGCGCTACCGCACCCGCTCCCTGCTGCTCGTGGCCGGCGCGCTGTGGGCGCTGGGGCTCGCCGTGCTCGACTTCGGCTTCTCGCTCGCCGCAGTGCTGGCCTCCACGGTGGTGTGGACGCTCGGCGAGATCATCGCCTCCGTGGTGGTGCCCACCTACATCGCCGACCACGTCGACGAGCACCGGGTCGGCCGCTTCATGGCGCTCAACGGCTTCGTGCTGGGCCTGGCCCGCCTGGTGGTGCCGTTCGGCCTCGGGCTGATCTGGCAGCACCAGGGGGCGCGTCCGGTGCTGCACACCATGCTCGTCACGCCGCTGCTCGGCATCGCCGTGTTCGCGGTGCTCCGCATCCGGTCCGCCGCCAAGAGCGAGCCGGCCCCCGTCACCCCCGTCTCCCCCGCCGCGCCCGGACCGGCCGACGCCGTCCACTCCGGGGCCTGACGTACCCGCGCCATCCGATCGACCGACGTACCCGCCCCATCCGATCCACCGACGTATCCATTCATTCTGGGAGGGCCGATGATCACCAAGTTCCTGCTGCCCGAGGACCGCATCCCCACCACCTGGTACAACGTGTTGGCGGATCTGCCGAAGCCGGTGCCGCCGATGCTGCACCCCGGTACCCGGGAGCCGCTCACCCCCGCCGACCTGGCGCCGCTGTTCCCCGAGGCGCTGATCGCCCAGGAGTTCAGCACCGAGGCCGAGATCGACATCCCCGGCGCGGTGATCGACGTCTACCGCCAGTGGCGGCCCAGCCCGCTGGTCCGGGCCCACCGCCTGGAGCGCGCGCTCGACACCCCGGCGCGGATCTACTTCAAGTACGAGGGCGTCAGCCCGGCCGGCAGCCACAAGCCCAACACGGCCGTGCCGCAGGCGTACTACAACAAGCAGGCCGGTGTGCAGAAGCTCACCACCGAGACCGGCGCCGGCCAGTGGGGGAGCTCGCTCGCCCTGGCCTGCTCCTACTTCGGCCTCGAATGCGAGGTCTTCATGGTCAAGGTGAGCTACCAGCAGAAGCCGTACCGCCGCGGCCTGATGGAGACCTTCGGGGCGACCGTGCACGCCAGCCCCAGCGAGCTCACCGACTCCGGCCTCGCCGCGCTCGCCGCCGACCCCGACGCCACCGGCAGCCTGGGCCTGGCCATCTCCGAGGCGGTGGAGGCCGCGGTCAAGAGCGGCGGCCGGGCCAAGTACGCGCTCGGCTCGGTGCTCAACCACGTGCTGATGCACCAGACGGTGATCGGCCAGGAGGCGCTGCTGCAGATGGAGCTGGCCGAGGACTACCCGGACGTGGTGATCGGCGCGGCGGGCGGCGGCTCCAACTTCGGCGGCCTCGTCCTGCCGTTCCTGCGCGAGCAGTTGGCCGGCGGCCGGAGCGTGCAGGCGATCGCCGTCGAGCCGGCCTCCTGCCCGACGCTCACCCAGGGCCGCTACGAGTACGACTTCGGCGACACCGCCGGCCTGACCCCGCTCACCATGATGCACACCCTCGGCCACGACTTCGTGCCGCCGAGCATCCACGCGGGCGGGCTGCGCTACCACGGCATGGCGCCGATCATCAGCGCGCTGAAGGACCTCGACCTGCTCCAGGCCCGGGCCGTCGCGCAGACCGCCTGCTTCGAGGCCGGCACCCTGTTCGCCCGCAACGAGGGCATCGTGCCGGCGCCGGAGTCCACCCACGCGGTGCGGGTGGCCATCGACGAGGCGCTGGCCTGCAAGGAGAGCGGCGAGGCCCGCACCATCCTGTTCACCCTGTCCGGCCACGGGCACTTCGACATGCAGGCGTACATCGACTACTTCGCCGGAAAGCTCAAGGACTGACGAAGGACTGAATCAGGGGGCGAGCACTGCCGGACGGGCCCTCCTCATGGGGCCCGTCCGGCCGCCCGCCCCGCAGGGGCACACCACGAGGGGGGAACCACGTGCAAGGACCACTTCCGATCGTGCTCGGGATCTGCGGCTCCGAGCGGCCGGGCGGCAACACCGACCTCGCGCTGGAGTACACCGGCCGCCTGGTGCGGGAACGCGGCGCCGAGTTCCGGACCATCCACCTGCGCGACCACCGGATCTCGCCGTGCAGCCCGTGCGGCGACTGCAACCAGCGGAGCACGCCGTGCGAACTCCGCGACGACATGCCGGCGATCGTCGAGCAGATGAGGCAGGCGGACGCGATCGTCTACGCCACCCCGGTGCACGGCTTCGGCCCCGCTCACCTGATGCAGATCTTCATCGAGCGCGCGGGCGTCGGCTTCCTGCGCTTCGACCGCCCGCTGGCCAACAAGGTGGGCGGCATCATCATCACCTCGCGCCGCTACAGCGACGCCGCGGTGCACAGCCAGCTGGTCGACAACCTGCTGCTCAACCGCATGATCCTGGTCGGCAGCGGCTTCCCGGCGCTGCTGCGCAACACCTCGCCGCAGCCGCAGCTCCAGGACACCGAGGGCCTGGAGGCGCTGGAGCGGATGCTCCACCGGATGATCGACATGACGCTGCTGCTCCGCCGCCACGAGGCGGCCGACGGCCGGCCCGTCCTGCCGCTCGACGACCGCAACGAGCGGATCACCCGCGCGCCGCGGGTCGTCCTGCCGGGGCAGCGGACCGCTTCGGAGAAGCAGGCCAGCTGACCCCGCTTGTTGATCCCCTTCCGTTGATCCCCGCCTGTTGACCCCCACTTGCTCATTCCGACGTGCTGAGGAGTGCCATGACCACCGAGACCGAGACCGCCGCCGTGGTCGGCGTCGACTTCGACCAGATCCCGTGGGAGAAGTGGCAGAAGCCGGGCGCCGAGGGCCGGGTGAAGCTCGTCTACACCCAGGGCCTGCGGGTCCGTCTGATGGAGCTGCCCGCCGGCTTCGACGAGCACGAGTGGTGCCTGCGCGGCCACCAGGGCTACGTGCTGCAGGGCGAGTTCACCATCCACTTCGAGGACCGCTCGGTGCCGTGCCGCCCCGGCATGGGCTTCGTGATCCCGGACGGCGAGAAGCACCGCTCGCAGGGCGCGGAGGGCGAGCCGACCGTCGTCTACGTCGTCGACAAGGTGGTGCCCACCGTATGAGCACCGAATCGCTGCCAGCCGTCGACCCCGCCGTCGACCCCGCCGTCGACCCCCGGATCGGCGAACTCCGGCTGGCCGTCGACGTGTTGGACCGGCAGATCATCGCGCTGCTGGCGGAGCGCACCGCGGTGGTGCGCGAGCTGACCGTGTTCAAGCGCGACGAGGAGACGGTCCGTTCCCCGGGCCGGGTCGAGCAGGTCGTCGCCAAGGTCCGGGGCCTGGCGGCCGACCACGGCATGCCGCCCGGGATCGCCGAGGCCACCTACCGCACGCTGATCACGGAGCTGACCGGGATGCAGATGGAGCTCCTGGCCGAGCGCCGGGCAGCCGCGGCCGGCACCGGGTCCGCGGCCGGGGAAGGGCCATGAGCCGTCGGCACCCGGCCGACCTGCGGGCCGCGCTCGCCGCGCTGGACGCGATGCCGGGCGAACTGGTCCGGGTCCGGGAGGAGGTCCCGGCCCGGTTCGGGGTCTCCTCCCGCTACGCCCGGTGGGCCGGCGCCCCGGCGGCGCCGCCCACCGGCCCCGGCCCCGCCGTCCTGTTCGAGCAGGTGACACCCCCGGGCGGCGCGGCCGGGGACGCGAGCGGTGCCGGGGACGCGCACGGCGCCGGCGCGGTGCTGATGGGCCTGTACGGGACCAGGCGCCGGGCGGCCGCCCTGCTCGGCGCCACCCCCGCCGAGCTGGCCCACCGGCTGCTGGACGCGGTCGCCGCCCCGCTCCCGCCGGTGCCCGCCGCCGACCCCGGCCGGTGGGCCCGCAGCGACCGGAAGCCGGACCTGACCGCGCTGCCCGTCCCGGTGCTCACCGAGGAGGACGCCGGCCCGTACCTGACCCTGGGCGCCGTCCTGGCCACCGATCCGGCCACCGGGGTCCGCAACCTGTCGATCCACCGGATGTGCGTCCAGGGCCCCGACCTGCTCACCATCTGGATGGTGCCGGGCCGGGACCTGGAGCAGGCCCACCGCTCCGCGCTGGCCGCCGGACGGCCGCTGCCGGTGGCGATCCACCTCGGCCTCGGCCCCGCCGTGCTGCTCGCCTCCTGCTGCCCCACCTCGCTCGTCCCGGCCGGGACCGACGAACTGGCGGTGGCCGGGGCGCTCGGCGGCGCGCCGGTGGAACTGCTGCCCTGCCGCACGGTGGACGCCGAGTACATCGCCCACGCCGAGTACGTGCTGGAGGGCGAACTGCTGGCGGACACCATGCCGGAGAACCCGCGGGGCACCGCCGCCACCCCGGAGTTCCTCGGCTACCAGGGCACCGCGCACCCGGCCCTGCCGACCGTCCGGATCACCGGGATCACCGCCCGGCCTGGCCCGATCCTGCAGGCGGTCTCCGGCCCGGGGCACGAACAGTCGGTGCTGCTCGGCTTCGGGATGGAGGCGGCCGTGCTGGCCGCGCTGCGCCGCCGCGGCGCCCCGGTCCGGGCGGTGCACTGCCACACCGCCGGCGGGGGGCAGCTGATGGTCGTGCTGCAGTGGGCCCCCAAGCGCGCGGCCGCGGACGACGCGCTGGTGCGGGAGGCCTCGCAGGCCGTCCTGGAGGAGTTCCGGATGGCGAAGCTGGTGGTGTCGGTGGACGAGGACGTGGACCTGGAGTCGGACCAGGACCTGTGGTGGGCGATGGCCACCCGGTGGCAGGCGGACCGGGACCTGCTCGTCCTGCCGGACCGGGAGGGCTTCCCGCTCGACCCGTCGCAGTCGGTCGCCTACTCGCCCGCGCTGTCGGCGGACGGGCGTACGGCCAAGGCGGTATTCGACTGCACCGTGCCGTACGCGCAGCGGCACCGCTTCCGCCGGGCCCGGTTCACCGAGCCCCCGGAGCCCGCCTAGCTGCGGCCGTCGCCTCCCGGACCGCCCGGGCCAGCAGCGCCGTCCCCTCGGCGATCCGGGCGCCGGGCAGGGCGGCGTAGCCCATCAGGAAGGTCGGTTCGGCCGGCGGCTCCCGCACGAAGTAGCCCGAGGCGGGGTAGACCCGCACCCCGAGCGCCGCGGCCCGGCGGACGATCTCGTCCTCGCCGACGCCGCGCGCGCCGGTGAGGGCGACCAGGACGTGCAGGCCGGCGGCGGCCCCGGAGATCCGCACCTCGGCGCCGAAGTGGGTGTAGAGGCCGTCCAGCAGCGCGCGCCGCCGCTGCCGGTACAGCCGGGTCATCCGGCTGACGTGCCGGCCGTAGGCGCCGGTGGCGACGAAGTGCGCGAGCGCCTCCTGGGTGACCGTCGGGGTCAGCCGGTCGGTGATCCACTTGATGCCGAGGAACGGCTGCACCAGGCGGGGCGGCACGATCGCGTAGCCGATCCGCAGCGCCGGGAAGAGCGTCTTGCTGAAGCTGCCGACGTAGACCACCGTGCCCTGGTGCCGGGCGGCGGCCAGCGCCGGGAGCCGTTCGGCGGCGAAGGTGAACTCGTTGTGGTAGTCGTCCTCCAGCACGATCGCGCCGCGCTGCTCCGCCCAGGCCAGCAGGGCCCGGCGCCGGGCCTCGGACATGATGAACCCGGTCGGGAACTGGTGCGAGGGGGTCACGTAGACCAGGCGCACCCGGGCCGGGTCCTGCCCGTGCGCCCGGATCTGGGCGTCGATGTCGGCGACCCGCAGCCCCTCCTCGTCCACCGGTACCGGGACCACGGTGCCGGTGCCGGAGGAGCCGAAGACCTGGCGCAGCACGGTGTGGCTCGGATCCTCGATCACCACCACGTCGCCCGGGCCGACCAGCAGCCGGACCAGGATGTCCAGCGCCTGGGTCGCCCCGCTGGTCACCAGGATGCTGTCGGGCGAGGCGTCCAGGGCACGGCTCTGCCGGACCAGTGCGGCGATCCGGGCCCGCAGTGCGGGGGAGCCCTCGGCGGGGCCGTACCCGAGGGCGGCGACGTCCGCCCGCGCGTAGGCCTCGTGCACGGACTGCCGCCAGCGCGACACCGGGAAGTTGGCGAGGGCCGGGGTGCCGTGCCGGAAGTCCAGCGCGGCACCGGGGTGGTGCATCGGCGGAGGCTCCCACGGCTGCCACAGCGCGTCCCCCCGGTCGGTGGCCAGCGGTGGCTGCGGCGCGAGCGCGACCCGCCCGGCGCCCGTCCCGCCCCCGGCCCGTTCCCCGACGCCACGCTCGGCCACCCGGGTGCCCGACCCCTGGCGGGCCGTCAACAGCCCGTTGGCGGTGAGGAGTTCGTACGCCCGCAGGACCACGGTACGGGAGACCCCGAGCTGGGCCGCCAACTCCCGGGAGGCCGGCACCGCCTCCCCGGCCCGCAGCCGCCCGGAACGCACCAGCGCGGCGATCCCGTCGCACACCTGCTGCTGCAGCGGCGTAGAGCTGTCCCGGTCCAGAACGATCAGCAGCTCCGACGATCCCACGCTTCTCCCTCCGCCCCTGCCCCGAAGTGTCGCATGCACGACACCTCCGACCGCGGCGGAAACGTGGCCCGCGGCGGAAACGTGGCCCGCGGTGGCGGGACCGGAGGCCCGAAATTCCTACTTCTTTGATAATCTGGGCGCCATGACGGAGACGCCCTACAGCATCGGTGAGGGACCGGCCACCAGGGTCAGCCTCTCCCTGCCCGAAGGTACGGCGGAGGCCATCCGCCGGCGGGTGGGCAAGCGCGAGTTCTCGGCCTTCATCACCGCGGCCGTCGAGCGGGAGCTGCGCGGCCAGATCCTCGACGAGTACCTGGCCGACTACGAGCGCAGGCAGGGACCGATCTCGCCGGAGGAGCAGGACCGGGCCCGCCAGGTCTTCGACGAGGTGTTCGCCGAGGAGGGCGGATGGCCCGTCGCAAGTTGACCCACGAGGGCACCCTGGTGCTCGACTCCGAAGGCCTGTCCAAGCTGCTCAACGACCACGAGCCCGCCGTCGCCCTGGTCGCGGAGGCCCGCAAACGGGGCATGGAGGTGGTGGTCAGCGCCTTGACCATCATCGAAGCCGTGCACGGCCGCACCGACCAGGCCCGCCTCCGATGGATCCTGTCCGGAGTGCGGAACGCACAGGTGGGGGACGAGGAGGCCCGAGCGGCGTCCGCGCTGCTGATCGCCGCCGGCCTCCACGGCCACAAGTACGCGATCGACGCGGCCGTGGCCGAGCTGGCGCTCCGACAGCAACGGCCGGTCGTCCTGCTGACCTCGGACATCGACGACATGGCGAAACTCTGCGGCGACCGCGTCCGCCTCGTAGCCGTCTGACGCCGGCCGCTCGGCCCGGAGCGCTGGTCAGCTGTCGGTGTCCCTGGGGTGCCGGGGTGAGGCGTAGACGAGATGGACGGTCCGGGCCGGTTCGTCGACGAGGTACCGGACGCGCCCGCCGGCGGTCACCTCGTACTCCCACTGGGGCAGCTCGCGCCCTCCGAGTGAGCGGGTCGCCAGGCGGCCCCGCAGTCGGTGCTGTCGATCCGGGTCGGTCAGGGACAAGGGGTCGGTGCGGAGTGCTTCGAAGCAGCGACGGGTGTTGCCCGGAGCCTCCACGCAGAGATCGCCCCATCCCTTGGCCGCTTCGTTGGTGGCGAATCGCAGGCGCCACTCGTCGCCGACCGGCGGCGGTGGGACGTCGTCGCCGCGCTTGGGGCTCATGGCGCGAGCACCTCGCCGTGGTCCTCGTCCGGAAGCGGTTCGGTGAGCTGTGAGGCGAGTTCGGGATCCGCCAGGATCCGGGCGGTCGCGCGCCACTCGACGATCACGCGGTGCAGGTTGGCGTGGACGTCCAGCTCCACCACGTCGCGAGTGGCGTTCACGAGGTCGATGACGAACTCCCGGACCTCGTCGGTGGACAGATGTCGAGTCCAGGGGAACACCTCGGGGAGCGCGAGGAGTACGGCCCGGGCCCCTTCGTCGCTGGTGATCAGCGCGGCGAACAGGCGCGCGGTGACATCAGCGGTCTCCTCGCGCTGGCGGTCGTGCCGCTCGGTGGTGAGGTAGAGGTCCTCGCCGTCGCGGCGCGTGACGTGCACGCGCTGGGCCTGCTCGACGGTGTCCGCGACGCGCTTGGAGTTCTTCGACAGATCGGAGAACGACACGGTGAGGGTCGACATGGGGCGACGCTACTTCGGAATACGTTCCGAAGTCAATCGGAATGCCTGTGCGGATCACTCGGACGGCGCTGTACCGCCGGAGGCCGACACGACGCCCGACTCGTACGCCGCGATCACCAGCTGGGCGCGGTCGCGGGCGGCGAGCTTGGCGAGGAGGCGGCCGATGTGGGTTTTCACGGTGCCCATGCTCAGGTGCAGGCGTGCCGTGATCTCGTGGTTCGACAGGCCCCTCGCGATCAGTTCCAGGACTTCGTGCTCCCGCTCCGTCACCCCCGCGAGCACGGTCGGGCCCCGGCCCGAGGCGGGGCGGCGGGTGAACTCCTCGATCAGGCGGCGGGTGACCGACGGAGCCAGCAGGGAGTCGCCGGCGGCGACGACCCGGATCGCGGCCAGTACCTCCGCGGGCGGTGAGTCCTTGAGGAGGAAGCCGGCCGCGCCCGCCCGCAGGGCCGCGTAGACGTACTCGTCGAGGTCGAAGGTGGTGAGGATCAGCACCCGCACCCCGGCGGCCTCCGGGGAGCCGCAGATCCGTCGGGTCGCCTCGATGCCGTCCATGACGGGCATCCGGACGTCCATCAGAACCACGTCCGGCCGGTGCAGGCGGGCCAGTTCGACGGCTTCGGCTCCGTCACCGGCCTCTCCGACGGCGGTGAGGCCGGGCTCGTTCTCGACGAGGATCCGGAAGGAGCCGCGCAGCAGCACCTGGTCGTCGACGACGAGTACCCGGGTCGGGTCGGTCATGCGGTCCTCCTCGTGGCGTCCTGCGGCAGGCGGGCGGAGACCGCGAAGCCCCCCTCGGGGCGCGGGCCGGCGTTGAACGTCCCGCCGTACATCGTCACCCGCTCCCGCATGCCGACCAGGCCGTGGCCCCCGTGGAAGCCGCGTCCGCCGCCCCGGCCGCCGTCGTCCGTGACGTCGATCCTCACCTCGCGGGGATCCGCCTCGACCGCCACCCGGCAGCGGGCCGGGGCCGCGTGCTTCACGACATTGGTGAGGGACTCCTGGACGATCCGGTGGACGGCCAGGGCGAGCCCGGCGGGCAGGCCTCCGTCCGGGAGCCGGACGGTCATGTCGACGGTCACGCCGGCCCGTTGGGCCTGCTCCGCCAGGAGCGGGAGGTCGTCGATCCCCGGGGCCGGGCCCAGCGGGGCGTCGGCGGCGTGGGTGGTGTCGGCGGTGTCGGCGGTGTCGGCGCGCAGCACGCCGAGGGTGCGGCGCATCTCGGTCATGGCGGCCCGGCTGGTCCGCTCGATGACGCTCAGCGCTTCCAGGGCCTCTTCGGGGCGGTGCTGGGCGACGTGCCCCGCGACGCCCGCCTTCACGGCGATCAGGCTGAGGCTGTGCGACACGATGTCGTGCAACTCACGGGCGATCCGCAGCCGTTCGTCGACGATGGCGCGTTCGGTGCGGCGGGCCGCGCGGTCCGCCTCCCCGGCCCGGCGCATACGTACCGCGAAGCCCGCCGCCCAGCCGCCGCCCGCGACGAGCCAGACGATGACGGCGACGCCGGCCGCCCCGCGCCAGGTCTCGGCCGGGGTGACCACGGCCTCCCCGGTGAGGACGGCGGCCGCCGAGATGGCGAGCGCGGCGGCGAGCAGCGGCACGGAGCGGCGCGGTGGTTCGGCGAGGGCGACCAGGTACAGGGTGAGGCCGACCGCGATGAACGGCTCGTGCGTGATGTCCAGGAGGGTGGCGACGACGGCCCCGGCCAGGGCCGCCGTCGCGGCCGGTACGGGCCACCGCCGGCGGAACGCGACCGGTAGCCCGACCGTCGCGGCCACCAGGACGCCAGCCCACGCCGGCCCGGTGAAGGCGGGTTGGGCGCCGCTGCCGGACATCCGGGCGAAACCGGCGTAGACGGCGGCGATCAGGAGCGCGCCCACGAGGTCGAGCGCGAGCAGATGGCCGTCGGGCGGTCGCCGGGGGAGACGCATGGCCCGACCGTACAGCGTCAACCGGCCTGTCCGATCAGGGTCATGAGGATCACCGCGGCGGTGACGGCGGCGGTCCAGCGCAGGACGGTGGCGCGGCGCGGTACCGGGCCGTCGCGCAGCACGGTGACCCCCAGCGGGACGAGGGCGAGGCAGAGTCCGGCGACGGCCACGACCGACAGCGGGGTGGTGCCTTTGAGGACACCGAGCGGCAGCGCGGCGGTTGCCGCGAGTGCGACGGCACGGACCGGGCCGAGCACCCGCGCCCGCCAGGCCCCCACGGCGAGGAGGATCCAGCCGCCCATGATCGCGAGGTTGAGGGCGCTGAACACATGGAAGGCGCCGTACGTGTCGCCGACGAGCCGGGTGGCCGCCTCCGCGCCCTGGCGGTCGGCCAGTTGGAAGGCGAGATGGTCGATGCCGGCGTGGAAGGTCCGGGCGAAGAGACCGAGGACGGCGAAGATCCCGCCCCACAGGGCCAAGCCGGGGCTGCGGCGGCCGATCCGGGCCGCGAGCGTGGCGATGGCCGGCCAGAGCAGGACGGTCCCGGCGGCGAAGGCGCCGTAGGAGGCCGCCATCAGGGCGGGGTGCTCGGTGCGGGCGGCGAGCTGCTCGGGGAAGAAGAAGTGGAAGGGGAGCCGCAGCAGGACTCCCGTCCCCAACAGCAACGGGCCGACCACCAGCGAGACCCCGCCGGCCCACCGGCCGGGGAAGGGCGAGTCGCCGGACCACTCCACCGGGAGCAGCCGGGCCTTCGCCGGGGCGGTGGTGTCGGCGGTGGTGTCGTGGCCGGGGGGCGCGCTCTGCCGTGTCGTCATGCCGTGAACGATGCCGCCCGGAAGGGCGCCGCCGCGTCGGAGCACGGTCTGCTTCCCGCCGTCGGACCCAGGTCCGACCCAGGTCCGACGCGAGTCCGACCCGTCGGCGGCGGGCCGGGCCGGTCAGGCGAGCAGGAGTTCCGCCGCCGGGGTGTGGTTGCCGGTCGCGGAGGCGCCGGCCATGGCCGAGGCGGCCGTCGCGGGGTCGGTGCCGGGGGGCACCACGAGGAGGAGGAAGTGGTCCTGGAAGCCCCGGGTGACGCTGATCGTCTCGTCGCTGCCGGCGAACCGGTTGATCCTGATCGTCAGACCGTTCGCCGCGACGGAGCGGGGTACGCCGGCCCACGCGGAGGTGTCGAGGCCGACCCGGAGGATGCGTCCGACGTGCGCGCCGAGCGCGGTGAGCAGATCGGGCAGTTCGGCGGCGACGTCGTTCGAGCGGGGCCACCAGGCGCCGTCGAAGATCCCGTCCCGCGACATCGTCGGCTCCAGCACCAGACGTGGCAGCAGCGGGACGCCGGGCACCGTCCATGGCCCGGCAGAGCTGGGGAGAGGAATCGGCATCATGGGAGGCCGCCCGTCCGGTCCACGAGGGACCCGTCATGACCCAGGGCGACGTCGACGCTGCTGCCGGTGTGCGGAATGTCCTCGGTTGCCTCCCAGGCTACTCCGCCGTTGCCCCCTCCAGGCCGTTCGCCGACGGAGTAGTCTCGGAGACATCCAGGGCAACCCGTATTCCGGTACCCGTTCCGGCTTCGTTCTGGGTGAAGGACAGTCCGGCGGCCCCTCGTGGGCCACCGGAGACGGGACCGGTGAACACCGTGACCACCTACTCCCCGCATTCGCCGCACTCCCCGCATCCACCGCGGCCCGGCCAGGACCTCACGGTCGCCGACGCCATGGAACCCTGCGACTACCGGATAGCCGACGACAGCACCGTCGAGCAGGCCAATGACGTCCTCCGCGGCGCCGGCGTCGAGTACCTGCTCGTCCGCGACCACGACGGCCGGTGCGAGGGGCTGGTCACCCGCGCCGGACTCCATCCGTTCCTGGCCCGCTCCCGGTCCGCCGAGCCGACCGCGATCAGCGCCACCAGGCACCAGCGCGGCCCGTTCACCTGGCCGACCATGGGGCTGCCGCTGGCCGCGCTCGCGATGCGGATCAAGCACCTGGCGGTCTGGCCCGTCGTCGACGAGGACGGCTACATCCTCGGCGTCCTCACCGCGGACCGCGCCACCGGCCTCCTCGCCGCCACCCCGACGGCGTGAGGCGGCCGTCGCGCCTCTCCGCCCGGTGAGAGCCGGACCGAAACCGACACCACGACACGACGAAGGCCCGGACCGTGTGACACGGTCCGGGCCTTCAACTGCCCTACTGGGCACCGGCGGAGGGCGCGGGATCAGAACTCGGGCCGGATCGACCGGCTCACTCGGCACCCCACAACCGCAGCTTCTCCGGATTCCGCACCACCCAGATCCGGGCGATCCGTCCGGCCACCACATCGAACGCGTACACCGCCGAGGTCTCGCCCCCCTTCCGTACCAGCAGTCCGGGCCGTCCGTTGACCGGCCGTTCGTGCAGCGTCACCGTGGCCTGGACCTGCCGGGACACCTCGACGATGAAGCGCGCGATCTGCTCGGCGCCGTGGATCGGGCGCGTGGCGGTGGTCGCGAGGCCGCCGCCGTCGGCGGTGAAGACGGCGTCGGGGTCGAGGAGGGCCAGCAGGGAGTTGAGGTCCTGGGTGTGCCAGGCGCGTTGGAAGTCGCGGACCAGGGCGGCCTGGCCGGCGGCGGAGGTGGCCGAGGTGGCGGAGTCGGGGGCGGCGCCGCCCGGGCGGGCGGCCCGTACTCGCCGGCGGGCCGAGGAGGCCAGCTCCCGGCAGGCCGCGGGCGTCCGGCCGGTGACCGCCGCCACCTCGGCGAACGGGTACTCGAACACGTCGTGCAGGATCAGCGCCACCCGCTGCGCCGGGGTCATCGCCTCCAGCGCGACCAGGAAGGCCATGCCGACCGACTCGTCCAGGGTGACCCGGTCCGCCGGGTCCGCCGTTTCGGAGGAGGCCTCGCCCGGGTCCGCCCGGCCGGTCAGCCACTCGGCCGGGCCCGGCACCGGCTCCGGGATCCATTCCCCCACGTACCGTTCCCGCCGCACCCGCGCCGACCCCAGCAGGTCCAGGCAGATCCGCCCCGCCACCCGGGTCAGCCACGCGGCCGGTGAGGCGATCGCGTCCTGCTGCTCCCGGGACATCGCGTACCACCGCGCGTACGTCTCCTGCACCGCGTCCTCCGCCTCGGCGAGCGAGCCCAGCAGGCGGTAGCCGAGATTGAGCAGGTGGCGGCGCTCGCCTGCGATCACGTCGAGGGTGGCCGCAGCCTCGGCCGCGGCGGCTGCGGTGTCGGCCGCGGTGCACTGAGAGCACTGAGAGCCCGGGCTGTGCTCAGCGCCCGGGCCGTGCTCAGCGCTCGGTGAGTCGGGTGGCCGCGCTCCGCAGCGCGTCGAGCAGTCGGTGCAGCGCGGGCTGGACGGGAGCCGGCTCCCGTACGGCCGCGTAGATCGCTCGCACCGGCTCGGGATTGCGGACCTCGCGGACGACCACCTCGGGGTGGCGGTTGCCCAGCCCCATCGCCGGGACCAGGCCCACCCCGAGCCCGGCGGCGACGAACCCCTGCGCGGTGGCGTAGTCCCCGCTCTCGACGACGAAGTCCGGGCTGAAGCCGGCCGAACCGCAGGCGTCGAGGACGGGGTCCAGGCAGGCGCCGGGCTGGTCGCTGCCGATCCACGGCTCGTCGGCGAGGTCGATCAGGTCGAGCGCCGGCTTCGAGGCGAGCCGGTGCCCCCGGGGCAGTACGGCGACGTACCTGTCGTCGGCCAGGTGGACGAACCGGAGGCCGTCGACGGTCACCTTGTCCCGCGACCGGACCACGAGGGCGACGTCGGCCCGACGCTCCCGCACCTCCAGGAGGGCGTCCTCGGCGTCGCTCAGCCTGAGTTCGACCTGGACGCCCGGCTGCTCGCGGCGGAGCGCCGCCACGGCGGGGGCCACCATCGTCGCTCCCGCCGTGGCGAAGTACCGGACCACCACCCGCCCCGTCCGCCCGGCCCGCAGCTCGGCGAGCGCGGTCTCCGCCTCGGCGACGTGCCTGCCGATGACGGTCGCGTACTCGGTGAGGAGCCGCCCGGCCTCCGTGGGCCGCACGCCCCGCCCGGTCCGCTCCAGCAGGCCGATCCCGGCCTCCTTCTCCAGCGCCGCCATCTGCTGGCTGACGGCGGAGGGCGTGTACCCGAGATTCCGCGCCGCCGCGGTGACCGATCCACTGGTGACCACGGCCCTCAGCACCTGCATACGCCGCATATCAAGCATGTAGAGCAGCTTAACTCTCCATCCAGATCTTTTCGCTTGTCTTACGTCGGCCCGCGCGGCACCGTACGGGAAGGAGAAACCACCAGGAGGCGGACAGTGCTCAGCGGCTCACGCGGGACCCTCGTACGCATGGCCGTCCTCGCCCTGCTGTGGGGATCGGGCTTCCTCTGGATCAAGCTCGCCCTGGAGGGCGGCCTGTCCCCGCTCCACATCACCGTCATCCGCTGCGCGCTGGGGGCGGGTGTGCTGCTGGTCCTGGCCCGTTCCGGCGGCCAGCGCCTCCCGCGCGACCGCCGGACCTGGGGCCACCTCGTGGTGGCCGCCTTCCTCTGCAACGCCCTGCCGTTCTTCCTCTTCGGGATCGGCGAACAGCGTGTCGACTCGGGCATGGCCGGTGCCCTGAACGCCACAACTCCGCTGTGGTCCCTGGCCATCGGCGTCGCGATCGGCACGGAGCGCGGCCTCCGTCCGGTCCGCCTGGCCGGCCTGCTGCTCGGCTTCGCGGGCACGGTGGTCATCTTCGCCCCGTGGCAGCAGGGCGGCCTGACCGGCTGGGGCGTGCCGGCCCTGCTCGCCGCGGCCGTCAGCTACGCGGTGGCCTTCGCCTACATGGCCCGACACCTCATCGGCCGGCAGACCGCCCCGCTGGCCCTCTCGGCCGCCCAACTCCTCGCCGCGACCGGCCTCAGCGCCCTCGCCCTTCCCACGGGGACCACCACGGCCCTGTCCGCTCCCACCTTCACCGCGGTGGCCGCCGTCACCGCCCTGGGCGTCCTCGGCACGGGGATCACCTTCCACCTCAACTCCCGGCTCATCGCCGATGTGGGCCCCACCACGACCGCGGCCGTCGGCTATCTGCTGCCGGTGGTTTCGGTGGCGCTGGGCGCGATCGTGCTCGGTGAGCGGGTGGGCCTGCGCGTCGTCGGGGGCATCGCGCTGGTGCTCGTCGGCGTCGGACTGACGCGCCGGCAGAGCCCTGCCCCCGCCGCTGCACCCGCCCCCGCCCCCGTCCCCGCCCCTGCCCCGTCCGCCGCATCCGCCGTGGAAGCGCCGCGGCGACCCTCCGGATCGAGCATCGGATGACCGTGACCGCGTCGGCCGAATCACCGTGGCGCAAAGCCGACTTCCGTACCCTGTTCACCGCGACGACGCTCAGCCAGCTCGGCACCAACATCGGCTACGTCGCCGTCCCGTTCATCGCCGTCTCCGCCCTCGACGCCGGTCCCGGCCAGGTCGGGGCGCTGTCCGCCCTGAGCACCGCCGCCTTCCTCCTCATCGGCCTGCCGGCCGGAGCATGGGTGGACCGGATGCGTCATCGGCGGGTGCTGATCACCGCCGATCTGATGCGAGCGACCCTCCTCGCCACCGTCCCGCTGGCCTGGTGGCTCGACTCCCTGACGCTCGGCCAGCTGTACCTGACCGTCCTGATGAACGGCTTCGCCACCGTCTTCTTCGACATCGGTTCGCAGAGCGTGCTGCCGCAGCTCGTCGGCCGCGACAGTCTCGTCCGGGCGAACGCCTCCGTGGTGAGCCTGATCGCCGCCGGCAACGTCGCGGGCCGGGGCGCGGGCGGGGAACTCGTCCACCTGCTCACCGCCCCCGTGGCCGTGGCCTGCGCGGCCGTGGGCCATCTGGCCTCGGCCCTGCGCCTCACCGCGATCCGCCGCACGCCCCGGCCGGCCCCGCCGTCGCCCGGGAGCCCCACGCGGCTGAGGGCGCAGATCGCCGAGGGCCTGCGGCACGTCTTCGGCAACCGCGAGCTGCGCGCCCTCGCACTCACCGCCGCCCTGAGCAACCTCGGCTCCCAGATCATCAACACCGTGCTTCCGGTCCTGTTCGTCCGAGAACTCCACCTCCCGGCCGAGGCGTTGGGCCTGTTCTGGGCGGCGGGCGGAGTCGGCCTCCTGCTCGGCGCGCGCTGCGCCCGGCCCATCGCCCGGCGCCTCGGCCATGGCCGCACCCTGGGCCTGCTGGGTCTGCTGCTGGCGCCCGCCGGGCTGCTGGTCCCGCTGTTGGGGCGTGGTCCCTGGCTCTGGCTGGCGGGGGCCGGTTGGCTGCTGACCATGTTCAAGGTAGGTGTGGACAACGTGCTGGGCGTGAGCCTGCGGCAGCGTTCGACGGCGGACGCGCTCCTCGGCCGGATGAACGCCACCTTCCGCTTCCTGCTCACCGGCGCCCTCGCCGTCGGCGCCGCCGTGGCAGGCGTGATCGGCGAGCTGGCCACCGTGCACACCACGCTCTGGGTGGGCGCCGCCTTCCTGTCGACGGCCTTCCTGCCCGTCTTCCTCTCACCGGTCCGGACGCGCCGCGACCTGCCGCAGCAGCAGGAGGCCCCGCCTGCGGAGATCCCGCCTGCGAAGATCCCGGCGGGGATGTCCTAGGCCCCGTCCGTCCGGCCCTGCTCCTCGCGGTCGGGGTCGCGATCGGCCAGTTTGGCCGCGGTCTGGGTGAGGTGCTGGACCAGTTCCGCGGCTGCGGTGTCGGCGTCCCGGGCCAGTGCCGCCTCCTCCAGCCGGCGGTGCTCGTCGATGCCGTCCCGTTCGGGGGCGCGGTGCGCCGACCAGCGGCGGGCGAGCTCGCTCGCGGTCCACATCCGGTCGAAGGTCTCCAGGAGGACGGGGTTGCCGCACCCCTCCAGCAGGGTCCGGTGGAAGACCCGGTGGGCCTCGGACCAGGCGGCGCTGTAGTACCCGCCCTCCTCGGGCACGTACGCCGGGGTACGGGCCAGGCGGTGGTGGGCGGCTCGTACGCGGGCCTCCCAGTCGAGGTCGCCGCGCTCGACGGACATCCGCAGCATGACCGGTTCGATGGTTCGGCGGGCTTCCGCGATCTCCTGCCAGCGGCGGTCGGAGAAGGCCGGCACGGCGAAGCCGCGGTTGGGCAGCCGGTCGGCGAGGCCCTCGCCCACCACCCGTAGGAGCGCCTCCCGCACGACGGCCAGGCTGACGCCCTGCCGCTTGGCGAGTTCCTGCGGTTTGAGGGCGTCACCCGGGCCGTACTCCCCACGCATGATCGCGTCCCGAAGGCTCGCGTAGACCTGCTCGGAGAGCATCTGCTTCCCCGACGAGGTCGGGGTGTGGGCCGCCTGAGTCATGCCCGTCAGCATAGACGACTCGACAGATAATCGATTATTGATGCTATCGTCGATCGTGCGAGAGGCGAGGGCAGCAGGGCCCTCCACCCCGCAGTCGAAAGGAACGACGCTTTGAGCGCCAACGACCCCTTTGCGCGCCTCCCCGAGGCGGTCCCCTTCACCGTCACCAGCGGCACCGTCACCGACGGCGCCGCCTGGTCGCCCGAGCAGTTCTCCGGCATCTTCGGCGTCCCGGGCGGGAAGGACGTCTCCCCGCAGCTGTCCTGGAGCGGCGCCCCGGCCGGCACCAAGGGCTACGCCGTCACCGTCTACGACCCCGACGCCCCGACCGGCTCCGGGTTCTGGCACTGGGCGGTCGCCGACATCCCCGCCACCGTCACCGACCTGCCCGAGGGCGCCGGCGACGACACCGGCTCCGGCCTGCCCGAGGGCGCCTTCCAACTCCCCAACGACGCCCGCGCCGCCCGCTACATCGGCGCCGCCCCGCCGGCCGGGCACGGCCCGCACCGCTACTTCGTCGTGGTGCACGCCCTCGACGTCGAGTCCGTCGGCGTGGCGGCCGACGCCACCCCGGCCGCCCTCGGCTTCGCCCTGGCCGGCCACACCCTCGGCCGCGCGGTCCTGACCGCCACCGCCGAGACCCCCGCCTGACCCACCACATGTCCCGACTCATCGACACCACCGAGATGTACCTCCGCACCATCCTGGAGCTCGAGGAGGAAGGCGTGGCCCCCATGCGCGCCCGCATCGCCGAGCGCCTGGACCAGAGAGGCCCCACCGTCAGCCAGACCGACACCCACCTGATGTCCACCCTGCACCACATCGGAATCCACCCCGACGCGACCATCCACGTCACACCCTCGCCCGCCGGCATCACAGTCACCAGATCCGGCCGAACCACCGAACTGCCCACCCGCACCGCCGCATACATCTTCGTGACCAAGCACTGACCCACCCGCCCCGCCCGCCCACCAGGAGACGACAAAGGCCCGGACCGTCGAAACGGTCCGGGCCTTCTGCCGGCGGAGGATACGAGATCCGAACTCGTGAGGGGTCGCCCCCAATACGCCTTCCACATGTTCGCCTGGCCGTCTGGGGACGGCCATAGGCGTCCTGACCTGCGGCGGAGTGGTTCCTCGGCTCGGCGGTGAACGGTGCTGGACGGGGGTGAATGCCACCAGAACTGCAACCAGGCGCCTCTTCGAGGTGGTGTTGATCCCGCCCGGAGCTATGAGGGCATCACCCCGTGGATGCGGGAGAGGGTGAACACGCGGTCGTCATTCCGCAGGTGGCACCAGGCGTGGAGGTAGGGGGCGTCCAGTTCGAGTTGGCTGAGCGTGCGGACAGTCGTGTTGCCCGAGGTGGCTACGTACTCGACCGTGATGGCCTGGCCGTTGTTGACGGCATGGGCCAACTGGCGGACATCAGTGAAGGGGAGGTTGCGCGCCCACCCGGCGATGATCTCCTCGGTGTCGCTGTCGTAGGGGCGGCCGTCGTACGGATCGGGCTCCGGGACGTCCTGTGGGGCACCCCGTAGACGGGCGGCGAGGGCGCGCAGGTCGACGGCGGTCCGAACGTCTGCGGGGCGGTCGCCCGACCGCTGTGGGCGGGACCTGCCGCTGGGCAGGGGGGCCGGGCTCGCCGCGCGGGGGCGTTGGGCCCGCTCGATGCGGACGGACCCGTCTGGTTTCTCGGCGACGGGGGCGTAGCCCGCGGAACGCAGCGCCGAGAGCGTTTTGTCCGGCGGGGTCCGGCTGATCAGCACCGTCGGCGCCAGCAACCGCAGCCCGAGCTGGGTGAGCTTGCGGTGCGCGGCCAGCTCGGCCAGGAGGGCGGGCTCCTCGCCGTGGATCACACAGGCGGCGGAGGCGACGCGAACCCGGCCGTGGCCGCGCGCGGTGTCGTGGATCAGGTACGAGAGCGGCTGGGGGAGCGGTTCGACGGCGACGTCAGCCAGATCGGCCGCCAAGGTGTCGGGGGTCAGACCAGCATCGAGGGCGCGGCGGACGCTGGCCGGGCTGAACCGCCAGACGGACGCTGTCCCGGCGCTCTCCCGGTCCGCGACGGAGTCCAGTAGCGCGAGAAGATGCGCAGACGGCGTACCGGTGACCACGGCGGTGAGATCGCTGCCGAATCGGGCGGTCCCGCTGGCGGCGGGCAGCAGCCGCCGACAGGCGTCGGCCAGGGCTTCGGCATCGTCGGCGAGCAGGGCGGCCCCGATAGGGGACACGGCCCCACGGGCGAGCGCCCCGAGCAGTTCTGCTTCGCGGATCAGGTTGGCGAACGGCGTGGCGTCCTGGGGGAGTTCGTCGGCGAGCGGGCGGAGCCACACGAGCAGCGCCCCCAGTTCCGCCGGGTTCGCCGCGCCTTCGCCGGCCGGGAGTTGCGCCGCAGCCGTGAGCAGCCCGTGTCGAGCCTGAAGGCAGCCTCCGCAGGCCGGTGCCCCGGCGAGCGCCGGCAGAGCCTTCCCATTCTCGTCGCGGCTCCCGCCGGGGGTCAGCGGCAGTGTCCACCAGGCCCGGAGGAGCCTGGCGAGCTGGTCGGCCGGTTCTTCCTCGGCCCAGGTGTCGTAGGCGGCGGTCGCCGCGACCCGGTCGCCGTCCCGGGTCAGTAGCCCGGCCGCGCTCGCCGCCTCCAGCGCCAGGCGCACCACGATCTCGTCACACTGTGCCGCCCTGCCGATCCGGGACAGCTCGCGGGCGCCGATCCCGCCGGCCTTCAGCCGAGCCGGGGGAGCGGCGGCGCACACCCCGAGGACGGACGCGACATGGGCGGCGAACGCCATCGAAGCGGCTGCGGCTTCTCGGTCGATGTCCGAGACGGTGGCAGGCACCGACCGCACACCGGGTGGGACGGGTGTGAACGGGGCGTGCCAGTCGGAGCCGCGCAGTGCGAGTGCCACCTCCGCGGGCATGCGGGCCGACCCGTACCGGTAGCGGTCCTGGATCAGTAGCCCCCGCTCCAGCGCCCACTGCTCGCCGGGCTTGGAGTCGGCCGGAGTCCCGAACATGATGAAGCCCGGTCGCTCCGGAGCCCCACGTGCCCGCCGCTCAAGGAGTTTCCGGGTGGCTGCGGGCGCCTTGGCCACCAGCGCGGCGACCCGAGCCGGATCGCTGTGATGGTCGACCAGCGCCGCCAGCCGCATCTCTTTTCTGTTAGTGGCAGGTTTGACGTCGATTTTTGCCAACATGCGGCCCAGATCGTCGGAGTTCGAGCCTGCGAGCAGGTGCACGAGCGGTGCGTCGAGCCCTAGGGGTGAGCCCCATGCGTTCCGCAGCGGCGCCGCCATGTGCAGCAGCCCATTGCCGGTTGGCCACACCAGGGCGCGGTCGGCCAGCGTCTCCAGGACAGCATCCAATCCGTGGGCGCGGTCGCCGTGCGTCGCGTCCAGGAGGCCCGCCAGGTCGTCCCGTGACACGGCCGTCAGCGCGGCGATGGCCTCCGCCACCTGAAGGCACGGCAGCGCGAGCCGGGGCAGGGCCAACGCCACGGACGCCGGGCGCTGGAGGCGGTCCGCCAGTTCACCGACCGACCGCGGCTCCGGAGCCGACACGACGTCCGGGCGAGCCGCCAGGACGCGCTCCAACGCAGCTGCGTCCAGACCACGCAGCCATGCGGCCAGTGCCGATCCGCTCTTCTTACTGATGGGGCACCTCACCGCATAGGAAGACATCCATGGCCTGCCGGAACCAGCCGGGAGCACAAGGATGACGTACCAACGCGGGGTGGGTGCGACGAAGGCCCGGACCGTGTGACACGGTCCGGGCCTTCGTGAAGGCGGGGGAGATTCGAACTCGTGAGGTTGCCCCCAACACGCTTTCCAAATGTTCGTCCGGCTGTCCGGGGCTGTCCATATGCGTCCTGACCTGCGGCGGAACAGCTCGCTGACTGGGCTCTGAACGGTGCCGGACGGGGGTGAATGCAACCAGAACTGCAACCACGGACGATCGTGTTCTGCCTGGTCGAGGGGCCTGATCGGGAACAGCGATCACGGTTCAGCGGGCGGCAGGTCGCGGATCACCGGAAACTTGATCACGTGACCAGGCGATCGGCTCGAAGGTCGATGTCGCCACGCCCCGGCGAACCGGTCGTGGTGCGGCGCTTCATCCAGGGTGACTCCGTCGAGGCACTGACGCGCCTGCTTCACCGCGCTTACTCCGATCACGTCGTCGCTGGGCGAGTCTTCTTTGCCTCGTACCAGTCCGTCCAGGACACGGCCAACCGCCTGGGAAAGGGTGAGTGCTGGATAGCTCTGGCCGGGAGTGAGCTGGTGGGCACCGTGACGGTAGCGGCTCCGTACGAGGCGCCGGAGAGCTACCCGGCCCCGACGGGCGCGGGTTCGTTCTGGCAGCTGGCGGTGGACCCCGCGTACCGGGGGACGGGGCTTGGGCAACGGTTGCTGACCCTGGCGGAGGAGCGGATCACTGTTCTCGGGGCGACCGAGGTGGTCATCGACACGTCGGACGAGGCGGTCGAGCTGGTCGGCTGGTACCGCCGACGGGGGTACGTGCCGATCGGCACCTGGCGGTGGGATGTGACCAACTACAGGAGCGTCGTTCTCCTGAAAGCCCTGCCTACAGGCTGACCGCCATAGGAAGAGCCCTGTGGGCGTGTCCCCAAATTGGGGACACGCCCACAGAGCGCGGTGCGGGGCAGCTCCGTGCTACCGGTCGAGGAGCTTTGCGGCTTCCTGGGCGGCGATGGCGAGGGCCTCGTCGAGGGCCTCGATGCGGCGTCCGCCAGCGCTGGCGACGGCTCCCTTGCCGCCAGCTCCGCCGCCGACAGCGCGGGCTGCGGGGGAGAGGATCTGGCTGGCCTGGGTGCCGGCCTCGTGGAGGGCGCGGGTGATCCCGGCGGCGAGCAGGGCCTTGCCCTGGTGCTCGCTGCCGAGGACGACGACGGCGCGGTCGGCGTCGAGGAGGGCCGTGGTCTCGACGGCCAGGTGGCGGAGGTCCTCGGGGCCGAGGCCAGTCAGCCTCTCGGCGATGACTCGGCCGCTGGTGACAGCGCGGGCGGACGCGGCGAGCCGCTGAGCCTGGTCGCGCAGCTCGGCGTCCTTGAGGCGGCTGAGTTCCTGCTGGGCGGTGGTGAGGGCGTCGAGGCGCTTGCGCAAGGCTTCGGGGGCGTCCTTGGGACGGGTGCCGAGGAGGGTGGAGACTTCTTCGAGGAGGCGGCGTTCGGTGTCGTAGTAGTTCAGGGCGTCGCGGCCGGTGAGGGCTTCGATGCGGCGGAGGTTGGAGCCGATGGAGGCTTCGCCGAGGATGCGGACGGGGCCGGCGTTGGAACCGTGGCCGACGTGGGTGCCGCCGCACAGTTCGCGGGAGAAGTCGCCGATGTCGACGATGCGGACGTGGTCGCCGTACTTCTCGCCGAACAGGGCCGTCGCACCTGCGGCCTCCGCGTCGGCGCGGGTGGCGTGCCAGATGCGGACCTCGGGGTCGTCGAGGAGGTGGTCGTTGACCAGGGCCTCGATGGCGGCGAGCTGGGTGGGGTCGACGGCGGAGAAGTGGGCGAAGTCGAAGCGGAGCCGTCCGGCGTCGACGAGGGAGCCGTGCTGGCGGGCGTGGTTGCCGAGGGTGCGGCGGAGCATGGCGTGGAGCACGTGGGTGGCGGAGTGGGAGCGGGCGACGGCGTCCCGGCGTCCGCCGTCGACGACGGCCTCGGCGAGCTGGCCGCTGCGGATCTCGCCTTCGAGGACGCGGACGGTGTGGACGTGGAAGCCCTCCAGGCCGAGCTTGGTGTCGAGCACCTTGAGGACGGCGCCGTCGGCGGTGTGGATGGTGCCGGTGTCGCCGACCTGGCCGCCGGACTCGGCGTAGAAGGGGCTCCGGTCGAGGACCAGTTCGACGGTGCTGCCCTGGTCGGCTCCGGCCACGACGGCACCGTCGGAGATCAGGCCGAGGACGGTGGCCTCGATGGTGAGTCGGTCGTAGCCGACGAAGTCGGTGCGGCCGTGGCGGGCGGACAGCTCGCGGTAGGCGTCCTGGCGGCGCAGGGCCTCGGAGGTCTTGGCCTTGCCGCCGGCCTTGGCTCGCTGCTGCTGTTCGGTGAGCAGGCTGGCGAAGCGGTCCTCGTCGACGGTCAGCCCGGCGTCGCGGGCGGCCTCGATGGTCAGCTCGACGGGGAAGCCGTAGGTGTCGTGCAGTTCGAAGGCGGTGTCTCCGGCGAGGGAGGTGGAGCCGGTGGTGCGGGTGTGGGTGATGGCGGCGTCCAGCAGCCGGGTGCCCTGGGTGAGGGCGCGGGTGAAAGACTCCTCCTCGGCGGTGACGACCTGCTCGATCAGCGCGGACTGGGCGGTCAGCTCGGGCCAGACGTCGCCGAGGTTGCCGACGACGCTCGCCGTGGCGGCCTGGAGGACCGGGCCGTCGATGCCGAGCAGGCGGGCGTGGCGGATCGCGCGGCGCATCAGGCGGCGTAGGACGTAGCCGCGACCGTCCTTCGCGGGCAGGACGCCGTCGGCGATGAGGAAAGCGATTGAGCGGGCGTGCTCGGTGACGACCTGGAAGGAGACTTTCTGCTCACCGCTGCCGGGGTAGTCGCGGCCGGCGAGTTCCTGGACGGTCTTGAGGGTGGGTAGGAGCAGGTCGGTGCCGCAGACGTTCTCGACGCCTTGGAGGATCGCGGCGAGGCGGTCGAGGCCGAGGCCGGTGTCGATGCTCTGCTGAGCGAGTTCGCCGAGGATCGGGAAGTCGCCCTTCTTGTCACCCTCGCCGCGCTGGTACTGCATGAAGACGAGGTTCCAGATCTCCATGTAGCGCTCGCCGTCGACGGCGGGGCCGCCCTCGCGGCCGAAGGCCGGCCCGCGGTCGTAGTTGACCTCGGAGCAGGGCCCGCACGGTCCGGGGACGCCCATGGACCAGTAGTTGTCCTCCATGCCGAGGCGCTGGATCCGGTCGGTGGGAACGCCGATCTTGCGCCAGAGCTGCTCGGCTTCGTCGTCGTCCTCGTAGACGGTGATCCAGAGCCGGTCCTTCTCCAACTGGTAGCCCTCGGTGAGGAGTTCCCAGGCGAAGGCGATGGCGTCGGCCTTGAAGTAGTCGCCGAAGGAGAAGTTGCCCATCATCTCGAAGAACGTGGCGTGCCGGTTGGTGCGGCCGACGTTGTCGATGTCGGAGGTGCGCGCGCACTTCTGGATGGTGGTGGCGCGGCGGTACTCCGGGGTGACCTCGCCCAGGAAGTAGGGCTTGAACTGGTTCATGCCGGCGTTGGCCAGCAGCAGGGTCGGGTCGGAGGGAATCAGCGGGCTGGACGGGACCTGGCGGTGGCCGCGGGAGGTGAAGAAGTCCAGGAAGGTGGAGCGGATCTGCGTCGAGCGCATGGCGGTATGGCCCTCACGGAAGAGTCGTGGGAGAGGTGGGGGGTGTTCACACGCCGAGCCGGGCCGAGAACGAGGACTGAGTGGTTCTCAGTTCTCCAGCTCGGCGCAGATAGCTCGCGCCCCCACGGTGTAGACCATGACTCCAGATCCGATGCTCTGAGGTGGTGCAGCCCGAAGTGGACCCGTTGATCCTGTACGGGCTGCACCACCCAGAGTAGCGGGTCCGGCGTCAAGATCGCTTGGCGAACTCGGATGATTGCTCGGCGCCCACCAGAAGGAGCAGTACGTCGGCGAGCTCTGTGGTGTGCGGCAGAACCAGGTCGGCACCCGCTGCCGTGAGTGCCTCGGGCCCGGCGAAGCCCCAACCTGCGCCGACGGCCTTGACACCGGCTGCGCGGGCGGCGTGGATGTCGACGTCCATGTCGCCGACGAACGCGGCGCTGTTCGGCGCAACGCCGAGCTGGTCCAGGGCGAGTAGCACGCCGTCAGGGGCTGGCTTGGGCGTGGCGTCCTCGTAGCAGACGACGGTGTCGATCAGGGCGAGAACGTTAGGCGGGAGGAGCCAGTTGACCCTGCGGCGGCTTCGCAGAGTCACGATTCCCGTGGCGACGTCTGCGGCCCGGAGCCCGGTGAGGGTATCGGTGACGAACGGGAAGACCTCGGCGTGGAGGCTGGCGGTGGCGGTGGCCGCGTCCCAGCCGTCCTCGTTGATTGCTCCGTGCAGGCCGAGGTTCGCCAGCACCTGCTCGCGCGGTGTGGTGGCCGCGTCGGACGGTAGGTCGGCGACGGTGATCCGCCGGTCGAGCGCCGAGGTCGCGTACCCGGCCAGCGTGGTGAGTTGGGCGGCTCGGCTGTCGACGAGGACGCCGTCGAGGTCGAAAAGGACGGCCCGCTTCACGCGGCATCACCGGTCCCCTGGGCGGGCAGGTCGGCTTCCGTGAGCAGGGAGTGGAGGGCGACGCGGTGCTCGGCCAGCAGCATGCGACCGCCGAGCGGGCGCTCCAGGACACAGGCGGCATCGGTGACCGGCACCCCGGCCATCCGCAACGTACGGGCCATGGTGAGCAGTTGGCCGCCGGAGCGGACGACGTCGTCGACCAGGACTGTGCGTCGGCCAGTGATGTCGGCGCCCTCGATCTGGCGGCGGGAACCGTAGCCCTTCGGTCGGCGGCGCAGGAAGACGGCGGGCAGGCCGGTGGCGGCCGACAGGGCGACGACGAGCGGGACGCCACCCAGCTCGATGCCGGCCAGCGCCTGGGCGTCGTCGGGGATGAGGGGGGTCATCGCGCTGGCGGTGTCTCGCAGCAGCTCGGGGTCGGCGGCGAGGCGGTACTCGTCAAAGTAGGCGCTCAGCTGAGTGCCGTCGGCGAGCTTGAACGGGGCGTTCACGCAGGCGGTCTCGGCGAGGCGGGCGGCGAGGCCGGCCAGCGTCGGGCTGGTGGTCATGCTCCTCCGATCGTGCTGCTGTCGAGCGTTGCCAGATGGGTGCGGAAGTCCTCGGCGGTCGCGGCGGCGCGCAGGAAACCGAGGGGCCGGGTGGGTGTCTCGAAGAGCCACTTCTCCTCGTGCAGGAAGGCGAGGAGGCGAAGGGCGGCCGGGCCGGCGACGCAGACCGGCACGGGGCGGATGGTGGTCGCGTAGTAGAGCGCGGCGGTCAGCTCGTGGAGGGTGCCAACGCCGCCGCCCATGGCGACGATCACGTCGGCGTGGTCCAAGTAGTGGTTGAGCCGGGCGCCGAGGTCGGGCAGGTGGACGGACATGGTGGCGTGCGGGTTGAACGCGCCCCACTCGTCGTGCTTCCCGACCAGGGTGACCGCGGTGACTGTGACGCCCTGGGAGGCGGCTCCGCGCGCGGCGGCCTCCATCAGGCCGTTGTAGCCGCCGTGCAGCAGCTCGTATCCGGCCCGGGCCAGGCTCCGGCCGATCTCCTCCGCCAGGATCTCCTCTTCGGCGGAGGCGGGGACGACGCCGCCGAAGAAGACGGCGGTCAGGCTCTCGCGGGCCCGGCTGACGGCCGGGCCCGCGAGGTGGAGTGCGTTCACACCAGCTCCTGATAGGTGCGGTAGGCGGTGACGGCGTCGTGCAGGCCGTCGAGCGCCTGCGGGCAGGCCCGCTCCACCAGGGCGAGCACCCGCTCGATCGCCGCGTTGACGTCGGTCGCCTCCGGGATCGCGGGGCCGCTGACCGCCGCGTCCAGGTCGCCCAGGCAGGCTCGGCCGATCGGGGTGACGGCGATCTCCTCGCGCAGCTGGTACCAGCCCCAGAACTGCGAGGCCGGCGCGAGGGCGGTCTTGATGAGGTCCTTCGTCGCGGTGTGCAGCCGGTGCCACTCCGAGTACGCGACGAACCGCTGGCCGCGCTTGATCCGCTTGTGCAGGAGCACGGCCAGGACCAGGTGCTCGATCAGCAACTCGGTGCACGTGCGCGGCTGGGCGAGGAAGGCGGCGGCGAAGCTCTCGGCCACCGCGATGTCCGGCGTGGCCGCCGGCGTGGGCTTCCGGTCGAGGATGACAGCGGTGCTGACCGTCTCCCGCAGGCGCGGGATGCGGGAGGCGGGCGCGAGGTAGAGGTCGATCTGTTGGAGCCGCCCGTCGTCGGGGACGAGGAAGACCATCCCGACGCCGCCGAGGTCGGCGACGATCGTGTCGCGCCAGCCGGGCAGCAGGGCGCCAGCCTCGATGGACATCAGGCCGTCCAAGGTCTCGACGAAGGCGGGCAGCTGGGCGTCGTGCACGCCGACGACGAAGTCGACGTCGGAGAGGCGGTCGGCGGTGCCGTGGGCCAGTGACCCGCGGACCATCAGGTGGGTGACGGCCGGGGAGGTGGCCAGGATGTCCGCGAGCTTGGACAGCAGCGGCAGCTGGGCAGGCCGGTTGGCGTGGGTGATCTCTGCCAGTTGCAGGGTGGGCATGCGCTTCTCCCTTCGGAGTATGGGAATCGCGGGTGCGGGCTCCTGGGGCGGTCAGGCCGTGAGGGCGAGCAGGCGGTGCTTGGCCGTCGTCCAGCGCGTTGCGGCCTCCAAGTCGCCGAGAGAGGTGTGCAGTTCGGCGATCAGGTCGTAGGCCGTGCCCTCGGGCAGGGCGTAGGTGTAGAAGAGCCGCAGCAGCATCCGCTCGGCCGCCTCGGTGTAGCCCAGGGTGGCCATGTTGCGGGCGGTCTCCAGCCGTTCGGCCAGGACCGTCTGGTCGGCGGCGGGCAGCGGCTCCGCGACAGCCGGGTGGAGCGCGGGGCGGCGGGCCAGCCGCCGGTAGGCGTCGTCGGCGTACACGTCGGCGATCAGGTGGATCCGGTCCGGGCCGAGCAGGTTGCACACCCCGTGTGCGTAGGTCGGGGTGAGCCGCCAGATCCGGCCGCCGGCCATGTGCACCTTGGTGCCGCCGGTGACCAGGAAGGCAGAGCTGTTGGTGTGGAGCGGGATGTGCAGCCGGTGCCGCTCGACCTGGTCGAGCTCGTCGTAGTCGCGGTGCTCCCAGAGGAAGGCGTTGCCCTCCAGCCGGGCGAGCCGCACCCACATGAAGTTGAGGCCGAGGTCGGCCAGGAACGCGGCGGTGGCCGGCATCCGTCCGAGCAGGCCGGTCGGGCGGGCGGTGCAGTCGCCGATCGTCACGTCGGCCGCGTCGCCGGAGGCGTTCATCAGCGAGGTGGTCCACCAGCCGCCGGACTGGTAGGCGCCGTACTCCGCCTTCCAGGGCGCCTGGGCGGTCAGGGCCTCGTGGCGCATCCGCTCCAACTGGGCGGAGTCCACGGTGTCCAGCTGGGCGATCTGCCCGGCCAGACCGGTCAAGGTGCTGTCCATCGGTTCCCTCCCGTTGCCGGCCCCGAGCGGAGCCGGTGTGCACGTAGTGCTGGATGGGGTGGTTCGGACGGTGCTGCCGTTCGCAGCTACCGATCTCACGCTTCGCTGTCGGAGATTCACGGAAAGCGAAGTGCCGTTCAGCATGGCCTTGGAGCCTGCGGCACCGATACGACGTGGCCGCCGTCACGAACGCGCCGTCATCTCCGGCACTGAGGAGCGGTCGACGATGCCGTGCGTCATGACTGCCGTCATGGCTGCCGTCATCTGGGCCGCAAGGCCGCCGAAGGGGTTTCCTGCCGAACGCTCGTGGCTATCGTCGAATCAGACGAACAGGGACCGGAGAGGATCTGCGGTGGCTGAAACTCCCACGCTCTTACGGGTCTTGACGCTGGAGCGGCACTGGCAGGTCTACGAGACCTTCAGGATCCGGTTCGAAGGTGCCGCGACCCGGCTCGCCGAGGCTGAGACCGACCCGCGCCTGACTGGGCTGTCGGTATCCAAGCGGCAGTTCGAGCGCTGGTACGGCGGTGCCGTGAAGACCCGTCCCTACCCGGACCAGTGCCGGGTCCTGGAAGCCATGTTCGGCGTCAGCGTCGACCAACTGCTCGGACCCGCACCCGCACGGCCCGACGTCCGTGTGGCGTCCCCGCTCGTCGTCGTTCCGCCGCCACGGCCGGTCCCTGTCCTCCTCCCACCCGAGCAGGCGCAGGTACTGCCTGCGGGTGGCCCGTTCAGCAGCGAGACCCGCCTCGACGCGGGCACCACGGAATTGGAAAGGCAGGTCGCGATGGCGGCTCGTCGTGCGCTTCGCTTCACCGCGATGGCGGAAGGAAGCAGTGTCGGCCCGGAGACCCTGGGCCAGATCCAGGACGAGGTACGGCGACTCACCGTCGCGTATCCCAAACTCGCCCTGCCGACCCTACTCGGCGACCTCGTCGAGGTTCAGGACCTGATCTTCCGCCTGCTGGAGCACGGCCGCGTCAAGCCCCTGCAGGCCCGCGAGCTGTACCTGCTCGCCGGCATCACCTCCGGCATGCTCGCCAAGGCCAGCCACGACCTGGGCAACCCGGGCGCCGCCATGATGCAGGCCCGCACCGCCTTCGTCTGCGCGGACAACGCCGACCACCACGCCATGCGCGCCTGGGTGCGGTCACTCCAGTCGCTCATCTCCTACTGGGCGGGTCGCCCGGCCGAGGCCGCCGACTACGCCGACCTCGGACAGGCTGCCGCTGGCAACGTCCGAGGCACCACGAGCGTCTGGCTTGCCTGTCTCTCCGCCCGTGCCCACGCCCTGCTCGGCGATGGCGAGGCGACCCGCGCCGCCATCCAGCGCGCCGAGGACACCCGCGCCATGGCCCAGCCGGACGACCTGGATGGTTTCGGCGGCATCATGACCTTCCCGGTGCCCCGCCAGCTCTACTACGTTGCCGAGGCCACCGTGCACCTCGGCGAGGATCCCGCGCTCGGCGAGAGCCAGGCGGAGGCCGCCGTCGCCGCCTACCGCACTGCCACCGAGGACGAGTGGGCCTTCGGCGACGAGGCCGGGGCCCAGACTGACCTCGCACTCGCCCGCCTCGCCCGAGGAGAGATCGACGGCGCGGCCGAGGCCGTCCGGCCCGTGCTCGACCTGCCCATCGAGCAGCGGAATTTCGGCATCACCAGCAGTGCCCAGCGCGTCTACGCGGCCCTGCCGTCCGGCAGCCGACGAGTCGGCGGGGCGGCGGCCGATCTGCGTGAGGAGATCGAGGCGTTCACCGCTACCCCGACATCGGTCCTCATCCGGTGACCGCGCAGGTAGGCTCCGCAGCCATGACCCCAGTCCACCTGGCCAGCCCCCGCCTGGCACTGCGCGAGATCGAACACGAGGACACCGACGCCCTCCTGGCCGTCTACGGCGACCCCGAGGCCACCCGGCACCTCAGCTTCGAGCCGCGCACCCGCGAACAGGTCCAGGCGATCATCGACCGCTCGATGAACTCGGCGAAGGACAGCCCGAGGACCGAGTACGGCCTCGCCGTCACCCACCTCGGCGACCACCGGCTGATCGGGTACGCCCGCCTGGCCACCGAACCCCAACAGGCCGCCACCATCGGCTTCGCTCTCCACCGGGCGGAGTGGGGCAAGGGACTCGGCACCGAGACCGTGCACCTCCTGTGTGAGCTCGGCTTCAACGTCCTCGGCCTGCACCGCATCTGGGCCGCTCGCTCACCGCTCAACGAGGCGTCCGCGCGGACGCTCCTCCGTGCCGGCATGACCGAGGACGGCCGCATCCGCGACCACGTCTTCGTCCATGGCGCATGGCGCGACTCGATCACCTACTCGATCCTGGAGCACGAGTGGACACCGGCCGACGGGCTGCGGCCCCCCGACGCGGTCGCGCCCGGCGTCACGGAGGCAGGTCACCTTCCCAGCAGCCCGCCTGGCGGCGAGCCACACCGGAGGTGACGTTGTGCTGACCGAGCTGGCGGTGCCGCACATGGTGATCCCCGGCATCACCGAGTTCGCCCGCGGAGGGTTGCCCGACCCGCCGTCGACCGACGACGGCAACCGCTGGGTCGACGGATTCTGCTGGCTGTACTGCGGCCAGCAGTGGACCCGAGTCCTCTGGATCGGCCCAGCCACCGTTGCCGGCGCCCAGGCGGCGATGTACGGCTGTGGGCCCTGTATCCGTGAACTCCAGGACCGGGTGTGGCGCTCGATCCTCCTCAACGATGAACCAGCGGGCCCCGTCTCAGCCGCCACGCGTGGTGAGGAACACCTCGCCAGCAGGCGGCCGGGCCGCCACCGTCGCGTTGGCTGGTCGTTCTCTCGCAGGTAGCTCCGTCCTGGCCCGGGACTGCCACTTCATTCCCCCACGGCACATGACCAGGCCAGGGCGGTACCAAGCCCGTCGGGGCCAGTACTGAAGTGTGCTGGCCCCGGCCGTGCTCAAGGACTGGCCTACTCGCAGACGGAGGGCCCGGGACAGCCACCGGCTGGTGACTGACCCGGGCCCTCCGTCTAGACCCGTACTTCGCGGGTCGCTGATTCGTATGGTGTGACCGGTCCGGGAGT
>NZ_JBHSOF010000032.1:0-101386 GCF_042656005.1 Kitasatospora misakiensis | reverse complement strand
CGGCGGCCGGGCGGCCCGCCACCGCCGCCGGCGCCCGCGCCGCCGCCGGCCGGATCGCGGCATGCTCACCGCCCTGGTCGCCGCCGTGGTGATCCTCGGCGGCACCCTGGTCGTCCTGAACCGCCCGGACGCGCTGCCCGGCGGCGAACGGACCACGCAGGCCCGGGTCGCCCCGCCGGACGGTGCACCCGCCCCCGCCTCTCCCGCTGCTCCCGCTGCTCCCGCTCCCGCGACCACCGCCGCCCCGGCGACACCGCCCCCGGCCCAGCCCCCGACGGCCACCCCGCCACCGGCCGCGCCGCAGCCGGCCGAGCCCGCGCCGGGCGCGCCGGAGAGCCCGCCCGCCAAGGGCACCGGCGCCTTCACCGTCGCCCAGGGCTCCGCCGACCCGGTCGGCCGGGGCACCGTCCGCCGCTACCGGGTCGAGGTCGAGGACGGCATCGGCGTCGACCCGGCGGCCTCCGCCGCCCAGATCCAGGGCATCCTCGCCGACAAGCGCGGCTGGACCAACGACCGTAGGAACGGCTTCCAGCTGGTCTCCGGCGGCACCTACGACTTCACCGTGAAGATCGCCTCCGCCGCCACCGTGGACCGGATCTGCGGCGCCGCCGGACTGGACACCCGCGGCGAGGTGAACTGCAACGTCGGCAACCAGGTCCTGGTCAACGTCAAGCGCTGGACCTCCGGTTCACCCCAGTTCGACGGCCCGATCGACGAGTACCGGGCCCTGGTGATCAACCACGAGGTCGGCCACCGGATCGGCCACGGCCACGAGACCTGCCCGGGCCCCGGCAAGCCGGCGCCCGCGATGATGCAGCAGATCTACGGCCTCAAGGGCTGCAAGTCCAACGCCTGGCCGTACAGCGCCGAGGGCACCTACCTGAGCGGCCCCGCCGTCCCCTGAGCCGGCCCCGAGCCCCTGAAGCACCCCCGGGGGCTCAGCCCAGCACCGGCAGGTACGCCCGCAGATCGCTGCGCTCGCCACTGGCCGACAGCGCGGCGGCGTCGACCGCGGCCGCCCAGTCGGTGCGGCCGGTGGCCAGCCGGATCCAGGTCAACGGGTCGGTCTCGACCACGTTCGGCGGGGTGCCCCGGGTGTGCCGGGGCCCCTCGACGGCCTGCACCACCGCGTACGGCGGCACCCGCAGCTCGACCGCGCCGCCGGGCGCCTGCTCGGCGAAGGCGTCGGCGAGCAGCCGGGTGACGGCGGCGACCGCCTGCCGGTCGTGCGGGAAGTCCGCGAGGCCGAGCGCGTCGGCCAGGTCGTCGGCGTGCACGACCGTCTCCACCAGCCGGGTCACCCACATGTCGGTGAGCAGCATCGAGCCGAGCCGGATCTCGAACCGCCTGGCCGGGTCCGTGTGGTCGGCCCGGGCCAGGACGAGGGCCAGCCTCGCCACGGCCTCCCGGAAGGCCGCCGCCACCGCGGCCGGATCGCCGCCGAACTCGCCGGCCGCCTTCTCCCTGGCCTGCTCGTCGAGCAGCGGGGCGACGGTCCCGACCCGCGCGACCCACCGCAGCAGGTCCAGCGGAGGCCGGCCCTCCAGCGGGTCATCGATGTGCGCCGGCACCCAGTCGATCTGGACGGCGAGGTGCGCGATCAGCTCGCGCACCCGCCACTCCCCCAGCCGGGTCGGCCGGTCGAGCAGCTCCTCGGCGTCCGGCCGGGCGCAGAGCAGCCGCACGGCATCGCTCAGCGCGTCGATCTGCCCGGCGAGCGCGGCGCGCACCTTCGCGGGCTGGTAGGTACGGGACTTGGGAGGCATGGGGCCCAACATACGCCGAGGGGCGGACGTTCCGGTTGGAACCGTCCGCCCCTCGGGGAGCATCGCCGATCAGGCCAGCAGGGCCTCGATGACGCCGGTGTGGGCGTCCTTCAGCTCCGCGAGCGAGACGGTGAACTGGCCCTGGACGTCCAGGGTGTCGCCGTCGACCACACCGATCCGGGTGGCCGGCAGGCCCCGCGCGGTGCACATGTCGTTGAACCGGAGCTCCTCGCTGCGCGGCACCGCCACGACGGCGCGGCCGGCCGACTCGGAGAACAGGAACACGAACGGGTCCATGCCCTCGGGCACGACGATCCGGGCACCGTGGCCGCCCTTGAGGCAGCTCTCCACCAGGGCCTGGCCCAGGCCGCCGTCGGAGAGGTCGTGCGCGGCGTCGATCATGCCGTCGCGCGAGCCGGCGATCAGGATGTCGCCGAGCAGGCGCTCACGCTCCAGGTCGACCTTGGGCGGCAGGCCGCCCAGGTGCTCGTGGACCGCCTGCGACCAGGCCGAGCCGCCCAGCTCGTCCTCGGTGTCGCCGAGCAGGTAGAGCAGCTGCCCCTCCTCGGCGAAGGCCACCGGGGTGCGGCGGGTGACGTCGTCGATGACGCCGAGCACCGCGACCACCGGGGTCGGGTGGATGGCGACCTCGCCGGTCTGGTTGTACAGCGAGACGTTGCCGCCGGTCACCGGGGTGCCGAGGGTCAGGCAGGCGTCGGCCAGACCGCGGGTGGCCTCGGCGAACTGCCACATCACGTCCGGGTCCTCGGGGGAGCCGAAGTTGAGGCAGTCCGAGACGGCGAGCGGCTTGGCACCGCCGGCCGCGACGTTGCGGTACGCCTCGGCGAGGGCCAGCTGGGCACCGGTGTACGGGTCCAGCTTGGTGTAGCGGCCGTTGCCGTCGGTGGCGACCGAGACGCCGAGGTTGGTCTCCTCGTCGATCCGGATCATGCCCGAGTCCTCGCCGACCGACAGCACGGTGTTGCCGAGCACGTAGCGGTCGTACTGGTCGGTGATCCAGGACTTGGAGGCCTGGTTCGGGTGCGAGGCGAGCTTCAGCAGGTCGGCCTTGAGGCCCTCGCCGGTGGCCGGGCGGGCCAGCCGCTCGCCGGTCGGGGCGTCGGCCTGCAGCGCGTCCTGCCAGCTCGGGCGGGCGTACGGGCGCTGGTAGGTCGGGCCCTCGTGGGCGACGGTGCGCGGCGGCACGTCCACCACGAGCTCGCCGTGCCAGAAGATCTCCAGGCGCTCGCCGTCGGTGACCTCACCGATCACGTTGGCGATGACGTCCCACTTCTCGCAGATCTCCAGGAAGCGGGCGACCTTCTCGGGCTCGACGATGGCGCACATGCGCTCCTGCGACTCGCTCATGAGGATCTCCTCCGGCGAGAGCGTGTGGTCGCGCAGGTGCACGGTGTCGAGGTCGATCCGCATGCCGCCGGAGCCGGCCGAGGCCAGCTCGGAGGTGGCGCAGGAGAGCCCGGCGCCGCCGAGGTCCTGGATGCCCTTGACGAGCTTCTCGCGGAAGATCTCCAGGGTGCACTCGATGAGGAGCTTCTCCTGGAACGGGTCGCCGACCTGGACCGCCGGGCGCTTGGTCGGCTTGGTGTCGTCGAAGGTCTCGGAGGCGAGCACCGAGACGCCGCCGATGCCGTCGCCACCGGTGCGGGCGCCGTACAGGATGACCTTGTTGCCGGCGCCGGAGGCCTGCGCGAGGTGGATGTCCTCGTGCTTCATGACGCCCACGCACAGCGCGTTGACCAGCGGGTTGCCCTGGTAGCAGGAGTCGAAGACGACCTCGCCGCCGATGTTCGGCAGGCCCAGGCAGTTGCCGTAGCCGCCGATGCCCGCGACGATCCCGGGCAGCACGCGCCGGGTGTCCGGGTGGTCGGCCGCGCCGAACCGCAGCGGGTCCATCACGGCGACCGGGCGGGCGCCCATCGCCAGGATGTCGCGGACGATGCCGCCGATGCCGGTGGCCGCGCCCTGGTAGGGCTCGATGTACGACGGGTGGTTGTGCGACTCGACCTTGAAGGTGACCGCGTAGCCCTGGCCGACGTCGACCACACCGGCGTTCTCGCCGATGCCGACGAGCATCGCGTCCGTCTCGGGCTTCTTCTCGCCGAACTGCTTCAGGTGGACCTTGGAGCTCTTGTACGAACAGTGCTCGGACCACATGACCGAGTACATGGCGAGTTCCGCGCCGGTCGGGCGGCGGCCGAGAATCTCCCGGATCCGCGCGTACTCGTCCTCCTTGAGGCCGAGTTCGGCCCAGGGCTGGGCGGCGTCCGGGGTCTGCTCGGCGTTCTTGACGGTGTCGAGGCTCATCAGGCGTTCACCAGCTGCTTCAGGACGGAAGTGAAGAAGCCCAGGCCCTCGGTGGTGGGACCGGTGAGCGGCTCCACGGCGTGCTCGGGGTGCGGCATCAGACCGACGACATTGCCGGCGGCGTTGGTGACGCCGGCGATGTCACGGTACGAACCGTTGGGGTTGACGTCCAGGTACCGGGCGACCACCCGGCCCTCGGCCTCCAGCTCGTCCAGGACGCGCGCGTCCGCGACGAAGCGGCCCTCACCGTTCTTCAACGGGACCACGATTTCCTGCCCGGGGGCGTAATCCCGGGTCCAGGCGGTGCCGTTGTTCTCGATCCGCAGCTTCTGGTCGCGGCAGACGAAGTGCAGCGAGTCGTTGCGGGTGAGCGCCCCGGGCAGCAGGTGCGATTCGCACAGCACCTGGAAGCCGTTGCAGATACCGAGAACCGGCATTCCCTGGCGGGCCTGCTCGATGACGGTCTCCATCACCGGCGAGAACCGGGAGATCGCGCCGCAGCGCAGATAGTCGCCGTAACTGAATCCGCCCGGCAGGACGACCGCGTCGACCTGGTGGAGATCCTTGTCACGGTGCCAGAGCTCGACCGGCTCCGCGCCGGCGAGGCGGACCGCGCGACGGGCGTCGCGGTCGTCGAGGGAGCCGGGGAAAGTGACGACGCCGACGCGGGTGGTCACTTGCCCTCCTCCTCGACGCGGACGGTGAAGTCCTCGATCACGGTGTTGGCGAGAAAGGTCTCGGCGGCTTCGCGGATACGGGCGAGCGCGGCGTCGTCGACCGGGCCCTCCAGCTCCAGCTCGAAACGCTTGCCCTGGCGGACGTCGGCGATCCCGGTGAATCCGAGACGGGGCAGTGCGCGCTGCACCGCCTGTCCCTGGGGGTCGAGGATCTCCGGCTTGAGCATGACGTCGACTACGACGCGTGCCACTGGCACTCCCGGTGGTGTCTTCGTGAGGCGGGGGAACTCCAGACTACCGGGGGTTTCGGGCGGGATTGCTGGCCGGGGATGGTGACGCGCGTAGACCCACGCCCCTTACGCCGCAAGGCCTCCGGGCGGCGGCCGCCCCCCGCCCGGTGCCCCTTTTCACCGGATTCCTGGACCCCCACGAGAACCACCGAAGAGCACCCGAATACCGGCACTCCGGACAGATCGGCCAGCCGAGTGCACCGGTATCCGGCACCCGGCGAAGACACGTGAATATCCGGAAAAGAAAGCCGGACTCTTCGATTTCTCCCCGCTTCGGGTGCAGAATAGGGCCACCTGCCGCGACAAGTGCTGCGTATCCGGCACGGCCATCCGGCCTGCCCGTATGCGCTTGCGCGAAGGGTGCACATCAGGCCCCGGAGCGCACCCGCGCCCTGCGGTCGAATTGCCCGAGAGGATTGACACCCATGGCTCAGCGTGTAGTTGTCACGCTCTCCGACGACCTGGACGGCGGCGCCGCCGCAGAAACCGTCCACTTCGGCGTCGACGGGAAGTCGTACGAGATCGATTTGTCCGTGGACAACGCGGAAAAGCTGCGGGAGGCCCTCGCCCCGTTCGTCGCGGCCGGCCGCCGCCAGAGCCGTACCGGAAAGTCCTTCCGCCGGACCGCCCTGACCCCGGACCCGGCCGCCGTGCGCGCCTGGGCCCAGTCCCGCGGCATGGAGCTGCCCGCCCGCGGCCGTATCCCGAAGCACGTCTACGAGGCCTTCGCCGAGGCGAACTGACCGCCCCGGCCCCGGTCGTCCCGCCCGCAGCAGAAGGGTGGGGCGACCACCCCTTCGGATGCTGTAGAGTATTCCTCGTCGCCGCAACGGAGAGATCCGAAGAGGCGGCGGGTGCCCCACAAGGCACCAGGCGGACGTGGCTCAGTTGGTAGAGCATCACCTTGCCAAGGTGAGGGTCGCGAGTTCGAATCTCGTCGTCCGCTCGCAGTGTGCGAGCACAGCACAACTCAATAGTTCCATCCTGCGGACGTGGCTCAGTTGGTAGAGCATCACCTTGCCAAGGTGAGGGTCGCGAGTTCGAATCTCGTCGTCCGCTCCAGTACGAAGGGTCCTCTCGGTCGAGAGGGCCCTTCGGCGTTTCCCGCTCCGGTATTCCGGCCGACCGGTAGCCGAGCGATTCCGGGCCGTACCCATGACATTTGTCATCGCCGACCCGTGGATCCGCACCGCGTTCCGATGAGACCGCGCACTGCCCGCGGGGCCCGGGCGGCGGAAGGCTTGAGGCATGGAAACGAGCCAGCCCCACCCCGCCGGCGACCACGTGATCGAGGTCACCGACCTGCACCGCCACTACGGCACCGGCAGCGGTCGCTACCACGCCGTCCGCGGCGTCGACCTGACCGTCGGCCGCGGCGAGCTGTTCGCCCTGCTGGGCACCAACGGGGCCGGCAAGACCTCCACCATGGAGCTGATCGAGGGCCTCGCCGCCCCGACCGAGGGCAGGGTCCGGGTGCTCGGGCACGACCCGCACCACGAGCGGGCCGCCGTCCGGCCCCGGATCGGCATCATGCTCCAGGAGGGCGGTTTCCCCGGCGACCTCACCGTCGCCGAGACCGGCCGCGCCTGGGCCGGCACCACCAGCTACGCCCGACCGCTGGACGAGGCGCTGGAACTGGTCGACCTCGGCCACCGCCGTAACGTCCGGGTCAAGCAGCTCTCCGGCGGCGAGCGCCGCCGCCTCGACCTGGCGATGGCCCTGCTCGGCCGGCCCGAGGTGCTGTTCCTGGACGAGCCGAGCACCGGCCTCGACCCGGAGGCCCGCGCCGCCGTCTGGCGGCTGGTCCGCGAACTGCGCGCCCAGGGCACCACGGTGCTGCTCACCACGCACTACCTGGAGGAGGCCGAGGAGCTGGCCGACCGGCTGGCGATCATGCACGGCGGACAGATCGTCGTGGCCGGCACGGTGTCTGAGGTGATCGCCGGGCGCCCGTCCCGGATCACCTTCGAGCTCCCCGCCTTCAACGGCACCTCGCTCCCGCCGCTGGCCGGCGCCACGGTGACCGTCGACGGCCGGAGGATCACCGTCCAGACGCCCCGGCTCCAGGCCACCCTCACCGAGCTGCTCGGCTGGGCCGACCGGCACGGGATCGCCCTCGACGCCCTCGACGCCCGCAGCGCCTCGCTGGAGGAGGCCTTCCTGGCCATCGCCTCCGAGGCCGCCCACCAGCCCCCGGCCGACACCCCCGCCGCTCCCCCCGCCCGCCGCAAGCTGATCGGACTCGCCCGATGACCACCGCCGCCACCACCACCGCTGGTCCTCAGCACACCGGTCCGCAGAGCGTCGGGCCGCGGAGCACCACCGCCCGCCGGCTGCTCGCCCTCGGCCGGGCCGAGGGGATCCTGCTGCTCCGCAACCGGACCGCCCTGTTCACCGCCGTCCTGCTGCCGCTGCTCCTGATCGGCGGGCTGAAGAACGTCCTCGACCAGCAGGCCGAGACCACCCCCGGCCTGGACGTCGACTCGCTGATGGTCAACGGCGCGGTCGGCATGGTGCTGGCCTTCGTCGTCTACTACAACCTGACCGCCGCCTATGTGGCCCGCCGCGGCGAGCTGGTGCTCAAGCGGCTGCGCACCGGCGAGGCCCGGGACATCGAGATCCTGGCCGGCACCGCCGTCCCCTCGGTCGGCCTGGCCCTGCTGATGTGCGCGGTGATCGGCGGCGTCGGCGCCTCCGCGCTGCACCTGAGCGCCCCGGTCAACCCGCTGCTGCTGGTCGTCGGCCTGGCCCTGGTGGTGGCGACGCTGATGGCGCTGGCCGCCGTCTCCAGCGCCTTCACCCGGACCGTGGAGAGCGCCGGCATCACCACCATGCCCGTCCTGCTGCTCACCCAGTTCGGCTCCGGCCTGTTCGTCCCGCTGGAGGTCATGCCGGATCGGGTCGCCGACATCTGCCGGCTGCTGCCCACCACCCCGGCCTTCCAGCTGGTCCGGGTGGGCTGGTTCGGCACCGACGGCTCCGAGGCCCCGACCGGGTTCGCCGGCAGCTGGGCCACCGCCGCTCCGCACCTGGTCACCGGGGGCGTCTGGCTCGCCCTCGCGGTCTGGGGCGCCGTCCGGTACTTCCGCTGGGAGCCGCGCCGCTGAGCCCCGCCCCGGCCCCGCCGGCCCCCGGTCCCGATCCGGACACGGGGGCCCGCGCGCCGTCCGGCCTCTGATAGGAAGACCGCAGCACGATCTTGGAAAAACGGGGGGCGGAACAGGTGGGTGTCGTGAATCCGGTGCGCAGGTGGCGGGACTCCTCCAAGCCCCAGCGCTCCGAGCTCTACCTCCGCTGGTCGCTCTACCTGATGGCGCTCGCCCCGCTGCCGGTGGCGCTGCTGATCAACTCCTCCGACCAGGAGGTCGGCCGGGAGCCGGCCTCCCGGGTCGCCCTGGTGATCGGCCTCGCCCTCACCCTGGTCACCCTGCGCGCCTACCGCACCTCGCTGGACCACTACCTGAACCGGCCCACCGACCACCTGCGGTGGCTCGCCGTCAACGGCGGCATCGCGGTGGCCGGCTCCTGGGTGCTGCTGCTGCTCGGCCCCCGGGTCGGCTCGGCGCCGGGCACGGAGGAGGTGGTGTTCACCCACCCCATCACCAGCACCATGCTCTTCTCCGCCTTCGGCCCGGCCTCGGTCGGGCTGCCGCCCCGCCGGGCGGCGCTCGCCGGAGCCGCCGCACTGCTGGCCGTCGCCCCCGCGATGCTGCTGGCCGGCGCCGCCCCGGGCACCACGACCGGGCTGCTGGTCGGCACCGGAGTGGCGATGATCTTCATCGGCTGCAGCTGCCGCAGCTTCGCCTGGCTCCAGTCGGTGGTCTGGGAGCTGGACGCCGCCCGCGAGGCCCAGGCCCGGCTGGCCGTCGCCGAGGAGCGGCTGCGCTTCTCCCGCGACCTGCACGACGTGATGGGCCGCAACCTCACCACCATCGCGCTCAAGAGCGAGCTGGCCGTCCAGCTGGCCCGGCGCGGCCGTCCGGAGGCCGCCGAGCAGATGGCCGAGGTCCAGCAGATCGCCCAGGAGTCCCAGCGCGAGGTGCGGGACGTGATCCGCGGCTACCGCACGGCGGCCCTGCACGCCGAGGCGGTCGGCGCCCGCGCGGTGCTCCGCTCCGCCGACGTGGCCTGCGAGATCAACCTCGGCGAGGACGCCGACGAGCTGCCCGCGTCCGTCCAGTCGGTGCTCGGCTGGGTGATCCGCGAGGCCACCACCAACGTGCTGCGGCACAGCGAGGCGGGCCGCTGCTCGATCAGGCTCCACCGGGAGGCCGGCCGGGCGGTGCTGGAGCTGGAGAACGACGGGGTGCCGGCCGTACCGCTGCCCTCCCAGGGCGGCGGGACCGGCCTGCGCGGCCTGCGTGAGCGGCTCGCCGCCCACGACGGCGAGCTGACCGTCCCGGACGCCGGGCCCGGCGTCTTCCGACTGCTCGCCAGCGTCCCGCTCTGATCCCCGCCGTACGTACGGAAGGCCCGCCGATGACCGACACCACGCCCGTCCGCGTCCTGCTCGCCGACGACGAGCACCTCATCCGCGGCGCGCTCGCCGCGCTGCTCGCCCTGGAGGAGGACATCGCCGTGGTCGCCCAGGCCGCCTCCGGCCCGGAGGCGCTGGCGATGGCCGAGGCGCACCGGCCGGACATCGCGGTGCTGGACCTCCAGATGCCCGGCCTGGACGGGATCGAGGTGGCCACCCGGCTGCGCACGCTGCTGCCGGACTGCCGCTGCATGATCGTCACCGGCCACGGCCGCCCCGGCTATCTGAAGCGGGCGCTGGAGGTCGGCATCCGGGGCTTCCTGCCGAAGACCGTCTCGGCGGCCGACCTGGCGGGGATCATCCGGACCGTCCGGGCCGGCGGCCGGTACGTGGACCCGGAGCTGGCGGCGGACGCGATCGCCGCGGGGGAGACACCGCTGACCCCGCGCGAGACCGATGTGCTGGAGCTGGCCGCCGACGGCACCTCGATCGCCGAGATCGCCGCGCGCGCCGCGCTCTCCCAGGGCACCGTGCGCAACTACCTGTCCTCCGCGGCGGCCAAGCTGAACGCGGAGAACCGGCACGCGGCGGTGCGGATCGCCCGCGAGCACGGCTGGATCTGACCGCCGGGCCCGCGGGCGTTCCGTCCGGGCTCGGACAGGGCCTAGACCCAGCTGAGGCCGGTCAGCCGCTCGTAGGCCTCGACGTACTTGGCGCGGACCTTCTCGACGACCTCGGCGGGCAGCTCCGGCGGCGGCTGCTCGCTCCTGCGGTCCCAGCCGGAGGCCGGGGAGGTCAGCCAGTCGCGGATGATCTGCTTGTCGAACGAGGGCTGGGGGTGGCCGGGCTCCCACTCGTCGGCCGGCCAGAAGCGCGAGGAGTCCGAGGTGAGCACCTCGTCGCCGATCACCAGCTCGCCGTCCAGCAGGCCGAACTCGAACTTGGTGTCGGCCAGGACGATGCCGCGGTCGCGGGCGATGTCGCGGGCCCGGGCGTAGACGTCCAGGGTGGTCCGGCGGAGCCGGTTGGCCAGCTCGGCGCCGACCCGGCGGGCGGTCTCCTCGTAGGAGACGTTCTCGTCGTGCTCGCCGACCTCGGCCTTGAGGGCGGGGGTGTAGATCGGGGCGGGCAGCTCGGAGCCGTCGACCAGGCCCTCGGGCAGGGCGATGCCGCAGACGGTGCGGGAGGCGCGGTACTCCTCCAGGCCGGAGCCGGCCAGGTAGCCGCGGGCCACGCACTCCACCGGCGCCATCTCCAGGCTGCGGCAGACCAGGGTGCGGCCCTTCCAGTCGGCGGGGGCGCCGGCCGGGACCTCGGTGGAGATCACGTGGTTGGGCACGATGTCGGCGATCCGCTCGAACCACCACAGCGAGAGCTGGGTGAGGATGCGGCCCTTGTCCGGGATCTCGTTGGGCAGCACCCAGTCGTAGGCCGAGGTGCGGTCGCTGGCGACCATCACCAGGTCGCCCGACTCGGCGCGGTACAGGTCGCGCACCTTGCCGGTGTGCAGGTGGACCAGGCCGGGTACCTGGACCGGCTCGGGCTTGGTGACAAATCCGCTCAAGATCGTCTCAGTCCTCAGGGGTCGTTCGCGGGCGTGGGGCGCGAAAGGGGAGGTCACTGGGGTCGAGTCTGTCATGGCCACCCGCCCCGCCCCCGGACCGGACCCCGCCGGGGGAGGCTCAGCCGTTCTTGCACAGGCGGTCCAGCAGGTTGGCGGTGGCCCGCTGGATCCGTTCGTCGGTGAGCCCCGGGCGGTTCAGCGCGGGCGACCAGGCGAAGGTGCCGGAGGCGAAGACGTACGCGCCGCTGGGCGCCCGGTAGAGCGAGGTCTCCTGGTGCCGGGTGCGGCCCGAAGGGTCCCGGTACGGGGAGTGGGCGAGCAGCACCCGCTCGGTGTGCTCGGGCAGCGCGACCTTGGGGTAGTAGCGGTCCGCCTCACCGGCCACCAGCCCGGGCAGCTCCTCGCCCTCCTGGACGCCGGTGCCGTCCCAGAGCCAGTGCGCGGTGTGCCGGGCGACCAGCGGGACGGGCGCGGCGACCCGGCCGGAGTACTGCAGCCCGAGCAGGTGCTGCTCGGGCTCGCCGGCGTCGCGCCAGAGCGCGCTGGCGGCGCCCGGCACCCCGGCGGCCGGGCTGCCCGGTCCGACCTTCTGGCGCTTGCGGCAGTTCAGCATCCGGTGCGGCTCGCCGGAGGGGCCGGGGCTCAGCTCGACCCGCCAGTACATGGTGTTGGCGGAGAGGAAGACCAGCGAGGTGCCGCCGTCCCGGGCCCGTTCGACGGCGCGGCGCATCGGCTCGGACCAGTACTCGTCGTGGCCGGGGAAGATCAGCGCCTTGTGCCGGGAGGCGTCGACCAGTCCGGCGTGCAGATCGGTGGCGGTGGCGTAGGAGAGGTCGTAGCCGTAGCGCTCGGCCCAGCGGATGAAGTCGTAGGCGTGGCCGACGTGCAGCGGGAGCCCGGCGGTGGCGTGCGGCCGGTCGAAGGAGACGGTGACGGCCGCCTCGGGCTCGCCGACCAGTCGGCCGCCGTCCCAGGCGTGGTAGAGGCTGGCGCCGCTGCGGCCGTCCTCGGGGAAGAGGTTGTACGCCTGCCAGGTCACGTCGGGGACCACCAGCAGCAGCTCTGCGGCGCGGTTCTGGTCCTCGAAGTCCCGGACGGTGAACGGGATGTGGCTGCGGTGCAGCATGTCGGCGGTGGTGAGCACGGCGACGTACGCGCCGGGCCGCCAGTGCTGCGGGATCTGCAGCCGCCAGGTGTGCCACCAGTGGTGGCAGGAGACGGTCCGGCCGACCACCATCGGGGCGGGCTGGACCATGCCGGCGATCAGCGGACTGGACGTCATGTGGTGGGCGCCGTCGCCCGCGTAGTGGCCGATCCGGTAGACGTCGACGGTGAACTCGCGGGGCGGGTTGACGGTGACCCTGAGATCCACCGAGCCGCCGGGCCGGACCACCCCGGCCGAGGCGAAGCCCTTGATCTGCTGTTCCTCGTCGTTGGCGCTGAGCGGGCTGCCGACCGGGGGTCTGCCGCGCACCCCGGCGGCCAGCGGGCGCTGCCCGGGGGCGTCCACCGAGACGTACCAGGGGACGTCGCCCTCGGTGCCGGCGACGTACTGGTCCGGACTGCGCAGCCAGGGCAGCGGGCCCTGGCCGAAGGGGTCGGAGACGCTGTGCGCGTGCGTCCCGGACTCCCAGCGGCGGTTGAGTTCGGTCCCCACGCGCGCCCCTCCCAGGTGCACCTCCGTTCCGGTTGGCATGTGCCTCCCGGATGTGCGTGCGGTCTAATACACCACACCGCGCTGGCGCTGCGTCACCCCACGGTAGCAACTAGTGGCGGGAATCTTCCGGCCCGCCGGACGGAGGGCCTCCGGCCTGCGAAGACCCGGGGCGGCCGGTCCGTCCGGGGGCGCTCACCGCCGGGGCTCGCGCCCCCGAGGGGCCGGTCAGAGCCGGACGGGCTTCTCCAGCCGGACGTCCGCGGCGTCCAGCCAGGCCCGCAGCGGCCCGTCCTGGCCCTGCTCGACGGCCTGGGCGACCGGCTCGGCGAGGTCGGTACGGCGGACCCCGCCGAGCAGCAGGACCGGGCCGTCCAGCCAGTCCAGCCCGGGGACGGCGCCCGCGGTGTCCACGGCGGCGCAGCAGACCATCGCGGTGACGTGGTCGACCAGCACGTCCCGCCCGGACCGGACCGGTTCGAGCAGCGGCGCGGGCGCGGTGGTGCGGGCCAGCTGGGCGGCGAGCGCGGCGGCCAGCCGCTCGCCGTCGCCGTCGGCCAGCCGGCCCAGCAGCCTGGTCAGCGTCGGGGCGCCGGGGCGGGCCTGCGGGGCGAGCAGGTCCAGCGCGGACTGCAGGGCGGCGGCGCGGGCCCGCCAGCCGGCGTCCACCACCTCGGCCGGGTAGTCGACCCACTCCAGCTCGCGCCAGCCACCGGCGGCGGGTGCGCCGAAGAACAGCTCGGCGGCGAGCCGGGAGACCGCGGCGTCCACCGAGCCGGGCTCCTCCAGCAGGTCGCAGGCCGGGCGGTCGCCGAGCCGGTTGCCGTAGCCGTCGGCCAGCCGGTCGCGCCGGGAGAGCTCGGTGAGCGCGGCGACCACGCCGGCGTTGAGGTGCGCGGGGTGCCGGCCGAGCCGCCAGGCGGGCAGCGCGACCCGGGTGAGCAGCCGGTCCCAGCCCGCGTAGGCGAGGCCGACCTGCTCCTGGGCGGCGATCCGCAGGCCGTAGTCGACGCCGCGGGCCTGCTCGGAGGCCCAGCCGGCGACGGAGCGCTCCAGCTCGGCGGCGTACTCGCGACAGGCGCCCAGCAGCCGGCGGGTGATGCCGTCGGTGATCCGGTCGGTGAGCGCGGCCGGGCCGCGGCGCAGCGGGCGCAGGGCGCCGGACCCGGGGGCGGCGCCCGGCAGGCCGGCGGCGGGGTCGGCGTCCAGGCTGGCGTCCAGCGCGCGCAGGAAGCGGCGGGCGGCGGCGATCTCCGGGTCGGCGGCGGCCGCGGTGCCGGCCACCACCGGGGCGAGCAGGGCGCGCAGCTCGCCGGCGCGCATCCACCAGAGGAAGGGCGAGCCGATGACCAGGACCGGAGCGGTCGGCTCGTGGCCGGCGGCCCGGGAGCGGCGGGGCCGCGGCGCGGGCACCTCCTCCAGCCAGCTGTCGCAGTCCGGGGTGAGCGCCACGGCGGAGGGCGCGGGGACCTCCAGGCGGTCGGCCAGCTCGGCGATCAGCCGGTACAGCTCGGGGGCCTGGGCGCGGTCCAGCGGCACGGCCGGGGTCTGCGGCGGGACGGCCCGGCGGTACGCGCGGGCGGCCAGGCCGGCCACCAGCAGGGTGAGCGCGGCGACCGCGCAGACCGCCCAGCGGGCGAGGTCCCAGCCGACGGCGTCGGGGGAGCCGGGGGCGCCGATCCGGCCGGTGAACCGGCCGGCGAGCAGCACCACCGCGGTGGCGGCGGGCAGCGCGGCGGCGGCCAGGGCGAGACCCCGGATCCGCAGGATCGCCTGGGCATGAGCGCGCGCGGTGTCGACAGCGGCCATACGGTGCGGCACCCCCTTCGGAGCCCTCGGGCGCCCGGCGACGGGGCCCTGAGCCGATTCGAAACGATCAGGTCCGACCGGGAAACGGTGGTGTCCGAGCCCCGGTAGTACATGCTGCGTGGCGCTTATGACATGTTCGACGCCGGTGTCCGGGTGGGTGTTCCGGATCGCCCCGGTTTCCACTCGTCCCGGTGACGCCGCCCGAATTCCGGACGACCGCCCCCGGGCGACGCCCGGCGGGTCCGGTCCGGCCGGACGCCGTCCAGCATCCCCCCGCGCGACCGCCGCTACCCGGCGGCGGCCGGAAACGGCCCGGCCGGTGGCGCCGTGGTCCAGCGCACCATAAGGCCGGGCAGCCGGTTACGTCAGCCGGATGCGGGCGCTGTCACTCGATGGGCTGGATTCCGGCGACCGAACGGTGTGGCGTCCCCGGGCGCCGCTCCCGCCCCACCCGCCCCCGAAACGCCGGGGCGCGCTGCGTCCATGGGGGTTGTCCGCGGGGGTCGGCGGGGGTTCGCGGGACGGGGTTCGCGGGACGGGGTTCGCGGGACGGGGTTGGGCGAGACGGCACCGGGGCGTCGGGATACGGGGCCGGGCGGCGCGGGCCGGAAACGCCCGAACCCCCGGCGCGCGGATCGCGCGCCGGGGGCCCGGGGGACGGAACGGGAGTGCGCGGCCGCTACTGCGCGGCCTTCAGCGCGATGTCCCCGCGGTGCTGGCCGCCGGCCAGCGAGATCCGCTCGACCGACCGGTAGGCCCGGTCCCGCGCCTCGGCGAGGTCGGCGCCGGTCGCGGTGACGGACAGCACCCGGCCGCCGGCGCTCAGCACCCGGCCGTCCGCGTCCGCCTTCGTCCCGGCGTGCAGCACGTACGCGGTGCCGTCCTCGGCCTCCGCCTCGGCGAGGCCCTCGATCGGGTCGCCGGTGCGCGGCGCGGCCGGGTAGCCCTCGGCGGCGATCACCACGGTGACCGCAGCGCCCTCGTCCCAGCGCAGCGGCTCCAGCTGGTCCAGCGTGCCGGTGGCCGAGGCGTGCAGTACGCCGGCCAGCGGGGTGCGCAGCCGGGCCAGCACGACCTGGGTCTCCGGGTCGCCGAAGCGGGCGTTGAACTCGATCACCCGGGTGCCGCGCGAGGTCAGCGCCAGGCCCGCGTAGAGCAGGCCGGAGAACGGCGTGCCGCGGCGGCGCAGCTCGTCCACGGTCGGCTGCAGCACGGTCGCCAGGACGTCCTCGACCAGGCCCTCGGGGGCCCAGGGCAGCGGCGAGTAGGCGCCCATGCCGCCGGTGTTGGGGCCCTGGTCGCCGTCCAGCGCGCGCTTGAAGTCCTGGGCGGGCTGGAGCGGGAGGACGGTCACGCCGTCGGTGATCGCGAACAGCGAGACCTCGGGGCCGTCCAGGTACTCCTCGATCACCACGCGCTCGCAGGCCGCGGCGTGGGCCAGCGCCTCCTCGCGGTCGGAGGTGACCACGACGCCCTTGCCGGCGGCCAGGCCGTCGTCCTTGACCACGTACGGCGCGCCGAAGGCGTCCAGGGCCTCGGCGGCCTCGGCGGCGGTGGTGCAGACGTAGGAGCGCGCGGTGGGCACGCCGGCGGCGGCCATCACGTCCTTGGCGAAGGCCTTGGAGCCTTCCAGCTCGGCGGCCTCGGCGGACGGGCCGAACACCGCGACGCCGGACGCGCGCACGGCGTCGGCGACACCCGCGACCAGCGGGGCCTCCGGGCCGACCACGACCAGTTCGGCGCCGAGCCGCCCGGCGAGCGCGGTGACCTGCGCGCCGTCGAGCTGGTCGACCGGGTGGACCGTCGCCACCTGCGCGATCCCGGCGTTGCCCGGGGCGCAGTGCAGCTCGGTGACGGCGGGATCTTGGGACAGAGAGCGGCACAGGGCGTGTTCGCGGGCGCCGCCGCCGATGACGAGGACCTTCACGCTGCGCAAGGGTAGCCGGTGGCCGGTTCGGGCCGCGCTCCGGTCCCGTAGGAAGAGACAGCCGAGGGGCCCGGGTACACGCACGGCCTCGGAGGATCCTCCAGTCGCGGGCCCCCCGTGATCGCCGCGCGGAGCCCGGGTCAGGACAGCGGGTCACCGGCGACTCGCTCGGACGGGTGAAATCCCGCCGACCGCCGCAACCCTCCCACCACGGGATCCGGTGGCCGAATCAGATAACGATCATTGGTGAAGCGCCCCCACGGTCAGCCATTTGGCGGTAAGAAGTGCTGTTGGACCACCACCGGCGGCCGCCGGTGGTGCCGCCCCGGGACACCCACACCCCGCCCCGGAGGAGGCGTGTTCGGCGCGTCGTCCGGCGTTTCACGGGCCGTCAGGCCCGTCACGCCGGTCCGCGCAGAGTCGGAACCAGCCAGACCAGCAGTCCGCCCGCCACAGGGAGCCCCACAGGTGAGCCAGCCGGAAATGCAGCCCGAGGAGAGTGCCTGGGGCAAGGAGATCGGCGAGGAGGACCCGCCCGCCGCGACCGTCGCGCGCCGCGCCTCGACCCGCCGCCGGTCCGATCTGAGCGCCCGCCAGTTCCCGCTCGGGGACTGGGGCGAGCCCGCCGAGCGACTGGAGGAGCTGTACCGCTGGTCCGAGGAGCGGGCGGTCGAGGCCATCGACTGGTACCGCAGGGACCGGGTCTGGAAGCGCCGCTGGGCCCGGCTGCTGCGGTTCGGCACGGCCGGCTTCGCGGTCGGCGGGGTCACCGCCCCGCTGGTCGACCTCACCGGGACGGTCGCCCACGCCACCAGCTGGGGCTACGTCGGGCTGGCGCTGGCCGGCGCCTGCTACGGCGCGGACCGGGCGTTCGGCCTGACCTCCGGCTGGATGCGCGACGTCTCCACCGCGCAGGCGCTCCAGCGCCGACTGGAGGCCTTCCAGTTCGACTGGGCGTCGGAGTGCGTCCGGGAGGTGCTCGGCCCCACCGAGGGCACCGCGGGCGAGGCCGCCGAGCGGTGCCTCGGGGTGCTGCGGCGGTTCTGCGAGGACATCTCGGACATGGTCCGTACCGAGACCTCGGAGTGGATGCTGGAGTTCCGGGCCGGGATGACCCAGCTGCCGACCCAGGCCTCCGGCAGTTGGGGCGGTCGCACCGAGCCGGGCGTCGGCGCCCAGGTGCGGGTGCTGCCGCCGCCGGGGGCCAGGCCCACCATGCCGCGCCAACGGCCGCCGGAGGGGCCACTGCGGTAGCGGAGGGCGGGCGGACGGCGGACGGCTCGCGGGGTGCCGTCCGGGTCCGGCCGGGCTCAGGCTGGCCCGGCCGGGCTCAGGCGAAGACGATCATCGAGCCCTGGTGCAGGCTCCGGGTCGCCGCCGCGTACAGGCCCGCCCAGGCGTGCCGCTCCCGGGCGAAGGGGTGCAGGTCGTCCAGCGGCGGGCCGAACGGCTGCTCCAGGCCGGTCGGGCCGAGCGGCCGGGTCGGCGCCGGCGGGTCGAGCGGGTCGATGCCCAGCGCCGGGGCGACGGCCTGGAGCTCGCGCAGCAGCCCGTGGCTGGAGCCGAGCGGCCCGCCCGCGGCGAGCAGCGACTCCTCCACCAGCGGGACGGCGAACTCGATCGGCACATAGGCGCCGGCGTGGTCGAAGTGCCAGACCAGGTGCGACTGCTCGGCGCTGCTCTCGAACATCTCCAGCAGCTGCTCGTAGTCACCGCCCAGCTCGTCCACCGGTGTGATGTCCAGACCGGTGAGGCCCAGCAGGTAGGCCCGGCGCAGGAAGTGCAGCGAGTCGTAGTCGAAGGCGGCTATCGGCTCGACCGCCCCGCTCAGCCCCGGCACGTACCGGTAGACCGGCATCTCGGGCAGGCCGTTCGCGGCCAGCACCCGGTTGTAGAGCACGAGGTCGTCCCGGAAGGGGTTGTCGGGGCTGTGGCTCAGCACGTCCACCAGCGGGACGAGCCAGAGGTCGCAGGCCATGGCCGGCTCTTCCTCTCGGGCTGCGGTGACCGGCCGCGCGGCGGCGGACGGCGGATGGGCGGGTCGGCACCCGGACGATCGGTACGAGGAGCGGCCGGGGCGAACGACCGCCCACCCTACCGGCCCGGCGCGCGATGCGGATCCGGCCGCCCCTCGGGCAGTTGGCCGGACGGCGGCTCGGGCGACCGGTGGCCGAACCGCCCGTACGGCACCGACCGCGGCTGCGGCACCAGGCCGAGGCCCAGGCCGAGTTCACGGCCCAGCTCCCGGCCCAGCTCGCGCTCCCGGTTCCGGGCACCGCCGGCCGCGCGGCCCGGCTCGGTCCGGTGGTGCGCGGTGCCCGCGCCGGTCCGGCCCGCCGCTGCGTCCCCCGGGGGCTCCGCGGCCTCCGCGGCCTCCGTTCCGCCCGCCGCCGGGTCGTCCTGGGCCTCGGGGCCGTCCGACGCGCTCCTCGGTACGGCGCCGTCCGAGGCACCGGCCGCGGGCCCGTCCGGCGCACCGGCGGACCACCCGGTCAGCAGCGGCAGCACCCCCACCGACTCCACCGGCTGCCCGGCCAGCTCGGCCAGCAGCTCGACGGTGAAGAGGTTGTACGCGCAGACGAGCCGGTGCGCGCGCACCACGTCGCGCGACTCGATCGCGTCCACCAGGTCGAGATGGCCGTCCCAGCAGACCCCGGCCAGCTGCGGCATCGACCGCAGGTACCGCGCGGCGAACATCCACGACTGCACCCGCAGCCAGTCCAGGTAGTCGGCGATCCTGCGGTTGCGCAGCAGGCCGGAGATCTCCTGCCAGAACCGGCGGTCGCAGCCCACCATGACGTCCAGGTTGCCCGCCCGGGCCGCCCGCACCGCAGCGTCCGCCCGGCGGCGCAGCGAGGGCATCCGGCTCTCGTCGGTCGGACCGGGGTTCACGGACAGCCGACGGAAGTAGCTGTCGCTGATCAGCACCCGGGCCTCGAAGATCTCCCGGAAGTCGTCCCAGCCGAACTCGGGGACGGTGAAGCCCCGGTGGTGCGCGGCCCGGAGCAGCCCCTGCGAGGCGAGGTCGACCAGCGCCTCGCGGGCCGGGGTCGCCGAGACGCCGTAGAGCTCGGCGATCTCCTTGACGGTGAAGTTCTGCCCGGCGGCGAGCCGGCCGGCCATCATCTCCTCGCGCAGCGCGCCCGCGATCTGCTCGCGCAGGCTGTTGCGCTGGATCACGGGGCGGGTGTCGCCCGCGCCGGTGCCGGACATGCGCGCGACCTCCTCGGGTGGGCTGGCGGCCTGACGGGGACAGACCTGCGGAAGAACGGCTGGTAACACGACGAGGGCTCATCTTCTCAAAAAGGACACGCCCGTGTACAAGCCCCCACATGCGCCCCGGCCGCACTCCCCGCGCGGCTGCCCTCGTCTACCTGTCCTCGTACGCCCTGCCCGGTACAGCTTCGGGGGCGCCGTCAGCGCTGGACCGGCGCCGGGATGCCGAGCAGCCGGTCCCGGTGCACCGGGAACTCGTCCCGCGCCTTGGCCACCTCGGCCGGATCGAACTCCACGGTCAGCACCTCCTCACCGGGCCCCGCCTCGGCCAGCACCCGGCCCCACGGATCCACCGCGATGCTGTGGCCCGCCTGCTCGACCCCGCCGTGTGTCCCCGCCGTGTTGCAGGCCAGCACGTACGCCTGCTCCTCCACCGCGCGCGCCCGGTTCAGCAGCGTCCAGTGCTCCCGCCGCCGCGCCGGCCAGGCCGCCGGGACCACCAGCACCTGCGCACCGGCGTCCAGCAGCGCCCGGAACAGCTCCGGGAACCGCAGGTCGTAGCAGGTCGCCAGGCCCAGCGTGCCGACGTCGGTGGCCGCGGTGACGATCTCCTGCCCCGCGCCCATCACCACCGCCTCACCGCTGTCGAAGCCGAAGCGGTGGATCTTGCGGTAGGTGTGCGCCAGCTCCCCGTCCGGGGCGAACAGCAGCGAGGTGTTGTAGATCGGCCCGTCCGGGTCGCGCTCGACGATCGAACCGGCGTGCAGCCAGACCCCCGCCGCCTTCGCCGCCGACGCCATCGCGTCCGAGGTCGGCCCGTCCAGCGCCTCGGCACCGTCCGACCAGAGGTCGTAGGCGAATCCGCCGAGCGCCCACAGCTCGGGGAGGACCACCAGATCGGACCCCTGCTGGGCCCGCACCAGAGCGGCCGCGCGGGCCCGCCGCTCGGCCGGGGGCTCGGCGTCGGAGACCGCGAGTTGGATCAATGAAGCGCGCACAGTACCACCGTCCACGACAAGAGTCCTACGATCGTCACCCGAAAGCGCTGCCCTGCTCTCACCAGGCAGCGTAACGTGCGGTTAGCGTGTGCGCCCGGATGCCGGACCTTCCCGGCCGATCCCGGAACGCGCGGGCACGCGTGGCAAGGCAGCTGACGGAGGGCCGGAGATTCCCGTGACGGACAACCAGACCGTGCAGGCGTACACCGACGCGTGGACGCAGTCCATCGAGGCGATATCCGAACTGGTGACCCCTCTGCCGGAGGGCTCCTGGAACCGGGCCACGGAGTGCCCCGGCTGGTCCGTCCGGGACGTCGTCTCACACGTGATCGCCGTCGAGTCCGAGCTCCTGGGCGACCCGCGGCCGATCCACTCGCTGCCGCGCGACCTGCGCCACGTCACCACCGAGGCCACCCGCTACCTCGAACTGCCCGTCGACAAGCGGCGGTGCCACACGGCGTTGGAGATGACCAGCGAGCTGGAGTACACGATCATCCGCCGCTCCCGGGCGCTGCGGAACGCCAAGCAGATGCCCAACGAGCCGGTCCGCTGGCCGGCCGGCCCGCAGAGCCGCGACATCCCGTACCACGAGCTGCTCCGCCTGCGCGCCTTCGACGTCTGGGTGCACGAGCAGGACCTCCGCCGCGCCCTCGGCGCTCCCGGCAACCTCGACTCCCCGGCCGCCCAGGTCGCCCGCGACGTCCTGTTGCAGGGCCTGCCGAAGGCCGTCGCCCACCGGGCCGGCGCCCCGGCCGGGAGCACCCTGGTCGTCGACGTCACCGGCCCGGTGGAGTTCCTACGCACCGTCCGGGTCGACTCCGCCGGACGCGGCAGCGTCGACGAGTCCATCAGCCTGGCCCCCGACGTCCAGCTCACCCTCGACTGGGAGACGTACATGCGCCTCGCCTGCGGCCGCGGCCGCCCCGGCTCGGTGATCGTCGAGGGGGACAAGGAGCTCGCCGAGCGCGTCCTGGCGAACTTCTCCGTCACCCCGTAGCCCGTCGCGTCACCCGCCCGGCGTACACGGATCGTGCGCGCCGGGTGGGTGCGCCTCGTGCTCCCGTGCGTCACGTTGGGACCAGTGGCCCCGACCGTTCGGCCTCGTTGTTCCGGGCAGCGTCACCCGGAAGAAGGAGGGGCGTCCACAGATGGACGACGAACAGACGATGCAGGAACGGATGGAACTGGTCCGGTCGAGCTTCCCGGTCACGGGCCAGCCGATCAGGGTCGTGATGATCAACGGCGAGCCGTGGTTCGCGACCACCGATGTGTGCGCCGTGCTCGACCGGGGAAGCCCGAGCTGGGCCAGCAGGATGGTCGATGCCCGCGACACGCGGACGGTGGATATGCGCTCGGTATGCCTGAGTTCAACTCAGGCATACGACGTTTCCGCAGGTGGGAATGCCCCCACTCGTGGAAACCCGATGCTGAACCTCGTCAGCGAGGCTGGGCTCTACCTCCTCGTCATGAGGTCCAAGAAGCCCAATGCCAAGCCGTTTCAGGACTGGGTCACCCACGAGCTGCTCCCGTCCATCCGCCGGGGCGACACCGACATCCCCACCCAGCAGCGGCGGATGGCGGAGACGCTCACCGAGGCGATCGGGCAGCAGGTGTACGTCGTCGCGCGGATCGAGCACGAGGACTGGCCGGGCCTGACCGTCCACTCCGACGGCACGGTCCACTGTCGGCACGGGGACATGGCGCTCCGGCTTCCCGGCCCGGACGACAGCGGCCCGCCGTTCGGCCCGTACTTCGAGTGCCCGGGCGGGGAGCACGTCGGGATCCGGGGCAGCCGCGTGGTCCCGGGCTGCCCGAAGCTGCGGATCGTGGACCTGGTCCGGATGCGGGACGAGGCCGGGGCTCCGCCGGCGTCCGGGGAAACCCCTGAACGCGGTCCCGAGAACGTGCTCGTCGAATTGCACGGCGCCCGGATCATCGGGACGCCCCCGCAGATCGCCGAGTTCATGCGCGAGTACGCGGGCTGACCGAACGGGGGTAACCCTTGTTCGAAACAAGGGTTACCCCCTTTCCGCAGGTCAGTAACCCTACGGCGCCGCCGCCGCGAGCTTCCGGCGCAGGCGCAGGATCATCAGGGTGCCCGCCGCCATCGGGACGTACAGCCAGCAGAAGGCCCACCGGAAGGCGCTCGCGGAGTAGGTGCCCGCGTCGGCCGGGGTCAGGGTGTCGAGGAGGACGCCGATGCCGAACAGGGTGATCATCGTGCCGATGAAGCCGCCCATGTTGACGATGCCGGAGGCCGTGCCGAAGCGTTCGACGGGGTTGTGGGCGCGGGCGTAGTCGAGGCCGACCAGCGAGGCCGGGCCGTTGCTGCCCATCACCAGGACGAGGGTGACCAGCAGCCAGAGCGGCGGGTGACCCTCGGGCCAGGCGAGGGTCACCGCCCAGAGCAGTGCGGTGACCGCGATGGTGGTGAGCACGATCGGCATCCGGGCCCGGGGGGTGCGGGAGAGCAGCCGGCCGAACAGGAAGCCGAAGCTCATGTTGGCGAGCACCAGCAGGGTGAGCAGCCCGCCGGCCTCGGTGCGGGTCATGCCCTGGGCCTCGACGAGGTACGGCAGGCCCCACAGCAGCCCGAAGGCGTTGCCCGGGAACGGCGTGGTGAAGTGGATCCAGAGCCCGAGCCGGGTTCCCGGCTCCCGCCAGGCCTCCCGGACCTGCCGCCCGACGGCGAGCCGGGGCCGGTCGGCCGCCGGTGCCGCCGACCCGGTCGACGCGGTCGGCACGGCCCCCTCCGGTGCCTCGCGGAGGAAGAGCGCGACGAGCGCGAAGACGGCGGTGCCGAGCAGGGCGATGGTGGCGAAGGTGGGCGTCCAGCCCTCGCTGCGCAGGGCCTGGGCGAGGACGACGGTGGTCACCAGGTTGCCGCTCATCCCGGCGAGGCCGGTGAGCTGGGCGATCAGCGGGTTCTTGGCGGCGGGGAACCAGCGGGCGGCGATCCGCAGCACGCTGATGAAGGTCATCGCGTCGCCGCAGCCGAGCACGGCCCGGGAGGCCAGTGCGGGGCCGAAGGCGTCGGAGAAGGCGAAGGCGAGCTGGCCGGTGCTGAGCAGCAGGACGCCGAGCAGCAGGACCTTGCGCGGCCCGAAGCGGTCGACCAGCACGCCGACGGGTATCTGCATGGCCGCGTAGACGAGGACCTGGAGGATCGAGAAGGTGGAGAGCGCGGAGGCGCCGATGCCGAAGCGGTCGGCGGCGTCCAGGCCCGCGACGCCGAGGCTGGTGCGGTGGATGACCGCCAGGACGTAGACGGTGACGCCGATCGACCAGGCCAGCCAGGCGGCCCGGCCACCCGGCGGCTGCGGATGGCCGGTGGTGAGGCCGGTGGTGGTGAGGCCGGCGGTGGTGAGGCCGGCGGGGCGGTCGTCGGCGGCACGGGGAGCGGAGGCGGACTGGGGGCGGGCTGAACTGGCGGGCTCCACGGTCATAGTGGCCCCAGGGTAGTCATCCCATCATTGGATCCCCAGGGCGGGGCCCGGGGGACGGACGTGCGGCGCCCCCTCCGGCCCGGACCCCGTCGACCCCCCGCGCGCCCGCACGCGCCCCGCTCAGCCGACCACCGTCCAGGAGACCGAGCGCGTCATGTAGCGCTCCCGGAAGGCCTCGTCGCGGACCCAGTCCGTGGTGTCCCGGACGGTCGCCGTGACGTTGGTGCTGTGCCCGGGCTCCAGCGCCAGCGGGGCGGTGTCCAGCCAGCTGCGGTCGGCCGCCTGCGGTTCGACCGGGACGCCGTCCACCGTCCAGTCCACCCGCAGTTGCCGGGCCCCGGTCAGCGGGACCGGCCTGACCTCCAGTCGGGGCCGGCCGGTGACGTCGCCGGGGGCCGGCACGGGGGTGTCGGTGGGGCGGATCCGGCGGTAGATCTCCTCGATGATCGCCTCCCGCGAGGGCAGGTTGTACGCCCCGCCGAGGGTGCGCATCACCGAGTCCGGGGTGGGCCGGTAGATGCCGTTGGCGCTGCGGTAGGCGCCGACGGTCCCGGCGCCGTCCGGGGACTCCACGCCGAGCCAGCGCCACCACTTGGACTGCTTGCGGCGCATCTCCTCGGCGTTCTCGGTGGCGAGGTTGGGGTAGTCGGCGTCGTCGGGCGCGCTGTCGTACTCGTCGCCGAGGTCGCCGACGGTGTGCCCTATCTCGTGCTGGATGATCCGCCCGGCGTCGGCACTGCCGCCGGCCAGGGTGGTCACCCCGGTGCCGCCGGCTCCGCCGTACTCGGTGGAGTTGGCCAGCGCGATGAGGTACTGCGGGCCCTCGCCGCGGCCGGCGTACCGGGCGGTCGCCTCCTCGTCGGCGCAGAGCAGCCGGGCGGTGCCCTCGCACCAGAAGTGCATGCCGAGCGGCGTGGCCGGGTTGCGGCCGCGGCTCTCGGTCTCGGCGATCCCGGAGACCGGGGAGACCACCTCGACCCGCCTTATGTTGAAGAACCCCTGGTAGCTGCGGAACGGCTCGATCTCCATCAGCGCGCGCCAGGCCCGGTCGGCCTGTTCGCGGAAGGCGTCCTGCTCCTCGGCGGTGTAGCCGTCGCCGAGCAGGACGAGGGTGATCCGGTTGGCCGGGTCCCCGGTCCGCCGTATGTCGACGGTCGGCGCGTCCCCGGCGGTGCGCAGCTCGGCGCGCTGCACCGCGGTGTGCGGTGGCACCGCGCGGTCGGCCGGGGCGCCGGCCCCGATCACCCCGAACGGTGAGGGTCCGGCCAGTTCGAGCGCGGCCGGGAGTACGGCGGTGGACACCAGCACGAGCGCGGCCAGACTCCGGACGATCCGGCCAGGGTTGCCAGGCGGCATACGGGTGCGTCCTCGACCTTCCGGTCACCCGGCGTCGCCCGGGTGGTGGACGCGAAGACGTACCCGGCCCGGCGTGTCGTCCCCACCGAACGGCGAAAAAGTCACCGGCCTGGACGAACGACCGGAATCCACCAGTCATACCTATGAGCCCGACCAGGTTGATCAGGATCACTACCCGTGACCATGGAATTACCGAAAATAATCGTGAAAATCTTTTGTTCATCCTGCAACTACGGGCCCCGGATCGGGGTCTGTACGGACGAAGGACGCGGGAGAGAGCGAGACCGGCGAAGGCCGGGGGGGCGCTACCGAGTCGACGGAGCGATCCGGCCACCTTCACCACCCACCACCATCACCACGACATCAGCCCTCGGGGGGTCCTGTCATGCGCACGTCCACCATGCCCGTTTCCATGAAGAACACCGTTGTCCACCGCCGCGTCGCGGCTGTCGCCGCCACCCTGCTGCTCGCCGGCTCCGTCCAGCTCCTGACCGCCGAGTCCTCCTGGGCCTGCGGCGCGGCCGGGCCGGTGTCCGCCGCCGACGAGGCCGCCGCTGTGGCAGCCGAGTCCGCCGACCACCACGGTGACCTCTCCATCGCCTTCAAGACGGCCCCTGAAGGTCAGCACGTCACCGCCGGCGGAAAGCCCCTCGAGGTCTCCGTCAGCCTCCGCAACTCCACCGGCGCGCCGTACCAGCGCGTCCGGCCGCTGATCGCGCTGGACAGCACGAGCGGCAACCGGATCTCGGACTTCACGGTCGAGGCGGCCACGCCCAACGGCTGGAAGAAGCTCCCGCTCCAGCAGTTCTGCGACCCCGTGATGTGGGCGGACACCAGCTCGCTGATCTCCAAGAACCTCGCGGACGGTCAGACCGCCGACTTCCGCTTCCGCATCACCGTCTCGGGCAAGGCCGTCGACCTGAAGTCGTTCAACGTCGGCACCTCGGCCAAGGTCGGGCCCGCCACTCACGGCCTGGGCGCGAACCGCACCTTCGCGGTGGACCACCCGACCGCGCCGAAGCCCGCCCCGACCTCGAAGCCCGCACCCGCCAAGGAGACCGCGAAGCCGGCCGCCCCGGCCGCGCCGAAGAGCACCCCCACCACCGCGCCGGCCACCACCGCGCCGGCCGGCACCCCGGAGCTCGCCCAGACCGGCGCCGGCACCCCGAACGGCCTGCTCGCGGGCATCGCCGCCGGTATCGCCGCGCTCGGCGCGGGCATGGTGCTCACCGTCCGCCGACTGCGCGCCCAGCGCTGACGCGGACGCCGACACCGACGACACCCCCGCCGAGGGTGGTGCGGAAGTTCCGGCGGAACGGCGACAGCCCCGACCGGAGTCGGACGTCCCACCCATCAGAGGACGAAACCTGGAGCCACGCCATGTACGAGCAGACCGCCGTCGCTCACGCCGACGACACCGCCTGGTCCTGAGCGCCACCGGGGCCGCGGAATGACGAGGGGCCTGCCTCCGCACGAGGGTGCGGAGGCAGGCCCCTTCAGGTCTCCCGGGTGGGTCAGCCCCAGGTGATCAGGCGCTTCGGGTACTCCAGGATGCCCGCGATGTCGGCCAGCACCTTGGAGCCCAGCTCGCCGTCGACCAGGCGGTGGTCGAAGGAGAGGGCCAGTGTGGTGACCTGGCGCGGGACGACCTTGCCCTTGTGCACCCACGGCAGTTCCCGGACCGCCCCGAAGGCGAGGATGGCCGCCTCGCCGGGGTTGAGGATCGGGGTGCCGCTGTCGACGCCGAAGACGCCGACGTTGGTGATCGTGATCGTGCCGCCCTGCATGTCGCCGGGCGACGTCTTGCCCTGGCGGGCCGTCTCGATCAGCTCGCCGAGCGAGACCGCCAGGCCGGAGAGGGTCCGGGCGCCGGCGTCCTTGATGTTGGGGACGATCAGGCCGCGCGGGGTGGCCGCGGCGATGCCGAGGTTCACCTGGCCCCGGATGACGATCTCCTGGGCCGCCTCGTCCCACTGGGCGTTGATCTCGGGGTTGCGCTTGATCGCGGTCAGCAGGGCCTTGGCGACCAGCAGCAGCGGGCTGACCCGGACGTCCCGGCCCAGCTCGCCGCTCTCCTTGAGCCGGCGGACGAACTTCATCGTCCGGGTCACGTCGACCTGGACGAACTCGGTGACGTGCGGGGCGGTGAAGGCCGAGGCCACCATCGCCTGCGCGGTCGCCTTGCGGACGCCCTTGATCGGCACCCGGACGTCGCCCGCGCCGGGCAGGACCACGGTGGCGGTCACCGGGGCGGCGACGGCCGGCTCGGCGGCCGGGGCCTCGACGGGAGCCGGCGCCGGGGCGGCGGCGGTGGCCGCGTGGGCGTGCAGGTCCTCGCGGGTGATCACGCCGTCCGGGCCGGTCGGGGTGACGGCCCGCAGGTCGATCCCGAGGTCCTTGGCGAGCTTGCGCACCGGCGGCTTGGCCAGCGGCCGGTCACCGGACACCTCGACGGCCGGCGCCGGAGCCTGCACCACAACGGGAGCCGGGGCGGCGGCCGTGGTGCGGCGCGCCCGGCGCTGGCTGCCGCCGGTCCGCGGGCCGTAGCCGACCAGCACCTCGCGCCGCTCGGGCTCGGCCTCCGCGGCCCGCGCCGGAGCGGCGGCCGGGGCAGCAGCGGCGGGTGCGGCCGCGGCGGGCGCCCCCGCCCCGCCGGCCACCGCGACCGAGATGATCGCGGTGCCGACGTCGACCGTCGCGCCCTCCGGGAAGAAGAGCTGCTCGACGACCCCGGTGAACGGGATCGGCAGCTCCACGGCGGCCTTCGCGGTCTCGACCTCGCAGACGACCTGCCCGTCGGTGACGGTGTCACCGGGCTTGACGTACCAGCTGAGGATCTCGGCCTCGGTCAGGCCCTCGCCCACATCGGGCATCTTGAACTCGCGGAGCGAGCGAACTTCGGTGGTCATCTTCGCTCCCCGGTCAGTACGCGAACGCGCGGTCGACGGCGTCGAGCACGCGGTCCAGGTCGGGGAGGAAGGACTCCTCGACCCGGGACGGCGGGTACGGCGCGTGGTAGCCGCCGACCCGCAGGATCGGCGCCTCCAGGTGGTAGAAGCAGCGCTCGGTGAGCCGAGCGGCCAGCTCCGCGCCCATGCCCAGGAACACCGGGGCCTCGTGCACCACGATGCCGCGCCCGGTGCGCCTGACCGACTCCTCCAGGGCGGCGAAGTCGACCGGGGAGAGCGAGCGGAGGTCGACGACCTCCAGCCGGCGGCCGTCCTCCTCGGCGGCCGCGGCGGCCTCCAGGCAGACCTTGACCATCGGGCCGTAGGCGATCAGCGTGGCGTCGGCGCCGGGCCGGACGATCCGCGCGTCGTGCAGGCCCAGGTCGGCGGAGTCGCCGACCTCGCCCTTGTCCCAGTAGCGGCGCTTGGGCTCCAGGAAGATCACCGGGTCGTCCGACTCGATGGACTGGCGCAGCATCCAGTGCGCGTCGTGCGCGTTGGACGGGCTGACCACCCGCAGACCGGCGGTGTGCGCGAAGTACGCCTCGTGCGACTCGCTGTGGTGCTCGACCGCGCCGATGCCACCCGCGTAGGGGATGCGGACGGTGACCGGGAGCTTGATGTGCCCGAGCGCACGGGCGTGCATCTTGGCCAGCTGGGAGACGATCTGGTCGAAGGCCGGGTAGACGAAGCCGTCGAACTGGATCTCCACGACCGGGCGGTAGCCGCGCAGCGCGAGGCCGATCGCGGTGCCGACGATGCCGGACTCGGCGAGCGGGGTGTCGATCACCCGGTCCTCGCCGAAGTCCTTCTGCAGGCCGTCGGTGATCCGGAAGACACCGCCGAGCTTGCCGATGTCCTCGCCCATCAGGACGGTCTTCGGGTCGCTCTCCAGCGACTTGCGCAGCGCGTCGTTGAGCGCCTTGGCAATGCTGAGCTGACCGGCCATCAGAGGTTCTCCCCCGCCTCGAAGGAGGCCGCGTACTCGACGTACTCGGCCCGTTCCTCATCGACCAGCGTGTGCGGCTCGGCGTAGACGTGGTCGAAGATCAGGGTGGGGTCCGGGTCCGGCATGCCGCGCACGCCCTCGCGCACCCGCAGCCCGAGCCGCTCGCTCTCGGCCTCGATCGAGGCGAAGAACTCCTCGTCGGCCAGGCCCTCCTTCTCCAGGTGGGCGCGGAGCCGGGTGATCGGGTCCTTGGCCTTCCAGGCCTCGGTCTCCTCGGAGCCCCGGTAGCGGGTCGGGTCGTCGGAGGTGGTGTGCGCGCCCATCCGGTAGGTGAACGCCTCGATCAGCACCGGGCCGTTGCCGGTGCGCGCGTGCTCCAGGGCCCAGCGGGTCACCGCGAGACAGGCCAGCACGTCATTGCCGTCGACCCGGATGCCAGGGAAGCCGAAGCCGGAGGCCCGGCGGTACAGCGGGATCTTGGTCTGGGTGGTGGTGGGCTCGGAGATCGCCCACTGGTTGTTCTGGCAGAAGAAGACCACCGGCGAGTTGTAGACCGAGGCGAAGGTGAAGGCCTCGTTGACGTCGCCCTGGCTGGAGGCGCCGTCGCCGAAGTACGCGATCACCGCGTCGTCGGCGCCGTCCTTGGTGATGCCCATCGCGTATCCGGTGGCGTGCAGGGTCTGCGCGCCGATCACGATGGTGTACAGGTGGAAGTTCTTCTCGTTCGGGTCCCAGCCGCCGTGGTTCACGCCGCGGAACATGCCGAGCAGGTTCAGCGGGTCGACGTCGCGGCACCAGGCGACACCGTGCTCGCGGTAGGTGGGGAAGGCGTAGTCGCCGGGTCGCATCGCGCGACCGGAGCCGACCTGGGCGGCCTCCTGGCCGAGCAGCGAGGCCCACAGGCCCAGCTCGCCCTGGCGCTGCAGCGAGGTCGCCTCGGCGTCGAAGCGGCGTACCAGCACCAGGTCACGGTAGAGGGCACGGAGCTCGTCCGCCTCCACGGTGAGCGGGAAGTCCGGGTGCTCGACCCGCTCGCCTTCCGGGGTGAGCAGCTGCACGAGCTCCGGCTGGGCGTCCTTGGCCGTGGCGCGGACGCCGGGGGCCGCCTTCTTGCGCGCCCTCGCCGTGCTTTTGACGGTCACGTTCACTCCTCGGTCTGTCCGGCCGCCCGGGGTCGCCGGTGACCGGTCCGGTCACCTCCTCGCGGGGCGCGCGTGGGTGTGCGCACCCGCTGCGGGGCAGGTGGTGATCCCTTTCCGACGGCGTCCCTCACGAGAACGTTACCCAGCGTCCGCCCTCGACGCGTCTGCGCTAGGACGTCCTACTTGTTCGGGGTCCACAAACGCGCGTGTGGCGCAGCTCTCAATTCGGTCGCCTTCAGGACACCAGCGCACGTTATCCGGGCGGAGGCTCCCGCGTAAGGGGGTTACCGGCATGGGTTTCGACCGCTCCGGCCGGATCGCATTCCCGGAACGGTGCGGGCGAGAGGTATTTCGTAGGGTGATATGGGAGGCTTTGCGCGTGACTGATATTGGACAAATCAGGGTATTCCTCCTCGACGACCACGAGGTGGTCCGTCGGGGTGTCCACGAACTCCTCTCCGTCGAGGAGGACATCGAGGTGGTCGGCGAGGCCGGCACCGCCGCCGAGGCCCTGACCAGGATCCCGGCCGTCCACCCCGACGTGGCGGTGCTCGACGTCCGGCTGCCGGACGGTAACGGCGTCGAGGTCTGCCGGGAGATCCGCTCCCGGCTGCCGGAGATCAAGTGCCTGATGCTGACCTCGTTCTCCGACGACGAGGCCCTGTTCGACTCGATCATGGCGGGCGCCTCCGGCTACGTGCTGAAGGCGATCCGCGGCACCGACCTGATCACCGCCGTCCGGGACGTCGCGGCCGGCAAGTCGCTGCTCGACCCGGTGGCCACCAGCCGGGTGCTGGCCAGGCTGCGGGACGGCGGCGAGAAGGAGGACGAGCGGCTCACCCAGCTCACCAAGCAGGAGCGCCGCATCCTGGACCTGATCGGCGAGGGGATGACCAATCGTCAGATCGGCAATGAACTGCACCTCGCCGAAAAGACGGTGAAGAACTACGTCTCCAGTCTGCTCGCCAAGATGGGGATGGAGCGACGGACCCAGGCGGCGGCTTTCGTGGCCCGGCACCAGGCGGACCACCAGCATTGATGCTGTGGATGCACATAGTTGACGGTCTGTCAAGTCCCCCCGCCGAGAGGTCCTAACCTCTGGCTGTGACTTTCAGCCAGACCCTCGCCTGCGCACCAGCCCGTCCCGACCTCACCGCTCCCCCGATAGGAACCCTCAGCCCGCCCGTCCCCCACGCCGCGCTCGCCGAGGTCCTGCGCCACTACCGGGTGGGCCGCCTGCTCACCGCCGAACCCGTCGCCGAAGGCCTGCTGAACCGCGGCTACCGGGTCACCGCCGAGGCCGGCGGCTACTTCCTGAAGTGCTACGTCGACGCCGCGACCGCCGGCCGCGAGGCGGTCCTCGGCCACCACCGCGCGATGGGCGCGCTCGCCGCCCTGGGCCTGCCCGTCGCGCCCCCGCTGGCGCTCGCCGAGCGGACCGGCACGATCGCGCCCTTCGGCGGCCGGCTCTTCGCCCTCTTCCCCTGGGTGGACGGCGGGCACCGGCACGGCACCGAGCTCTCCCTGGCGCAGTGCGACGAACTCGGCGCGCTGCTCGGCCGGCTGCACGGCGCCCTCGACGACATCTGCGCCCCGCTCGCGCAGCCCTCCGGCTACGGCAGCGCCGACCCGCTCGACAGCACCGCGCTCGCCCTCGACCTGCGCCGGCGGGCCCGCGAGCACCGTCCGCACGGCGAGCTCGACGCCCTGGTCGAGCGCCGGCTGACCGAACGGCTGGAGCTGCTCGCCGAGCACGCCCACCGGCGGCCCGCCCCGCAGTCCGCCCCGCCCACCGGCTGGACCCACGGCGACTTCCACGGACTCAACCTGCTGCACCACGGCGGGCGGATCGCGGCCGTCCTGGACTGGGACAAGCTGGGGCCGCAGCCCCGCGCGGAGGAGGCCGTCCGCGCGGCCACCCTGGTCTTCAACGACCGCGCCACCGGGGTGCTGGACCTCGTCCGGGTCCGGCACTGGTCGCAGGCCTACCGGGCGACCGGGGCCGCCACGGCCGAGCACCTGGCCGCCGCGACCCACCGGGTCTGGTGGGAGCGGCTGAACGACTTCTGGATGCTCCAGTGGCGCTACCAGCGGGCCGACCACCGGGCCGACCCGCTCTACCCCGCCTCGGCGGGCCAGTTGGCGTGGTGGTGCCAGGAGTACGAGCAGGTCCTGGACGCCTTCGCCAACTGACCCGGCGGCCGGCCGACTCGCCGACTGACCCGGCGGTCGACCGGCCCAGCGGGCCAGCCGGTCCCGTCAGGGAACCAGCGGAGTGGCCGCCCCGCCGGTCGGCTTCGGCGTGGTGCCGCCGGCACCGCCGCCGACCGGCGGCGTCTGGGTGGCACCGCCACCGCCACCGGCCGGCGGCGGGTTGGTCGCCGGCGGCGTGGCCGGGGCCGTCGTCGCGCCGCCGCCCGTCCCCGTGGTCGGCGGGGTGGTCGGCGAGGCGGAGCCCGTCCCGGTCGAACTCGCGGTCGGGGTCGACGGCTTGCTGCCGGTCGGGCTCGGCGTCATCGTCGGGCTCGGCGAGTGCTTGCCGCCCGGCTGGCTCGGCCCCTGGCTCTGGTTGCCGCCGTTGTAGGTGTCGGTCGGCTGCTGCTGCGGACGGCGCGTGTTCTGGCCGGACGGCGACGTGGTCGCGGTCGAGCCGGAGGTGGGCGTGGTCGGCTCCGGCGCCGTCGACACCGCGCTGGTGGCCGGGGTCAGGTTGCCCGGCTTCCCGCCACCGCCGCCGTCGTTGCCGCTCAGCGCCATGGCGATGCCGATGCCGGCCGCCACGACCACCGCCGCGATGCCGGCCACCCAGCGCCACGGCCCGCGCCGGCCGGAGCCGCGCCCGGGCCCGTCACCGTCGTGCCCGTCGCCGCCGTAGGGCGGGTAGGCGGAGGACGGCGTGTGCGGGCCGCCCGGCACCTGGTACGGCAGCATCGCCGTCGGGTCGCCGGGGACACCGGCCCCGAGCACGGCCGTCTCGTCCGTGCCGATCGACGGCATCCCGCCGCTGTGGCCCTGGCCCGCCGCGGCCAGCCCGGCCGCCGCGCCGGTCGGCCAGCCGCCGGTGCCGCCGGTGAGCTCGCGCAGCGCGTGCTCGATGTGCGCGCGGAACTCGTCGGCGTCCTGGAAGCGGTCGTCCGGGTTCTTCGCGAGCGAGCGCAGCACCAGCGGGTCCAGCCCGGCCGGCACCCGCGGATTGGCCTGCGAGGGCGGCACCGGCTGGTCCTGCACGTGCTGGTAGACCACCGAGAGCGGGGTGTCGCCGGTGAACGGCGGGCGCAGCGCCAGCAGCTCGAAGAGCATGCAGCCGGCCGCGTACAGGTCGGAGCGGTGGTCGACCGGCTTGCCGAGCGCCTGCTCCGGCGAGAGGTACTGCGGGGTGCCCATGACCATGCCGGTCTGGGTCATCGTCGAGGCCGTGCCGGTGAGCGCCCGGGCGATGCCGAAGTCCATCACCTTGACCGCGCCGGCGGTCGTGATGATCACGTTGGCCGGCTTGATGTCCCGGTGCACGATGCCGTGCCGGTGGCTGTAGGAGAGCGCCTCCAGCACCCCGGCGATGATGATCAGCGCCTGGTCGACCGGCGGGGCGGCCTCGTCCACCAGCAGCTCGCGGACGGTCCGGCCCTCGACCAGCTCCATCACGATGTACGGCGTCGACTCCTCGCCGACGTACTCCTCGCCGGTGTCGTACACCGCGACGATCGCGTGGTGGTTGAGCGCCGCGACGGCGTGCGCCTCCCTGGTGAAGCGGAGCCGGGCGATCTCGTCCTGGGCCAGTTCACCGCGGAGCAGCTTCACCGCGACGGTCCGGCCGAGCCGGACGTCCTGGGCGGCGAACACCTCGGCCATGCCGCCCCGGCCGAGCCGGTGGGTCAGCCGGTAGCGGCCGTCACCGACCGTGCCCAGCGGGGCCGTGGTGCCCCGGCCGGGGGTCTGCGGGCCACCGTACGGCGGGAGCGCGGTCGTGGCGGCGTCGCTACCGGGCTCGGGCGTCCGCGGGGCCCCGCCGGTCGGACCGGTCGCCCAGGCCCCCTCGTCGTCGTCCGGTCGCTGCGTCTGTGCCATCGCTCCTCGCCCCGGGCGTTCGCTCGGATCGCGGTGCCCTGTCGCTCGTAATTCCCCGAACGCTACCGCCTCCGGCCGACCCCTGCGGCACGAGCGATCCGGACGGAACGCGTCAGAGCAGGCCATTCCGGTCGGCCGGACCGTCCAGGTGGAGCACCGTGGCCGTCGGCCCCGAGACGCGCGTCTTCGACCCGGACTTCGAGTCCCGCTCGGCCCGGTTGACCACGATCGCGATGATGATGACCGCCAGGACGATCACGCCGACGATGATGCCGATGATCACCAGCGCGGTCGAGCAGCCACCGCTGTTCGACGCGGGCGCCGGCTGCGGCTGGAACGGCGGCGCCGGCATCGGGTGCGGCGGCGGGGTGTGCGCCTGCTGGGGGAAGGGCTGCGGCGTGTGCGGCGCCTGGAAGGCCGGCGGCGGGGTCTGGTACGGCTGCGGCTGCGGGAACGGCGGCGGCGTCTGCGGAGCCTGGAACGCCGGCGGCGGCGTCTGGTACGGCTGCGGCTGCGGGAACGGCGGCGGCGTCTGCGGCGGGGTGTGCGCGGCGTGCACCGAACGCGGCCCGTCGGTGATCAGCAGCGGGTTGCTGGCCGCCAGCGGGCTGCCGCCGCCCTTGGCCGCGGCGATCAGCCGCTCGGCCTCGTCGCGCATCGCCGCGGCGCTCGGGAAGCGGTGCGCCGGGTCCTTGCGCAGCGCCGTGGCGACGAACTCGTCGACCGCCGGGGAGAGCCGCGGGTTCAGCGCGGACGGCGCCGGCGGCTCCTCCTGGACGTGCTTGTACGCGATCGAGAAGGCCGAGTCGCCGTCGAAGACCAGCTGGCCGGTGACCATCTCGAAGAGCATCACGCCGACCGAGTAGAGGTCGGAGCGGGCGTCCACCGGCTTGCCGAGCGCCTGCTCGGGCGAGAGGTACTGCGGAGTGCCGACCACCATGCCGGTCTGGGTCATCGAGGTGACCCCGCTCTCCAGCGCGCGGGCGATGCCGAAGTCCATGACCTTGACGTTGCCCTTGCGGTCGAACATGACGTTGCCGGGCTTGATGTCGCGGTGCACCAGGCCCATGTCGTGCGAGGCCTCCAGCGCGTTCAGCACCCCGACGGTGACCCGCAGCGCCTCGTCGACCGGCATCGCGCCGTGCTGGGCGACCGCCTCGTTGATGGCGTCCCGCAGGCCCAGGCCGTCGATCAGCTGCATGACGATGTACGGGGTGCTGGAGCCGTCCGGGGCGATGTCCTCGCCGCTGTCGTAGACCGTGACGATGTTCGGGTGCTCCAGCCGGGCCACCGCCTGGGCCTCGCGGCGGAACCGCTCCTTGAACGAGTCGTCCCGGCCCAGCTCGCTGTGCATGCTCTTCAGCGCGACCTGCCGGTCCAGCACGCTGTCGTACGCGAGGTGCACCGAGGCCATGCCGCCCTCGCCCAGCACCCGCTGCAGCACGTACCGCCCGTTGCCCAGGGAGTAGCCCTCGACCGCCGCGTTGCCGTGCTCGCTCATGGTCCTCTGCTCCCCCTCGGCGCGGCCGTGCCGCCGCGACCGTGACATTCGGTCTCGTCCGTGCGTGTCCCGGGCCCGGCCCGCTGGCCTGCCCGACCCCTGTCGCGGCTCGACCGGCCTGCGACAGGGGCCCAGGGTATCGGCTCGCGAGGACACCGACCGGCCCAGGGCCGACACTGTGTCCAGGTCGCGACCCGGCACCCGTCAGTAGTGCGTCCGCCACCGGGTCGGCGTACCGCGCCCGGTGACGTGCGGCCCCGGCGGGGCCGTGGCGGTGCGGGTACGGCCGACGGCCTACAGGTAGGGGCCGGAGCGGATGCCGCGGCCCTCGCCCGGGTCGTCGCCCTCCGCCTCCCCGCCGTGCAGGCCGGGCGGCAGCGCCCGCCGCATCTGCTCCAGCTGCGCCCGCGCGGCCATCTGCTGGGCGAACAGCGCGGTCTGGATGCCGTGGAACAGGCCCTCCAGCCAGCCCACCAGCTGGGCCTGGGCGATCCGCAGCTCGGCCTCGGTCGGGATCGAGTCCTCGGTGAACGGCAGCGACAGCCGCTCCAGCTCGGCGACCAGCTCGGGGGCCAGGCCCAGCTCCAGCTCCTTGATCGAGCTGGCGTGGATGTCCTTCAGCCGCGCCCGGCTCGCCTCGTCGAGGGGGGCCGCCCTGACCTCCTCCAGCAGCTGCTTGATCATGCTGCCGATCCGCATCACCTTGGCCGGCTGCTCGACCATCTCGGTCACCGGCAGTTCACGCGGACCCTCGCCGTCGTCGGCCCCCATCGGGCCGCCCATCGCCGGGCCCACCGGCAGCCCGTCCGGTCCGACGATCAGCACCTTCTGGCCGTCCTGCGGCTGCCCGCCCATGGCCTGGTGGAACTCCTGCGACGAGCGCTCGTTCATCGGATTCGTCATGAATCACATTCTTCCTCACTGGGGTTGCCCGGGTGGCGGCCCCCGACCAACCCGCCCCGCCCGGTGCCGCTGCCGCCACCGGCCCCGGTCCGCCGTCGTCCGGAGACGACGCTACGCCCGGGCGCGGGGTGCCGGTATCCGTACGGGTACTCAGTTCGCCTGCCGGAGCGCGGAACCGTCGGGCCTTCGGCCCCTGCGGCGGTCGGTCGCGGCCGGTCGCGGCCGGTCTCAGTCGCGGCGCAACCGCAGGCCGATCAGGCCCAGCCCGCAGCCGATCAGGCCGAGGCCGGCGCCCAGCGGGAGCTGGCGGGTGGCCGCGTCGTCCCAGCGGGTGGGCAGCACGACCGGGCCGACCGTCACCGTCTGCTGACCGGGCAGGCCGAGCGCCAGCGTCTCGCCGGTGAAGTCCTCGCCCGGTGCGCCCGGGGAGTCGGGCGCAGCGGAGGTGCCGCCCTGCGGGCCGGCCACCGGACCGGCGGCGTCCACCCCGGCCTCGGCCGACCGCTCGGGCCTCCGCTCGGGCGTCCGCTCGGGCGTCCGCTCGGCGGCCTGGGCCCGGCCGAGGTCCGGCGCGCCCTCGGGGGCCGATTCGGGGCGTTCGGGCGCCGAGGCGGGGCGGTGCCGGTACCGGCGCTGCTCCCACCCGGCCCAGGACGGACCGGATCGGCCCGGGGCGGCCGACTGCCAGGCCGAGGCGGTGGTGGAGGGGGTCGCAGCAGTGGACGGCTCGACCTCGGGGGAGGACTCCTCCGGGACGGCTTCCGGGCCCGGGTCGGCGCCGGCCGACGGTCGCATCGGCCTGGCGGAGGCCTCCGGGGAGGGCGCGTCGGAGGGCGCGTCGGAGGGCGCGGACGGCTCCGGGGAGGCGACCGGAACGGGGACGGCACCGACGCCGGCCGGCGCGGCCACCGCCACCGGCCCGATGACCAGCGGCACGGCGAGGCCGAACACCGCCACCCCCAGCAGCCGCCGGGCGCGCCCGGAGCGGCGACGGGAAGGATGCGGCGGCAGTGCCGCCGGCAGCGGCCCGAGGAACGCGGACGAAGACGAAGGTGCGGGCACGGTCGAGGTCCTTCCGCGACGGCCGACCGCGCAGGGCGGGGTCGGCGGCGGGACAGCTCCCGTCCAGACTCACACAGTCCGCCATTCCGGGCATTTTGGACGCCCGGGACGGCGGACCTGGACGGCGGACCGGCGGGGCTCGGGCCCCACCGGTCCGCAGCCGTCCGCACGGCTCAGGCCCGCAGCACCACCTTGCCGACCTGCGCACCGGCCTCCAGCACCCGGTGCGCCTCGGCGGCCTCCGTCAGCGGCAGCACCCGGTCGACGACCGGCCGCACCACCCCGGACTCGACCAGCGGCCAGACGTGCTCGCGCACCGCCGCCACGATCGCCGCCTTCTCGGCCAGCGGCCGCCCGCGCAGATTGGTCGCGATCACCGCGCCGCGCTTGCGCAGCAGGGTGTTGAGGTTCAGCTCGCCCTTCACCCCGCCCTGCAGCCCGATGATCACCAGGCGCCCGTTGACCGCCAGCGCGTCCACGTTCCGCGACAGGTACGCGGCGCCCATGATGTCCAGGACCACGTCCGCCCCGGCGCCGCCGGTGGCCTCCCGGACCGCCTCGACGAAGTCCTGCTCCCGGTAGTCGATCAGCACGTCGGCCCCCAGCTCGGCGCAGCGGGCCAGCTTCTCCGGGCCGCCCGCCGTCACCGCCACCCGGGCGCCGACCGCCTTGGCCAGCTGGATCGCCATCGTCCCGATGCCGCTCGCGCCGCCGTGCACCAGCACCGTCTCCCCCGGCCGCAGGTGCGCGGTGAGGAAGACGTTGGACCACACCGTGCAGACGACCTCCGGCAGCGCCGCGGCCTGTTCCGGGGTCAGCCCCTTGGGAATCGGCAGCAGTTGACCGACCGGCACCGCGACCCGCTCCGCGTAGCCGCCGCCGACCAGCAGCGCGCAGACCTCGTCGCCGACCGCCCAGCCGGCCACCCCGGGGCCCAGGGCGGCGATCCGGCCCGCGCACTCCAGGCCCGGATAGGGCGAGCTGCCCGGCGGCGGGTCGTAGAAGCCCTGCCGCTGCAGCAGGTCGGCCCGGTTGACGGCGGTGGCCGCCACCTCGACCAGGACCTCGCCCTCGCCGGGCACCGGGTCCGGCACCTCGGCCCAGCGCAGCGCCTCGGGCCCGCCGGGTTCAGGAATCGTCATCGCATGCATGGGCCCGACGCTACTGCGCCCCGGCGGCCGGACGGTCCTCCAACCCGCCTGTCAGCAGCCCGCCTGTCAGCCGGCCAGGTCCGGGAGCACCACGGCACCCGGCAGCGCGGCCGCCACCCGGCCCGGCAGGATCAGCTTGCCCCGCCGCCGCCCGCTGCCCACCAGCACGAACGGGACCGCCGCCACCGCCGCGTCGACCAGCAGCGGCCAGTCGGCCGGCAGCCCGACCGGGGTGATCCCGCCGTACTCCATGCCGGTCGCCTCGACGGCGGTGTCCATCGGCGCGAACGAGGCCTTGCGGGCCTCCAGGTGCTTGCGGACGACCCGGTTGACGTCGACCCGGGTGGTCGCCAGCGCCAGGCAGGCGGCGAGAGTCGTCTCGCCACCGCGCCGGGCGGCGACCACCACGCAGTTCGCCGAGGCGTCGAGCGGCACGTCGTAGGTCTCGCAGAAGACCGCGGTGTCGGCCTTCTCCGGGTCGGTGTCGACGTACAGCACGGACCGGGCAGCCTCCCGGTCGTCCCACGCCTCCAGCAGCCCGGCCACCGGGGCCGCCAGCCGGTCGGCCACCTCCAACGCGGGGGCGGCGGACTCGAACCTGCCGAACGGGAGCAGCGGTTGATCGATCATGGCACCAACCCTACGTCGCACCGCCCGACTTGATGACGATCACCCGGTCGGTGATCTGCAGCGTACGGGCCTCCGGCTCGGTGTAGTTGATCACCCGCCGGCCGCGGACCACCGCGACGACCAGGTCCTCGCAGTCGCGCGGACTGTGCCCGGCCTCGGCCCGGGTGACCGGGCGCTCGATGACGTCCAGGCCGTTGCCGTAGGTGAGCAGGTCCTCCATCACCGCGCCGGTGTGCGGGCTGAGCATCGACATGCCGAGCAGCCGGCCCGCCGAACTGGAGCTGGTGACCACCACGTCGGCGCCGCTCTGCCGCAGCAGCGGGGCGTTCTCGTCCTCCCGCACCGCCGCGACGACGGTCGCCGTGCGGGTGAGCTGGCGGGCGGTCAGGGTGATCAGGGCGGCGGTGTCGTCCCGCTCCGGCGCCACCACCACCCGGGCGGCGGTGGGCAGTCCGGCGCGCAGCAGGGTGTCGGTCCGGGTGGCGTCGCCGAGTACGCCCACCAGGCCGTGCTGGGCGGCCTGGTCGACCGCCTTGCGCTGCGGGTCGACCACCACGATCTCGTCCTTGCGCATCCCCTGCCCGAGCAGGGTGTCGACCGCGCTGCGGCCCTTGGTGCCGTAGCCGATCACGACGGTGTGCTCGCGCACGGTGGACCTCCAGCGGTTCAACCGCCACTGCTGGCGGGTGCGTTCGGTGAGCACTTCGAGGGTGGTGCCGACCAGGATGATCAGGAAGAGCACCCGCAGCGGAGTGATCACGAAGATGTTGGTGAGCCGGGCGGTGTCGCTGAAGGGGGTGATGTCGCCGTAGCCCGTCGTGGAGAGCGTCACCGTGGCGTAGTACGCCGAGTCCAGGAAGCTCACCCCGCCCCCGGCGTTGTCGTTGTAGCCGCCGCGGTCCAGCCAGACGATCAGGGTGGTGGCCACCAGCACGGCCAGCGCCAGCAGCAGCCGGAAGCCGACCTGCCGGACGGCGGGGGCGGTGCGCCGCGCGGGCAGCACGATCCCGGCGTCGGCCCAGGGCTCGGCCTCGGACCGGCCGGCCAGTCGGCCGAGACCGCGGCCGCGGCCCGCTCCGGCGCTCACGGTGCCTCCAGCAGTTCGACGGTGGCACCGGCCGGCGCGCCGCCGGGCGGCACCACGGCGAGCGCCTCGGCCAGGGCCAGTCCGCGCAGCATCGCCGGTCCATCGTAGGGGAGTTGGACCACCCCGCGGGCGGTCCGCCGGACCGGCAGCAGCCGGGTGTCCACCGGGTGGCCGGGCAGCGCGTCGACGGCGACGGCGACGGCCCGGGCCGGGTCGCCGGCGCCGCAGCCGGCCAACGCGCGCAGCAGCGGCAGGGCGAGCGTGACCGTCCCCGCGACCGCGGCCAGCGGATTGCCGGGCAGGCCCACCAGGTGGCGCCCGCCGGGCAGTTCGGCGAGCAGCATCGGATGGCCGGGCCGGACGGCGACGCCGTCCACCAGCAGTCGGGCACCGACCTCGGCGAGCGCCCGGTGCAGGAAGTCCACCGGACCGGCCGCCGTCCCGCCGGTGGTGACCACCACATCGGCGGTGGAGTGCCGCAGCGCGTCCCGGAGCAGCCCGAAGTCGTCGCGGACGGCGCGCGGTTCGCCGGTCTCGGCGCCGGCCGCGCGCAGCCACGGCGGCAGCAGCGGACCGAGCGCGTCCCGGACCAGACCGGGCCGGGGCAGGCCGGAGCCGAGCAGTTCGTCGCCGAGCACCAGCAGCTCGACCACCGGGCGGCGGTGCACGGCCAGCCGGTCGTGACCGCTGGCCGCGGCCAGGCCGAGCACCGCGGGGCCGACCTCGGTCCCGGCCGGGAGCAGCACCTCACCGCGCCGGCACTCCTGGCCGCGCGGTCGGACGTCCTGGCCGGTGGTCAGCGCACCGGGGACGCGCTCGCGCAGCAGCGGTCCGTCCGGCTCGCCGTGCTCGCGGCGGAGCACGGCCGTGGCGCCGGGCGGCAGTTGGGCACCGGTGGCGATCTCGACGGCGGCGCCGTCGGCCAGCGGGCCGTCCGCGGGACGCCCGGCCAGCAGCCGGCCGGCCACCCGCCAGGGGCCAGGGCCGGCGACCGCCCAGCCGTCCATCGCCGAGGTGTCGAAGGCGGGCAGGTCGGTGAGCGCGGTGAGCGGCTCGGCGAGGGTGCGGCCGGGCGCCTCGGCGAGCGGCAGGCGCGGCGGCGCCGACGCGCGGCGGCCGGCCCGGCGGGCGGCCTCGCGGACCGCCGCCCAGCCGGCCGGGCCGGCCGGGCCGGTCGGGGCCGGTGGCTGGTCGAGCACGGCGAGGTCCTCCAGCATGCTCACGGCTGCCCCGGGTCGGCCGCCCGGGCCGCCCAGCGCTCGGCGAGCGCGGCGGCCTGCCGGGACGCCTCGGCGACCGCCTCCGGGCCGCCGCCGCGCTGCGCGGCCGCGTACCCGATCAGAAAGGCGGTCAGCGGGGCGGCGGGCCGGTCCACCCCGTGGGCGACCACCCGGGCCAGGTCGAGCAGGCCCCGGACATCGACCTCCAGGTCGATGTCCAGCTCGGCACGGACCTCGGCGATCCAGTCATCCAGCGTGCGCTCCATGCGGACATGCTGCCCGATCGGCGGTTTCCCCGGAATGTTTGCCCGGTCAGCGCCGCGCGTCGTTTCCCTCACGCCGGGGCGCGGCGGGCGGTGAGAGGGCGGCTAGGAACCGTCGCGTTCGCGGGCGCGGGCGAGGTCCTCCCAGGTGTCGCAGTCGTAGGTGACGTCGTCGGTGTCGGCCAGCCGCAGGGTGCGCAGGGGGCCGGTGAGCCGGCGCAGGGGAAGGCCGGCGGGGTCGCCGGCGGCGGCCAGCGCGGCGCGCAGGGCGGCGGTGCGGTAGGCGGCGGCGAGCGGCTGGTCGCGGCCGGCGGCGTCGACCAGAACGGCCGCCGCGGTGTCCGGGCCGGCTCCGTCGAGGGCGGTGACCAGCCGGTGGACGGTCCGCTCGTCGAGGAACGGCAGGTCGGCGGCGAACAGCAGCACCACCTCGGCGGTCACCTCGGCGAGGCCGGCGGCGACGGCGGCCACCGGCCCGCCGCCGGGCGGGCGCTCGCGGGTCCAGCGGACGCCGGGGCTGGCGGTGGGCCGGGCCGGGCCGACCACCACGGTGGTCCGGGCGCCGGCGCAGGCGGCGAGCACCCGGTCCAGCAGGGTGGTCTCGCCGACGGTCAGGCCGGGCTTGTCCGCGCCGCCGAGCCGCCGGGCGGCTCCCCCGGCCGGGACGATCACGTCGTACGGCGTCATGCCGTCAGTATCCGCCGCCCGGGTCAGGCGGTGGCCGCCGCGTCCCCCGCCTCGTCCTCGTCCTCGTCCGCGTCCTTGGCAGCGGCCTCGGTCTCGGTCTCGTCGGCAGCGGCGGTGTTGGCGGCGGCGCTCAGCTCCAGCACGGCCGGCAGGGTCAGCTCCCCGTACCGCTGGTTCACGGCCGCGACCAGCGCCTCCGGGTCGTCCGGGTGCTCGGCCAGCAGCCGGTCGAAGTCCTGCAGGTACTCCCCGGTGAAGGCGAGCACCCGGGCCGCGTCGTCGCCCTGGTCGGGCGCGCGGTGTCCGGCGATCACCCGGTCCACGCCGAGCTCGCCGATCCGGCCGAGGTTGCGGATCCACGCGGTGCGGCGTTCCGGCGTGGTGTCGGCGGTCCAGACGTGGGTGCCGTTGTAGACGAAGTCCCCGGCGATCACGGTGCGGATGCTCGGCACGTGCACCACGGTGGAACCGTCGCAGTCGCCCTGCCCGAGCAGCAGGACCGGGATCACCTGCCGGTCGAGCATCAGCGGCTGGGGCAGCAGCGGGGCCGGGACCAGCGGGTGGTCCGGGATGTCGTCGCCGTACACCGGCTTCCACTGGGCGACCTTCGCGGCGGCGGTGCGCAGGATGCCGTCCACGACGGGCGGCGCGGCCAGCAGCCGCGCGTCGGGGAAGAGCCGCAGCACCTCCTCGGCGCCGAAGTAGTGGTCGGGGTGGTGGTGGGTGATCACGATGGCCAGCAGCCGGCGGCCCTTGCCCGCCACCCACTCGGCCAGCTCCCGGCCGGCGCTGCGGGTGAGCTGGGCGTCGACCAGGATCGCGGTGTGCTCGCCGAGGATCAGCGTGGAGGTGGCGAAGAAGGCCGTCTCGGGGCCGGTGAAGACGGCGACCTCCAGCGGCCGGACCGGCGCGTCGGCGGCGGGCGCAGCAGCGGCGGGCGCAGCAGCGGCGGGCGCAGCGGCGGCGTTCTCCTCGGACGGCGACGACGTCACTGGCTGCTCCCTCTGGTTCGGCGGCGGTCGTGCGGGCGAGCGGGCGAGCGGGCATACGGGCGTGCGCGCGCGTACGGCGGCGGTCCCGGGGACGGCCCGGCGCCCTACAGCATGGGAGCAGGGCACGCCGAAAACGCGGAAGGCGCGCCCGGCGGGGCACGCCTTCCCGATCAGGTGTCCGGGTGGTCCGGCGGTCTCAGCGCTTTCCGCCGGTCAGCCGGGCGAACCGCGCGGCGACGCCCCAGGAGGTGACCCGCCAGAGCGCCTCGGCCACGATGTGCCGGCTCATCTTGGACGCGCCCAGCTCACGCTCGACGAAGGTGATCGGCACCTCGGTCACCTTGAAGCCGGCCTTCACGGTCCGCCAGGCCAGGTCGACCTGGAAGCAGTAGCCGGCCGAGGCGACCTCGTCCATGCCCAGGCCGAGCAGCGTCTCCTTGCGGAACGCCCGGTAGCCGCCGGTGACGTCCCGGATCGGCACGCCGAGCATCAGCCGCGAGTAGGTCGAGCCGGTGCGCGAGAGCAGCAGCCGGGACTTCGGCCAGTTCACGACCCGGCCGCCGGGCACCCAGCGCGAGCCGAGCACGAGGTCGGCGCCGCGCAGCGCGGTGAGCAGCCGGTGCAGTTCCTCGGGCTGGTGGGAGCCGTCGGCGTCCATCTCGACGAGCACGTCGTAGCCCTCGTCGATGCCCCAGCGGAAGCCCGCCAGGTAGGCGGCGCCCAGGCCCTCCTTGCCCTTGCGGTGCATGACACGCACCTGGGGGTCCTCGGCGGCCAGCTTGTCGGCGAGCTCGCCGGTGCCGTCCGGGCTGTTGTCGTCGGCGACGAGGACGTGCACCTCGGGGACGGCGGCGCGGACCCGGCCGACGATGCGCTCGACGTTCTCCACCTCGTTGTAGGTGGGGATGATCACCAGCACCCGGCCGAGATCAGCAAAACTCTGCTGGTTGACGGTCACGTACTAACCTCTCGGCCGGTGGCGGGAAGTGCCAGTCACCGTTGCCCGCACTCATCGGAAGACAGAGTCCCGGCCGGCACCCGCCGACCCGGAGAACGCTGTGGAAATCACTGGATCCTGGCATCCTACTACCGCGTCCTCGCACCGACCCTCCGCCCGAGGCACTCCCCGGCGGCACCCGGCGTTTCCCCTGCGGAGGTGTGGGTCGGCTAGGGTCGATGCCCGGCCTTTGCCCGGATACCCGGATGCCACCGTCCACCCCGCCCGCGGGCGCCGCCCGGCGGCGAGGCCCGCCAGCCCACCGCAGCAAAGGAGCAGGACCGCGCCCATGGACAAGCTCGTCAACACCGTCCGCCCGTACGCCTGGGGATCGGTCACCGCGCTCCCCGAGCTGCTCGGGCAGGAGCCGACCGGCGAACCGCAGGCCGAGCTCTGGATGGGCGCCCACCCCGGCGACCCCTCCCGGGCCGACCGGGGCGAGGGGCCGCGCCGGCTGGACGAGCTGATCGCCGCGGACCCCGAGGGCGAGCTGGGCGCCGCCTCGGTGGCGCGGTTCGGCCCCACCCTGCCGTTCCTGCTGAAGGTCCTCGCGCCGGGCATCCCGATCTCCATCCAGGCCCACCCCTCGCTCGACCAGGCGCGGGCCGGGTTCGCCGCCGAGAACGCCCTGGGGATCCCGCTGGACGCCCCGCACCGGAACTACCGGGACGCCAACCACAAGCCCGAACTCATCTGCGCGCTGGGCGACTTCGACGGTCTCTGCGGCTTCCGCCGGCCGGCCGAGGCGGCCGCGCTGCTGGCCGGGCTCGACGTCCCCGCGCTGGAGCCGGTGATCGCCCCGCTGCGGGCCGAGGACGAGTCCGAGGCGCTCAGCGGGGCCCTGGCCGCCGCCCTCGGTCTGGACGGCCCGGCCGCCGAGGCCGCGGTCCGGGACACCGCCGAGGCGATCGGCAAGGCGGCCGCCGAGGACCCGACCGGGCCGTACGCGCCGTACACCCGGATCGCCCGGGACTTCCCCGGGGACCGCGGGCTGATCGCCGGGCTGCTGCTCAACCACGTCCTGCTGCGCGCCGGCGAGGCCCTCTACCTGGGCGCCGGCGTCCCGCACGCGTACCTGCACGGCGTCTGCGTCGAGCTCCAGGCCAACTCGGACAACGTGCTGCGGGCCGGCCTCACGCCCAAGCACATCGACGTGCCGGAGCTGCTCAGGGTGGTCGAGTTCGCCCCCTCCGCGCCCGAGCCGCTGCTGCCGGTCCCGGTCGACGGGACGCCCGGCGAGGAGCTGTACCCAGTACCGATCGACGAGTTCCGGCTCTCCCGCTTCGACCTGGCCGGCCAGGAGCGGACGGTCGGCGGCGAGGCCCCGCAGATCCTCCTCTGCACCGCCGGCAACGCCCGGCTGACCTCGGCCGACGGCGAGGTGCTGGACCTCGCCCAGGGCGAGTCCGCCTTCCTCCCGGCCGACGGCACCCCGACCCGGCTCACCGGCACCGCCGCCACCGTCTTCCGGGCGACCGTCACCCTCTGACCCCGGTCGGCGAGGCCCGCCGGGCGGGTGCCCGGCTGCACGCCCCGCCCGTTCAGACCGTTCAGACCGTTCAGACCGTTCAGACCGTTCAGACCGTTCAGACCGTCCCGGCCGGGCCCCCGGAGCCCTGGCCCGCGCCCACCAGGGCCGGCTCCGCCGCTCCCGAGGCCTGCGCCGGGACGGCGGCCACCGCCGCGGCCGGCTCCGGGTGCTCCAGGGACTGCGGGGGCCACTTCCGGTTCGCCGCCTTGGTCAGCTTGCGGCCCAGGTTCTGGAACGGCACCTCGACCAGCCGGTACACCACCCAGCAGACCAGCAGCAGCACCGCCACGTACCCGGCCACGTACGCCCAGCGCTCGGCGAACGGCAGGTCGGACAGGTTCTTCCAGTAGTACTTGGGGTCCCAGCCGAGCCGCCACAGCAGGAACCGCTTGACCGGCCAGTGCAGCAGGTAGACCGAGAAGCTCACCGCGCCCAGCCAGACCATCACGCGCGGCCACCGCCGCCTGCGCAGCAGGAAGAAGAGGCCGAAGGACGCCCACGCCCCCAGGTAGGCGTAGGTCCACGCCTCCCAGGTGAAGGTGGAGGTCGCGTCCGCCCACGGGCCCCGGTTGTACATCCACCCCACCAGGGCGCCCGCCACCACCACGAAACCGACGGCCAGCCCGGCCTCGACGCGCTCGATCTGCCCGTGCTGCGCCCGGTAGAACACCGTGCCCGCGAACATCGTCGCGAAGATGGTGAAGGTCTCGAACGCGGGCACCCGGCCGTTGGTGCACACCAGGTACAGGCTGAGCCCGCCCAGCAGCAGACCGCCGGTCCGGGCCAGCGAGGCGTTGCCGCTGAGCATGGAGGCCACGCCCATGACCACGACGGCCAGGGCCGCGGTCACGAGGTTGTAGACCTCCTGGTTGCTGTTCTGCAGGCTGTGCGACGGGATCCAGACGCCCATCACCAGGGCGACCGCCCCCGCCCCGACCGCGATCGGCGTGCTGCGCCGGTGCCAGCCGAACGTGAACAGACTGCTGACGAAGAAGTAGAAGAGCATCTCGAACGTGAGCGTCCAGCTCACGCCGAAGCCGTTCCACACACCGAGGACGTCCGTCAGCATCAGGCCGTTGCCCACCAGCCAGAGCTTGTCGTGGTGGTAGCTGTCGAAGGTCAGGACCTGGTAGGCGGACGGCAGGATGAACTCGGACAGGAGCATCGCCACGATCAGCGCCGGGTAGATCCGGAAGATCCGGCCGATCCAGAACGCCCGGACGTCACCGCGGCGCTCCAGCGAGGCCGGGATGATGTAGCCGCTGACGATGAAGAACGCGATGACCCCGTAGAAGCCGAGGTCGAAGTGGGCGGCGATCTCGCCGCCGTACGGGACGATCCGCAGGAGCTCGAAGTGATGGGCCGCGACGGCCAGCGCCGCTATACCGCGCAGCGCGTCCAGCCAGCCGAGCCGGTTCGCCGACGGGGGTGCGGATCCGGCGGCTGCTCCGGTGACTTCTCGGCGAAAGCGGGATCTGATTGTCATCACGCGCCGGAGGCTAGCCCATCTCCGGCGCGGGCTCCGCACCCCCCTTCGTGAACGGTCGGTGCAGGAGCTCCACACCGCCTCCGAATCGGGGCGAATCCCCCGCAGCCGGACCCCCCGGCCGATCCACCGCCGATCCGCGGCCGGTCGCGGGTCAGTCGCGGGTCATGTCGACGAAGCGGGAGTAGTGGCCCTGGAAGGCCACGGTGATGGTGGCGGTCGGGCCGTTGCGGTGCTTGGCGACGATGAGGTCGGCCTCGCCGGCGCGCGGGGACTCCTTCTCGTAGGCGTCCTCGCGGTGCAGCAGGATGACCATGTCGGCGTCCTGCTCGATCGAGCCGGACTCGCGCAGGTCGGAGACCATCGGCCGCTTGTCGGTGCGCTGTTCGGGGCCACGGTTCAGCTGGGAGAGCGCGATGACCGGCACCTCCAGCTCCTTGGCCAGCAGCTTCAGGTTTCGCGACATGTCGGAGACCTCCTGCTGACGGTTCTCGGCCCGGCGGGAGCCGCCGGACTGCATCAGCTGGAGGTAGTCGATGACGACCAGTTTGATGTCGTTGCGCTGCTTGAGCCGGCGGCACTTGGCGCGGATCTCCATCATCGACAGGTTCGGCGAGTCGTCGATGAACAGCGGCGCCTCGCTGACGTCCGGCATCCGGCGGGCGACCCTGGTCCAGTCGTCGTCCGTCATCGAGCCGGAGCGCATGTGGTGCAGCGCCACCCGCGCCTCGGCGGAGAGCAGGCGCATGGCGATCTCGTTGCGGCCCATTTCGAGGGAGAAGATCACGCTCGGCAGCTTGTGGTGGATCGAGCAGGCCCGGGCGAAGTCCAGCGCCAGGGTCGACTTGCCCATCGCGGGGCGGGCCGCGATGACGATCATCTGGCCGGGGTGGAGCCCGTTGGTGAGCGCGTCGAAGTCGGCGAAGCCGGTCGGGACGCCGGACATCTGGCCGTTGCGGGAGCCGATCGACTCGATCTCGTCGAGGGCGCCCTCCATGATGTCGGCGAGCGGCGCGTAGTCCTCGTTGGTGCGCTGCTCGGTGACGGCGTAGATCTCCGCCTGGGCCGCGTTGACGATCTCGTCGACGTCGCCCTCGGCGGCGTAGCCCATGCCCGCGATCCGGGTGCCCGCCTCGACCAGCCGGCGCAGCACCGCGCGCTCGTGCACGATCTGGGCGTAGTACTCGGCGTTGGCCGCGGTCGGGACGGAGTTGACCAGGGTGTGCAGGTAGCCGGGACCGCCGACCCGCTGGAGTTCGCCGCGCTTGGTCAGCTCGCCGGCCACGGTGATCGGGTCGGCCGGCTCGCCGCGCGCGTACAGGTCGAGGATCGCGCCGTGGACCAGCTCGTGCGCGGGGCGGTAGTAGTCGGCGGGCTTGAGCACCTCGACCACGTCGGCGATGGCGTCCTTGGACAGCAGCATGCCGCCGAGGACGGACTGCTCGGCCGCGAGGTCCTGCGGGGGGACGCGCTCGAAGCCCTCCAGGCCGCCCTCGCCGCCGCGCTCGTCCTCGCCGCCCTGGCGCCGCTTGCCGCCGTCCCGCTGGAAGCCGCCGGAGCCGCCCGAGCCGCCGCCCTTCTGGAAGCCGCCGCCCTGCCCCTTTCCCTGGCCCTGCCCCTGTCCCTGGCCGTTGGCGCGGGCACGCGAGACCGGCAGCCGGTCGCCGGGACCGTCCGGGAAGGGGGCGTCGGCGAAGGCACTCACCGGGAAGGGGTCGTCGGCGCCCTGCCAGTCGTCCTCCGGCGGGGGCGGGGCGTCGTGGTCGTCGTACTGGGGGCCGGTCACGCGTGTTCCCCGATCAGCGAGTGGTGCGAGTTGGAGCGGGCCTTGCCGGTGGCTGGGGCGGGCCGGAGCCCGACTCCGCACCACCGCATTTCTACGCCACCGCACCGACAAATCGGACGCCGGGGTGGCTGGGAGTGTCGGACGGAGGGCCCACGCTAAGGCGCCGGGAGCCTTTCGGCCAAGGCGGTTATCCACAGGGGGTGTGGACGAGTGGCCCACGGCTGTGGAGAAGTGCCGCAAACCTGTGGACGCCCCTGTGGAAAGCCCTGTGGATAACCAGACCATCGATCCACCGTCAACTCGCTGACCTGCGATTCCCTCCTCCGGGGCCTGTGCATGAGAAATTCTTCACACACAGCCGGGTGGCGGTGGACACAGACCCGGACGGCCCGGTCGCCCAGGCGTACGAGTAAGCGATGAAATACCCTGGTGGCACTTACCTGTGGATGAGTAGCCTGGACCCCATGACCCTCACCACCGACCGCCGCCGCCACGACCGGGAGATCCTCGCCCTCGCCGTCCCGGCCTTCGGCGCCCTGGTCGCCGAGCCGCTCTTCCTGATGGCCGACTCGGCCATCGTGGGCCACCTCGGCACCGCCCAGCTGGCCGGCGTCGGCGTCGCCTCGGCCGCCCTCACCACCGCGACCGGGGTGTTCGTCTTCCTGGCCTACGCCACCACCGCCGCGGTCGCCCGCCGGATCGGCGCCGGGGACCGCCGGGCCGCGATCCAGCAGGGCATCGACGGCATCTGGCTGGCGCTGGCGCTCTCCGCCGGGGTGGTCGCGCTGACCCTGCTGTTCGCGCCCGGGGTGGCCGAGGTGCTCGGGGCGTCCCCGACGGCCGCGCCGTACGCCGTCACGTACCTGCGGATCAGCGCGCTCGGCATACCCGCGATCCTCATGGTGATGGCCGCCACCGGGGTGCTGCGCGGACTCCAGGACACCCGCACGCCGCTGTACGTGGCCGTCGCCGGGTTCGCCGCCAACCTCGGCCTGAACGCCGGCCTGGTCTACGGCGCCGGGCTCGGCGTGGCCGGCTCGGCCTGGGGCACGGTGATCGCCCAGACCGGCATGGCCGCCGCCTACCTGTTCGTCGTGGTGCGCGGGGCCCGCCGGGAGCACGCCTCGCTGCGGCCGGACGCGGCCGGGATCCGGGCGAGCGCGAAGGCCGGCGGGCCGCTGATGGTCCGCACCCTGAGCCTGCGCGCCATCCTGATGATCGCCACCGCGGTGGCCGCCGGGCTGGGCGACGACGAGATCGCCGCGCACCAGATCGCCATGACGGTCTTCCTGTTCATCGCCTTCGCGCTGGACGCCATCGCGATCGCCGGCCAGGCCATCATCGGCCGCTGCCTGGGGGCCGAGGACGCCCCGGGCGCCCGGGCGGCCACCCGGCGGATGATCGAGTGGGGCATCGGCGCCGGGGCGGTGCTGGGCGTGCTGGTGGTGGTCGCCCGGCCGCTGTACGTCCCGCTGTTCACCCCGGACCCGGCGGTGCAGCACCAGCTGAACACGGTCCTGCTGCTGCTCGCGCTCTGCCAGCCGGTCTCCGGGCTGGTGTACGTCCTGGACGGCGTGCTGATGGGCGCGGGGGACGGCCCGTTCCTGGCCTGGGCGATGCTGGCCACGCTCGTCGTGTTCGCGCCGGCCGCCCTGCTGGTGCCGGCCAGCGGCACCGGACTGGCCGGGCTCTGGTGGGCGCTGAACCTCTTCATGCTGGTCCGCGGCGGCTTCCTGGGCTGGCGGGCGCGCGGCGGCAAGTGGCTGGTCACCGGCGCCGTACGCGGCTGAGCAACGCAAACCCGAGCAACGCAAACCCGAGCAGCACGGGCCCCGGCGGTACGGGCGCTACTGGCCGCGACACGACCGAGGGCCGGCCTCCCCGAGCGGGGAGACCGGCCCTCTGGCCACTGCTACGGCGTTGTCGCTGCTCAGGCGGCGACGACGGCGATGTCCAGGTTGGCCTGGACGTCCGAGTGCAGCTTGACCGAGACCTTGTGGGTACCCACGGTCTTGATCGGGGAGGAGATCGCGACGGCGCGCTTGTCGACCGCCGGGCCGCCGGCGGCCTTGATGGCCTCGACGACGTCGGCCTGGGTCACCGAGCCGAACAGACGGCCGGCCTCGCCCGAGCGAACGGCCAGCTTGACCTGGACGCCCTCCAGCTTGCCCTTGACCTCGTTGGCGGCCTCGAGGGTCTGGATCTGGTGGATCTTGCGGGCGCGACGGATCGCGTCGACGTCCTTCTGGCCACCCTTGGTCCAGCGGATGGCGTAGCCACGCGGGACCAGGTAGTTGCGGGCGTAGCCGTCCTTGACCTCGACGACCTCGCCGGCGGAGCCGAGACCCGGCACCTCGTGAGTGAGGATGATCTTCATTGTTCGGTCACCCTCTCTTAGCGCGCGGTGCTGGTGTAGGGCAGCAGCGCCATCTCACGGCTGTTCTTCACGGCCGTGGCGACGTCACGCTGGTGCTGGGTGCAGTTGCCGGTGACCCGGCGGGCACGGATCTTGCCACGGTCGGAGATGAACTTCCGCAGCAGGTTCGTGTCCTTGTAGTCAACGTAGTTGACCTTGTCCTTGCAGAAGACGCAAACCTTCTTCTTCGGCTTGCGAGCAGGCGGCTTCGCCATTGTGTGCTCCATTGGGTTCACGACCGGGCCGGCGTCTCACGACGCCGGCACCTGGGCCGCACGAAATCTGTCAGCTCTTAGAACGGGGGCTCTTCCGAGTAGCCGCCACCGGACGGGGCGCCCCAGCTGCCGCCGCTCTGGTTTCCACCGGAGGGAGCGCTGGATGCCCACGGGTCGTCGGACGGGCCGGACTGGCCGCCGGAGTTTCCACCCCAGCCGCCGCCCTGCTGGCCGCCACCGCCGCCCCAGTTACCGCCCTGGCCGCCGCCGCCCTGCTGGCCGCCGCCGAAGCCGCCGCCACCGGGAGCACCGGACCGGTTGGCCCGGGTGACCTTCGCGGTCGCCGAGCGCAGGCTCGGACCGACCTCGTCGACCTCGACCTCGAAGACCGTCCGCTTCTCGCCTTCCTTGGTCTCGTAAGACCGCTGGCGCAGTCGGCCCTGCACGATGACGCGCATGCCGCGCTGCAGCGACTCGGCCACGTTCTCCGCCGGCTGCCGCCAGACGTTGCACGTGAGGAAGAGGCTCTCGCCGTCCTTCCACTCGTTGGTCTGGCGGTCGAAGGTGCGGGGGGTGGACGCGATGCGGAACTTCGCGACCGCCGCACCCGACGGGGTGAAGCGCAGCTCGGGGTCGTCGACGAGATTGCCGACGAGGGTGATGACGGTCTCGCCTGCCATGGTGGTGATGACCTCTCGGGAAGATGTCCGTTCACCGCTGTTTCACGTGAAACAGCGGACGCGAGCTACCCGAGACCCGAAGGCCTCAGAGGTGGCTCAGTGGGTGTCCGGGCGCAGGACCTTGGTCCGCAGAACCGACTCGCTCAGGCCCATCTGGCGGTCGAGCTCCTTGACGACCTCAGGCGTGGCCTGGAGGTCGATGACCGAGTAGATGCCCTCGGACTGCTTGTTGATCTCGTAGGCCAGACGGCGGCGACCCCAGGTGTCGACCTTCTCGACCTTGCCGCCCGCGTTGCGGACGACAGCCAGGAAGCTCTCGATCAGGGGGGAAACGGCGCGCTCCTCGACCGAGGGGTCGAGGATGACCATCACCTCGTAGTGACGCATGAGTAACCCACCTCCTTTGGACTCAACGGCCACGGTCTCTCCGTGGCAGGAGGGTTGTGCAGCGTCGGCACCGGAGCAGTGACGACACCGGCCACCGTAGCGGCCGGGTCGGACAGCCCGTCCTCGTTCACCCGTAAGAGGGCAGAGGGGGGGCACAGCTACACCAGTGCAGACGACACACCCTACCCGCACCCGGACGGACGAACAAAACGCATAGGGGTTGTGAGACCGGTCCAACCGCCGCAATCTGGACGGAACGGGTTTCCTGCTCGTTCGTCTCCACGCCAGGAGGTGGGACACATGGCCCAGACCGTCCACCGCATGCCCGCCCTCACCCTGAACACCGACGGCCACCCGCACCCGCGCGAGAACACCCTGGTCGGCCTCACCGCCGTGCTGGGCGCGATCGCGTTCATCACCTCGTTCTTCCACAACCTGCATCTGCTGACCTCGTGGACCGGCCTGTTCGGGATCATCACGGGCCTGGTGGGGATGTACGTCTCCGTGACCACGGCGGAGCGCTTCGTCCTGATGGTCACCCTCGGCGCCTCCGCGATCGGCTTCTACCTCGGCATCGCGCGCGGCGGGCTCTGGGGCTAGCCCCACCCGGCGCGGAACCCCCGGCGCCCCCGCCGCGTATCTGTCTTCAGCAGACCGATACGCGGCGGGGGCGCCGCCGTGCCCACAGCCGCCTTGCCCACAGCCGCCGTGCCCACAGCCGGCGGGACCCCGGACGATAGGGTCACCCCGAGAACACGGGGCCCACCGCAGCCCGACCGACGAGGAGCACCGAGCATGAGCCTGCGCCTGAGGACGATCACCCGCGAGGAGCACCTCGCCTTCATCAGGAGCCGCGCCTCGGCGAGCCACATGCAGGTGCCGTCCTGGGGCGACGTGAAGGCCGAGTGGCGCACCGAGTCGATCGGCTGGTTCGACCAGAACAACCAGCTCGTCGGCGCCGGCCTGGTGCTGTACCGGCAGCTGCCCAAGGTCAAGCGCTACCTCGCCTACCTGCCCGAGGGCCCGGTGATCGACTGGTTCGACCGCGACCTCGACCGCTGGCTGCAGCCGATGCTCGCGCACCTGAAGTCCCAGGGCGCCTTCTCGGTGAAGATGGGCCCGCCGGTGGTCATCCGCCGCTGGAACGCCCCGACCATCAAGGAGGCCATCGCGGCGAAGGAGGCCAAGCGCCTGCGCGACATCGAGGCCGACTGGTACGAGCCGCGCGCCTTCGAGGTCGCCGACCGGCTGCGCAAGGCCGGCTGGCTGCAGGGCGAGGACGGCGGCGCCGGCTTCGGCGACGTCCAGCCGCGCTACGTGTTCCAGGTGCCGCTGGCCAACCGCTCGCTGGACGACATCCAGAAGGGCTTCAACCAGCTCTGGCGCCGCAACATCAAGAAGGCCGAGAAGAGCGGCGTCGAGGTGGTCCAGGGCGGCTACGACGAGCTGCCGATCTTCCACCAGCTCTACCTGGTGACCGCCGAGCGCGACAGGTTCACCCCGCGCCCGCTCTCCTACTTCCAGCGCATGTGGCAGGCCCTCACGGCCGAGGACCCGAACCGGATGCGCCTGTACATCGCCTACCACGAGGGCGAGCCGCTGGCGGCGACCACGATGCTGGTCGTCGGCGAGCACGTCTGGTACTCCTACGGCGCCTCGGCCAACCACAAGCGCGAGGTCAAGCCGTCCAACGCCGTCCAGTGGCGGATGATGCGCGACGCCTACGCCCTGGGCGGCGGGGTGTACGACCTGCGCGGCATCTCCGACACCCTGGACGAGAACGACCACCTGTTCGGCCTGATCCAGTTCAAGGTCGGCACCGGTGGCCAGGCCGCCGAGTACCTCGGCGAGTGGGACTTCCCGCTCAACAAGCTGCTCCACAAGGCCCTCGACCTCTACATGTCGCGCCGCTGAGCGGAACCCCGCCGAGCCCGCGAGCCGCCGTGCCCAACACCCTCTGGGAGATGACCCGATGACGCTGTCGCTCTACCTCGACACCGAACGCTGGCGTACCCACCAGCGCTCCGTCCTGGCCGAGTTCCCCGGCCTGGTGCCGGTGGCGAAGGGCAACGGCTACGGACTGGGCAACCACCGCCTGGCCGAGGAGGCGACCCTCCTCGGCACCGGCGTCCTGGCGGTCGGCACCGCCTACGAGGCCGCCGACGCCGCCGACTGGTACGGCGGCGAGCTGCTGGTGCTCACCCCGTACCGGGTGGGCGAGGAGGCGCTCCCGCTGCCGCACGCCCGGGTGATCCGGACGGTGGCGAGCGTGGCGGGCCTGCGGGCGCTGCACGGCGCCCGGGTGGTGCTGGAGTGCATGACCACCATGCGCCGGCACGGCGTCTCGGCGGCGGACCTCCCGACGGTCGCCGCCGAGCTGGAGGGCGTCGCCTTCGAGGGCCTCGCGCTGCACCTGCCGATGGACCGGCCGGACGGCTCCAGCCCGGTCGAGGAGGTCGCGTACTGGGTGGAGACCGCCCGGGCCGCCGGCATCCCGGTGCACACCGTCTTCGTCAGCCACCTGGGCGCGGCGGGCATGGACCAGCTGACCCAGCGCTTCCCGGGGACCGTCTTCCGGGCCCGGATCGGCACCCGGCTCTGGCTGGGCGACCACGGCGCGCTGGAGGTCCGGGCCACGGTACTGGACGTGACCCCGATCCAGAAGGGCGACCGCTACGGCTACCGCCAGCACCCGGCGCCGTCCGACGGCCATCTGCTGGTGGTCGCCGGCGGCACCGCGCACGGCATCGGCCTGGAGGCGCCCAAGTACGTCCAGGGCATGTCCTCGCGGGCCAAGGGCATCGCCCGGGCCGGCCTGGCGACCGTCAACAAGACCAAGTCGCCGTACCACTGGGCGGGCAAGCAGCTCTGGTTCGCCGAGCCGCCGCACATGCAGGTCTCGCTGCTCTTCCTGGACGACGAGAGCAAGCCGCCGGCGGTCGGCGACGAGCTGGGCCTCCAGGTCCGGCACACCACCACGCACTTCGACCGGGTGGTCGACCGCTGAGACCCGGCCCCCGCGGGGGCCGGTCCGCTCAGCCCCTTCCGGCCGGTTCCGCGGCGGGCGGCTCGTCGAGCCACACCTCGGGGCCGGCCGGCGCGTACCCGGCGTAGCTCTCCTCCTCGCGCAGCCGGCGGGCGGCGCCGCGCACGAAGACGTCCGGAGCCCCGTCGAGCACCCCGCCGGACGGGTCGTCGCTGCCGTCCCAGCGGACCGGGTCGCGGTCCGGCAGCAGGATGTCCCGGACCACCAGGCCGACCAGGTAGAGCGTGCCGAGCAGGTGCAGCACGATCGCGAAGTGGTACCAGGACTCGCCGATCCCTTGCTGCTTGGCGCCGGTGACGAAGCCGAGGTGGGCCCAGATGCCCAGGGTGTAGAGCACCTCGCAGGCCTGCCAGATCAGGATGTCCCGCCAGCGCGGCCGGGCCAGCACCGCGAGCGGCAGCAGCCAGAGCACGTACTGCGGCGAGTAGACCTTGTTCAGCACCACGAACGCGGCCACCACCAGGAAGGCCAGCTGGACCACCCGCGGACGGCGGGGCGCGGCCAGCCCGAGCCACGCTATCCCCGCGCAGCTCAGCACCATCGCGAGGGCGATGAAGGTGTCGAGGTTCGCCAGTCCGACGCCGCGGTTCTGCATGAGGATCAGCCAGAGCGAGCCGTAGTCCTCGGTGCGGTGCTTGCTGAAGACGTAGAAGGTCGACCAGCCCTGCCAGTTCGCCATCATGATCGGCAGGTTGACCAGCAGCCAGGCGCCGACCGCGCCGCCGAGCAGCGCCCGCAGGTCGCGCCACCGTCCGGCCCGCCAGCAGAGCACCAGCAGGGGACCGAGCAGCAGCACCGGGTAGAGCTTGGCCGCGGTGGCCAGGCCGATGAACACACCGGCAATAAGCGGCCGCGAGCCGGACCACCAGGCCAGCGCGACGGCGGCCAGCGCCACGGCCAGCAGGTCCCAGTTGACGGTGGCGTTCAGCAGCAGGACGGGCGCCAGGGCGAACATCAGCGCGTCCCAGGGGCGGCGGCGGTGCGTCCGGGAGAGCGCGACCACGGCGACCACCGCGCAGGCCATCAGCAGGCCCGCGTTGATCGTCCAGAACCAGCGCTCCTGGTCCTGCAGGCTGCCGCCGCCGGGCGTCAGCCAGGCCGCGACCTGCATGAACAGGCCGGTCAGCACCGGGTACTCCAGGAACTGGAGGTCCCCCGAGGTGCCCGGGATGCGGTCCAGGTACGGGTGCAGACCGGCCGCGAAGCCGCGCCCGGAGAACAGGTGCGGGATGTCGCTGTAGCAGGCGTGGACGTACTGCGGCGAGCCGGGCTGGAACCAGGCGGCGTTGTAGCAGGGCAGCTTCTGCGCCATGCCCAGCACCGAGACCACGATCACCGCCAGCGCCAGGAAGCGGGCGGGGATCCACCAGGAGACGCCGAGCAGGGCGCGCCGTCCGGGCGGGCCTCCGATCACCTCGCTGCCGGCGGCCGCGACCGGGTCCTCGTCGGCCGGCACCACCACGGTGTTGGCCTGCGGACCGGCCACCGGCGCGGCCCGGTCCTCTTCGTCACGCGTGCTGGACGTCATGGCGGACATCCTGCCGCACCCCGCCCGCCCGTACGAGGAGGCCCCTGCCCCCTTTTCCCGGTCCGCGGCGAGGTGCCGGACGCGGGCCCGCCGGGGGAGCGGCACGAATCGCTCCGAATACGGCGAAACGGCGGTGGGGGGCTCCGGGGAGCCTCCCACCGCCGTTGCGGTCAGCGCCGTCCTACGGCGTCGCGGCGTTGCCGCTCCCGCCCGCGGAGGGCGAGCTCGACGGCTTCGGCGGCTTGCTGGTCGGACCGCCGGTCGCCCCGCCGGCACCGCCGCCCGGTTCGCTGGTCGGGCTCGGCTGCTGGGTCGGCGTGCTGCTGCAGCCGATCCCGAGCCAGCAGCCCGGCGAGGGGCTGCTGCCACCGCCGCCGTTGGCACCGCCACCGTTGGCACCGCCGGTCGCGCCGCCGTTGGCACCGCCGGTCGCCCCGCCGCCGGGGTTCGGGTTGGTCTTGGTCGGCGCCGGCGGGGTGGGCACGGTGCCCGGGCAGTCGACGCCGGGGACGCAGGCCGGGCCCTGGGTGGCCGGCGGCTGGGTCGGCTGGTCGGCGTTCGGGTCCGTCGGAGCGGTGGGCGCGGTCTCGGACGTGGTCGGCGTCGGCGCGGCGCTGGCCGTGCTGGGCGCGCCCGAGGAGTCGACCTGCGAGCCGACCGGCTGCGGGGTCGGGAAGTCCATCTTCTTCTCGTTGGCCAGCGCGGCCTTCATGTACCGGGTGAAGACGTCCGCCGGGACGTCACCACCGTGCACCGAGTCCTTGCCGCCGGTGCCGTTGAGCGAGAGCCGCTCGTGCTGGGTCGGGTCCTCGCGCCACATCGCCACGCTGGTGGTCAGCTGCGGGGTGTAGCCGACCCACCAGGCCGACTTGTTCTCGTCGGTGGTACCGGTCTTGCCGGCCACCGGGCGGCCCAGGGTGTTGGTCTTCTTACCGGTACCGTTGCGCGCCACGTTCACCAGCACGTCGGTGACGTTGTCGGCGACGGCGGGCTCCAGCGCCTGCTTGGTCTCGTGCTTGCCGAAGCCGGGGCGCTCCTTGCCGTCGACCAGGACCTTGGTGACCGAGTACGGGTCGGCCTGCTTGCCGCTGGCGGCGAAGGTCGCGTAGGCGTCGGCCATCCGGATCGGGCTGATGGTGGAGACGCCGAGCGGGAAGGTCGCGGCCTTCGACTCCTTCTCGATGTTCTCCTTGCGGATGCCCATCGCCTCGGCGATCTGCATGACGTTCTGGCTGCCGACGTCCTGGTTCAGCTGGACGAAGGGAACGTTGTAGGAGTACTGCATGGCCATCCGCAGCGAGACGTAGCCGCGCTTGCCCTTCTCCTCGTTCTTCTGGCGGTAGGGCTTGCCGTTGTCGTCCAGCACCAGCGAGCCGTCCGGCTTGCGGATCTCCGACATGTCGTCGGAGAGGTAGCGGCTGTCGGCGTTGATCCGCTTCGGCTTGCCCTTGTCGTCGGTCGCGGTCTGCACGCCGATCTGCATGGCGGTGGCCAGCACGAAGGGCTTGAAGGTCGAGCCGACCTGGACGCCCTGGGCGTCGGCGTTGTTGCCGAAGTTCCCGTTCTCCACGCCGTCACCGCCGTAGATGGCGACGAGCGCACCGTCGTTGGGGACGATGCTGGCGGCGCCGAACTGGACGAAGTTGTCGTTGTTCGGACGCTTCTGCGCGTTGAGGGTCTCCGCCTTGACGTCGTCCACGGCCTTCTTCAGGGCGTCGACCTTGTCCTTCTGGAAGGTCGTGTAGATCTTGAAGCCGCCCTTGTCGATCGCCCGCTGGTCGATCGTCGGGTCCTTGACCATGACGTACTTGTTGGCGGTGTCGACCAGGTAGCTGATCTGACCGTTCATGTTGGCCGACGGGACCTGCTTGATCGGGGTGGGGAAGGCGGTGCACTTCGCCCGCTCCTCGGCGGTGGTGTTCTTGGTCTCCACCATCCGGTCGAGGATCCACTTCCAGCGTTCCTCGGCGCGCGCCTGGTTGGCCTTGATGGTCGGGTCGTAGTACGACGCGCCCTTGAGCAGGGCGGCCAGCATGGCGCTCTGGCACAGGTCGAGGTCCTTGGCGTTGACGCCGTAGTACGCCTGCGCGGCGGCCTGGGCGCCGGTCGCGCCGCGGCCGAACCAGCTGGTGTTGAGGTAGCCCTTGAGGATGTCGTTCTTCTCGAGCTCCTGATTGATCTTCAGGGTGATGAAGAACTCCTTCACCTTGCGGCTGAGCGTCTGCTCCTGCGTCAGGTAGGCGTTCTTGACGTACTGCTGGGTGATCGTCGAGGCGCCCTGGGTCTGGCCGCCCTTGGCCATGTTGACCACCGCGCGCAGCATGCCCCCGGGGTCGATGCCGCTGTCGGTGCGGAAGGTCGCGTTCTCCGCCGAGATGACCGCGTTCTGCAGGTTGGGCGAGATGTCGGCCAGCTCGACGATCTGCCGGTTGGTCTCGCCCTTGCGGACCATCTCGGTGCCGTCGGCCCAGTAGTAGATGTTGTTCTGATCGTTCACCAGGGCGTTCAGGGGCGGGATCTTGGTGCTCTGGTAGATGTAGAACACCCCGCCCACGCACACCGCGAAGACCAGCAGCACGGCGCTCAGCCACTGCCGCCAGGACGGCAGCCAGCGCCGGACGCCCTGCTTGCCGAAGCGCGGGTAGTCGATGAACCGCTTCTTGCCGGGGGAGCCGGGAGAACCGGGGGAGCCGCCGCGCCCGGCGGCCGCGCCGCCCGCCGCCTCGCCGCCGCGCCGGCCGCCCTTCTGGGCCGCCTTGCGCATCTCGGCACGGGTCATCCGGGGCTGCTGGGCGGTGTCCCGCGTGCCCGGCGGCCGCCGTCGGCCCAGGCCCTGCGAGCCCAGCTCGTCGTTCCCGGTCCCCTCCGACCGTCCGTTGTCGCCGCCCGGCGGACGACCGTCGCCACCGGGCGACCTGCGCCGTCGTTCGCTCATGTTCCAGCTACTCCTCGCCAGGCCGGCCTGAAGGCAGGGTCCACGTCCGATGCCCGCAACCCCCCTGATCCCGGAGGTGGTCCTCGTGCACACGCGACAGCGTACGCAGCTCTGAAACCGACCTAATCGGGCATCAACCTCTAATAACCGCAAAACGGCAACAGATCATTACAAGCCCGTTGCCAAGCACACCCGCGCGTCGTCTTGTGATCACATTCACGCGCGTCCCCCTTGCCCGTTCGCAGGCCCAGGTTTACTGTTCTCGATATATCGAGCCGATACATCGGAGCGACATACCGCCGACCGAGGCGGGACGCGGACCGACCGGGGAAGGGAGGACGACGGCAGTGGGCAGGCGCTCAGGAGTGCTGGAGTTCGCCGTTCTCGGGCTGCTCCACGACGCCCCGATGCACGGCTACGAGCTGCGCAAGAGGCTCAACGTCCTGCTCGGCTCGTTCCGCGCCTTCTCCTACGGGACGCTCTACCCCTGTCTGAAGAGCCTGGTGGCCCAGGGTTTCCTGGTCGAGGACAACCCGGACGTCGAGTACGTCCCGGCCACCGCGCTCAACGGCAAGCGGTCCAAGATCGTCTACCGGCTGTCCCCCGAGGGCAAGCAGCGGTTCGAGGAACTGCTCGCCGACTCCGGCCCGGACGCCTGGGAGGACGAGCACTTCGGCGTGCACTTCGCCTTCTTCGGCCAGACCGACCGGGCCGTGCGGATGCGCGTCCTGGAGGGCCGCCGCAGCCGGCTGGAGGAGCGCCTGGAGCGGATGCGCAACTCGCTGGCCCGGGCCCGGGAGCGGTTCGACGACTACACCGTCGAGCTGCAGCGGCACGGACTGGAGTCGGTGGAGCGCGAGGTCCGCTGGCTGAACGAGCTGATCGAGACCGAGCGGGCCAACCGCACCGGCCGGACCGGGGCGTCCGCCGCCGGGTCCGACCCCGCAGTACCCAAGACTTCGGACGGCCGAGGCCAGGAGGACGGGTCCGTGGACCCGTCCGGGCCACCGCACGACCGCCCGGGGCGCTCCAACCTGGAGCGCTGACACCGCGTCTGCCCTGTGCCGCGCGGCAGGAGTGGGCGCGTCATGCGCCCGTCAGCAGTCATCGAAGAAGCAGGACGAGCACCGCCGACCCTCGGCGGCGCTCATGAGATCACAGGGAGCAACCGGAAATGGGTTCGGTTCGCGTAGCCATCGTGGGTGTGGGCAACTGCGCCACGTCGCTGGTGCAGGGTGTCGAGTACTACAAGGACGCCGACCCGGCCGGCAGGGTCCCCGGGCTGATGCACGTCCAGTTCGGTGACTACCACGTCCGTGACGTGGAGTTCGTCGCGGCCTTCGACGTCGACGCCAAGAAGGTCGGCCAGGACCTCGCGCACGCCATCTCGGCGTCCGAGAACAACACCATCAAGATCTGCGACGTGCCGCCGACCGGCGTCACCGTCCAGCGCGGCCACACCCTCGACGGCCTGGGCAAGTACTACCGGGAGACCATCGAGGAGTCGGACGAGACCCCGGTCGACGTCGTCCAGGCCCTGAAGGACGCCCAGGTCGACGTCCTGGTCTGCTACCTGCCGGTGGGCTCCGAGGCCGCCGCCAAGTTCTACGCCCAGTGCGCCATCGACGCCAAGGTCGCCTTCGTGAACGCCCTCCCGGTGTTCATCGCCGGCACCAAGGAGTGGGCGGACAAGTTCACCGAGGCCGGCGTGCCGATCGTCGGTGACGACATCAAGTCCCAGGTCGGCGCCACCATCACGCACCGCGTGATGGCCAAGCTGTTCGAGGACCGCGGTGTCATCCTCGAGCGCACCATGCAGCTGAACGTCGGCGGCAACATGGACTTCAAGAACATGCTCGAGCGCGAGCGCCTGGAGTCCAAGAAGATCTCCAAGACCCAGGCCGTCACCTCGCAGATCCGCGACCGCGAGCTGGGCGCCAACAACGTCCACATCGGTCCGTCGGACTACGTGGCCTGGCTGGACGACCGCAAGTGGGCGTACGTCCGCCTCGAGGGTCGCGCGTTCGGCGACGTCCCGCTGAACCTGGAGTACAAGCTCGAGGTCTGGGACTCCCCGAACTCCGCCGGTGTCATCATCGACGCCGTGCGCGCCGCGAAGATCGCCAAGGACCGCGGCATCGGCGGCCCGATCCTCTCCGCCTCCTCGTACTTCATGAAGTCCCCGCCGGTCCAGTACTTCGACGACGAGGCCCGCGTGAACGTCGAGAAGTTCATCCGCGGCGAGGTCGAGCGCTGATCGCACTGATCGCACTGAGCCGCTGAGGCGCCGAGGCACTGAGGTGTCGAAGTGCTGAGGTACTGAGGTGCTGTGCACCGAACGGGTCCATGGTCGACGACCGTGGACCCGTTCACCTTTTCCCGGCGAATGTTTCACGTGAAACACCGACCCGTTCCATGGCACCCTGGGCGGGTGGCGATCACCGAGAACGGCAGTACCCACCAGGCCGCGCACCGCGCCACGCTCCTCGGCCTGCTCCGCGGTCGCGACTTCCGCCGGCTGCTGACGGCCCGGGTGCTGTCCCAGCTCTCCGACGGCGTCTTCCAGGTCTCGCTGGCCGCCTACGTCGTCTTCTCCCCCGAGAAGCAGTCCTCGCCCGCCGACATCGCCTCGGTGCTGGCCGTGATGCTGCTGCCGTTCTCGGTGATCGGCCCGTTCGCCGGCGTCCTGCTGGACCGCTGGCGCCGCCGCCAGGTGCTCTACCTGGGCAACCTGGCCCGCTTCGGGCTCGGCCTGGTCACCGGCGGACTGCTCCTGGTCCAGGCGCCGACCTGGCTCTTCTTCGCCTCCGCGCTGCTGGTCACCGCGCTCAACCGGTTCATCCTGGCCGGGCTCTCGGCCGCCCTGCCCCGGGTGGTGCGGCCCGAGGAGTTGGTGACCGCCAACGCGCTCTCCCCCACCCTGGGCACCGTCGCGGCGGCCTGCGGCGGCGGGCTCGGCTTCCTGCTGCACCAGGTGCTGACCCCCGGCCCCCGGGCCGACGCGGCCCTGGTGACCCTCGCCGCGCTGCTCTACCTCTCCGCCGCGCTGGCCGCGCTGCGGATGGACAAGGACCTGCTCGGACCGGACCAGCACGCGGGCCGCCCCGCACTCGGCCAGGCCCTGGCCCAGGCCGCCCGCGAACTGCGGGCCGCCGTCACCCACCTGGTGCGGGACCGCCGCCCGGCGGCGCACGCGCTGGCCGCGGTGACCGCCGCCCGGTTCTGCTACGGCGTGCTGATCGTCGTCGTGGTGATGCTCGCCCGGTACACCTTCAACGACCCGACGGACAGCGCGGCCGGCCTGGCCACCCTGGGGCAGGCGGTCGGCCTCTCGGCCGCCGGGTTCTTCATCGCGGCGGTGATCAGCCCCTGGTGCAGCCGCCGGCTCGGGCTCGCCGGGTGGATGACGCTCTGTCTGGCCGCCCCGGTGGTCTTCGTGCCCGCCCTGGGCCTCGGCTTCAGCCTGGTGCCCTGCCTGACCGCGGCACTGCTGCTCGGCGTGGTCACCCAGGGCACCAAGATCTGCGCCGACACCGTGGTGCAGGAATCGGTCGAGGACGACTTCCGCGGCCGGATCTTCGCCATCTACGACGTGCTCTTCAACGTCGCCTTCGTGGCCGCCGCCCTGGTGACCGCCCTGGTGCTGCCGCTCTCCGGCCGCTCGGTCACGGTCGTCGTGGGAGTGTCCCTGGTGTACGCGGCCTCGGCCGTGCTCTATCTGCGGGCGGCCCGCCGGACCGGGCCGCTCCCCGGTGACCCGGCCCGCTGACCACGGCCTCCCGCCCCGGCGGCCCCTCCACCCCCGAACTCGTCGTGGCGAGTCGCTAAGGTACGTCAGATCTGTCGGAGCCACAGCACGCTGTCACGGGGGACAATCTGATGAGCACACCACCCAATCCGTACGGGCCGCCGCCGCCCGGGTACGGGCCCGCGCCGGTCCCGCAGCCCTACGGCGCCCCGGCGCCACAGCCCTACGGCGCGCCGCAGCCCTACGGCGCACCCCAGCCGGCGCCCGCGGGCTGGGGCGCACCGCCGCCCCCGCCGGGGTACGGCTACCCGGCCGCCCCGCCGCAGGCCGCGCCGCCCTACCCGCAGGCCGCCCACCCGCAGGGCCCGTACCCGGCCGCGCCGCCCGCGCCCGGCCCGCAGGGCCCGTACGGCCAGGCCTCGCCGCACGGCTACCCGCCGGCCGCGCCGTCGGCCGGACCGCCAGCGAAGGGCCGCGGCAAGGCCCGGCTGAAGGCGGTCGGCCTGGTCCTGGGTGTGATCGCCCTGATCGTCGGCTACTTCGTCACCGGCCCCAGCGTCAGCAGCGCCAAGGCCGGCGACTGCGTCAAGGCGGCCGGATCGCGCGACGTCTCGGTGGTCAAGTGCACCGACAGCAAGGCGAACTACAAGGTGCTGGCGAAGTTCGAGTCCACCACCGACACCAGCAGGTGCCGCGAGACCGCGGGCACCACCAGCACCGTCTCGGGCAAGAGCGGCCGCCGCTGGAACAAGAAGCGGTACGTGCTCTGCCTCGGCCCGCTCACCGGCACCCCGCCGGCCAAGAAGTCCTGACCGTCCGCCACCCGCACTTCCCCCGGGGGATCCCCTTGTCCGTTCCGCCCCAGATGCCGTACGGCTCGACGCCGCCCGCCGGCGGTGCCAACCCGTACGCCACCGGCAATCCGTACGCCGGCGCCCCGGCCCCGCAGCCGGCGGGCGCCCCGGCCCCGCCCGGTTACGGCTACCCGGCCGCCCCGCCGCAGGCCGCGCCCGCCTACGGCGCGCCCGCCCAGGCCCCGCCCGGCTACGGCTACCCCGCCGCCCCGCCGCAGGCGGGCGGCTACCCGGCGCCGGGCGGCTACGCCCCGCAGGGCGGGCCGGTCTGCCGGTTCTGCGGCGGCTTCCCGGCCGTCGAGACGACCGTCCGCGGCCACCAGGGCATCATCATCATCATGCGGTTCCTGAAGCAGCCGGGACCGTTCTGCCGCACCTGCGGCACCGCGATGGTCCGCGACATGTCCGCCCGCACCCTGGTCCAGGGCTGGTGGAGCTACCTCTCCGGCATCTTCACCATCGTCACCCTGCTGCGGAACCTCGCCGCCCACAACAAGATCAAGGACCTGCCGCCGCCGGCCCCCGGCACCCACGGACCGCAGCTCGACCCGGGCGTGCCGCTCACCAAGCGACCGCACATCTTCATGCTGCTGCTGCCGGTGCTCGGGATCGGCTCGTGGATCGTCCTGATCGCGACCGGCGCGCTCTTCGCGTCCAAGCACGACAGCTCCTACTCCTACCCGCCGCTGGTGCTGCCCCCGGCGAGCACGGCGACCGTCCCCGCGCCGACCTTCCCGTCCATCACGATGCCGCCGCCGGCGCCGGTCCCGACGATCACCATGCCGACGCCGTCCGCCAACACCAAGGTGCCCAGCGACATCGACACCGCCAAGGCCGGCGACTGCCTGCGCAACGAGAACGGCACCGCGGCCACCCACGACGCCAGCCCGCGGATCACCATGCTCCCGTGCGGCGACCCGAAGGCCCAGTACAAGGTGCTCAAGAAGGTCTACGGGACCAGCGACAACGACAAGGCCTGTGACAACGTCACCGGCACCGAGAGCACCTACACCCGTGATTCCAGCACCGAGGCGCTCAGCTTCGTCCTCTGCCTGAAGAAGCTCTGACCCGCGGGGCCCGTCGGGCCCGCCGACGGACGAGGGGTGGCCCCGGGAGACCCGGGACCACCCCTCACGCCGTACCGCGGCCGACCGCCGCCCTACTGCTGGGCGTCCCACCAGGCGCGCAGCGCGGCCACCGCCGCGTCGTGCTCCATCGGGCCGTGCTCCAGCCGCAGCTCCAGCATGTGCTTGTACGCCTTGCCGACCGCCGGGCCGGGCTTGAGGCCGAGCAGTTCCATGATCTGGTTGCCGTCCAGCGCGGGGCGGACGGCGTCCAGCTCCTCCTGCGCCCTGAGCTCGTCGATCCGGATCTCCAGACCGTCGTAGGTGCGGGAGAGCGCGGCCGCCTTCTTCTTGTTCCGGGTGGTGCAGTCCGAGCGGGTCAGCTTGTGCAGCCGCTCCAGCAGCGGCCCGGCATCGGTCACGTAGCGGCGCACCGCCGAGTCGGTCCACTCGCCGCCGCCGTAGCCGTGGAAGCGCAGGTGCAGCTCGACCAGCCGCGAGACGTCCTCGGTGAGCTCCTTGGAGTACTTCAGCTCGCGCATCCGCTTGCGGGTCATCTTGGCGCCGACCACCTCGTGGTGGTGGAAGGAGACCCGGCCGTCCGACTCGAAGCGGCGGGTGCGCGGCTTGCCGATGTCGTGCAGCACCGCGGCCAGCCGCAGGGTGAGGTCGGGGCCGTCCTGCTCCAGGTCGACGGCCTGCTCCAGGACGGTCAGCGAGTGCTCGTAGACGTCCTTGTGGCGGTGGTGCTCGTCGCGCTCCAGGCGCAGCGCCGGCAGCTCCGGCAGCACGTGGTCGGCCAGTCCGGTGTCGACCAGCAGCCGCAGGCCCTTGACCGGGTGCTTGGCCAGCAGCAGCTTGTTCAGCTCGGCCTGGACCCGCTCGGCGGAGACGATGGTGATCCGCTCGGCCATCGCGGTCATCGCCGCGATCACCTCGGGGGCCGGCTCGAAGTCCAGCTGGGCGGCGAACCGGGCGGCCCGCATCATCCGCAGCGGGTCGTCGGAGAAGGACTCCTCGGGGGTGGCGGGGGTGCGCAGCACCCGGGCCTCCAGGTCGTCCAGGCCGTGGTGCGGGTCGACGAAGCCCCGTCCTGGCAGGTCGACGGCCATCGCGTTGACCGTGAAGTCGCGGCGGACCAGGTCCTCCTCGATGGTGTCGCCGTAGGTCACCTCGGGCTTGCGGGAGGTGCGGTCGTACGCCTCGGAGCGGTACGTGGTGATCTCGATCAGGAAGGAGCCCTGCGGGGTGTCCTTGCGCGCGCCGACGGTGCCGAAGGCGATGCCGACGTCCCAGACCGCGTCGGCCCAGCCCCTGACCAGCTTCAGCACCTGCTGTGGTCGGGCGTCCGTGGTGAAGTCCAGGTCGTTGCCGAGCCGGCCCAGCAGGGCGTCCCGAACCGAGCCGCCGACCAGTGCGAGCCGGTGACCGGCCGCCTGGAAGCGGCGGGCGATCTCGTCGGCGACCGGGGAGACCCGCAGCAGTTCCTGCAGACCCAGGGTCTGCGCCTCGCTCAGGCCTGGGACGACCTGGACGGCGGAACTGGGATGATGGGCACCGGTCGGATGGGCGGTGGGCTCATTGGCAGTGGACACGGCTCACAAGGGTACGTGGCCCGGAGCCCCGGTCGCCCACGCGTTTCCACCGGCTCACTCCCCGGCCCGCAACACCGCACCCCTCGGCAGATCGTTACCATTCCGGTGGAACGAATCCGGCGCACCGAGCGCGGGCCGCGGCGCCGTGCGCCGTCACGGCCGCCCGGGCTCCGGACGACCACATGTTCTTCACGGCTGATCCTCGCGGCATCCTCCACGGCCGACGGACATCCGCAGCAGCACGGCAGCAGCAGCAGCGATCGAGAACGGCGAGGGCGAACCCGTGAGCGAGGGCGAACCGCGTGAGTGAGCCGGCACGGCACCCGGGTACGGGGGCGGACGGGCGCCCGGGGCGGGTCCTGGGACGAACCGTCCGGCGGCTGACCGGCGCGCTCGGCGCCGGACTGGTGCTCGCCGCGGCGCTGCCGGGCGTCCCGGCCGGCGCCGCCCCGGCGGGGGGACCGCGACCGGTCAGCACCACGGCGGTCACCGCGGACTTCCCGGTGGCCCTGACCATCGAGTCGGTGAACAAGCCGGTGGCCGTCCAGAACGGCACCGTGACGATCACCGGGCACGTCACCAACGGCGGCAAGTCGGTGCTCAAGTCCGCGCACGCGGCGGTCCGCAGGCCCTGGTCGAACAAGCCGATCACCACCCGCAGCGAACTCGGCTCGGTGATGGGCCGGACCGTGCCCGTCGGCGCGGACGGCATCTCGATGGACAGCCCGCAGTACGCGCTGAACGAGCTCGGCCCCGGCCAGAGCCAGCCGTACACCCTGAGCGTCGCCGTCACCGACCTGGAGTTCTCCACCGAGGGCGTGTACGAGCTGGCGGTGGACGTCTGGGGCTCGACCGCCGACAACCAGCGCGACCGGCCGCTGGGCATCACCCGCACCTTCCTGCCCTACTCCCCGACCCCGGCCGACGCGCAGCCGTCCAAGGTCACCGCCCTCTGGCCGCTGGTGCACGCGCCGGTGCTGGCCGCGCAGACCCTCTCCGACAACGACCAGAGCATCCCGGTGCTCCGGGACGACAGCCTGGCCGCCGAGTTCGCGCCCGGCGGGCGGCTGTACGCCCTGGTCGACACCGGCGCCTCGCTGACCGGACTGACCTGGGTGGTCGACCCGGACCTGCTGGACACCGCGTTCGCGATGACCAAGCGCTATGTGGTGCAGAAGCCGGGCACCGAGAACGTCGCGGCCAAGGAGGACAACACCGTCGCCGGCACCGGCACGGCCGCCGCCACGGCCTGGCTGGAGAAGCTGCGGGCCGCCGTCGCCCGGCCGGGCAGCCAGGTGGTGGCGCTGCCGTACGCCGACACCGACCTCGCCTCGATCGCGCACAACGCCCCCGAACTGGAGGGCATCGACGCCGCCCTCGGCAAGGCGGCCACCGCCGGCCGGCTGACCGTCGAGGGCCGGCTCTCGGTGGACACCCGCTCCGACGTCGCCTGGCCGTACCAGGGGTACCTGGACCAGCGGATCGCCTCGGTCGCCCAGCGCACCGGCAACGGCCTGGTGCTGGTGAACGGCGCGAGCATGCCCGAGTCGGACGCGCTGAAGTACACCCCCTCGGCCCCCCGGCCGATCGGCAACGGGCAGACCGCGCTGGTCGCCGACCAGGTGATCTCCGCCCTCTTCGAGGAGGACCTGACGGCCCCGGAGGACCAGAGCCGGGTCGTCCAGCGGTTCCTCGCCGAGACCTTCGTGATCTCCCGCCAGGAGCCGCAGAACCCGCGCGGCCTGCTGGTGATGCCGCCGCGCGAGCTCACCGCGAGCACCGCCAAGGTGCTCGCGGTCGCCCTCCAGGCGGCCCAGGACGGCAAGTGGGTGGAGCCGGTCAAGCTGGACACACTCGCCCAGCTGGCGCCGGACCCGAAGGCCAACACGGCCGTGCCGGCCCCCGCCGACTACCCGGGGCGGGCCCGCGACTCGGAGCTGTCCGCCCTCGAGCTGACCGACACCACCAAGATCCAGGCCGACCTGGACACGCTGATGCGGGTCCTGACCCTGCCGCAGCGGGTGCGCGGCCCGTTCAGCGCGGCCATGGTCCGCTCGCTGTCCACCGAGTGGCGCACCGAGGGCCAGGCCGGGAGCGTCTACCGCAAGGGCGTGGGCGGGTACCTCAAGGAGTTGACCGGCGCGGTGAAGGTGCCGCCGAAGCGGATCATCACCTTCGCCGGCAACACCGGCGTGCTCCAGGTCAGCGTCCGCAACGACCTCACCCAGACGGTCACCAACCTCAAGCTGGTGCTGACCCCGAGCCAGCCCAACCGGCTCCGGGTGGAGCTGCCGGCCGAGGAGCTGGTGCTGCCGCCGTCACAGAGCGTCACCCTGCGCTTCCCGGCCGAGGCGAAGAACAACGGGACGGTCGGCATGATCGCCCAGCTGTACACCACCGGGCCCAACCCGCAGCCGTACGGCGAGCCGGTGAGGTTCACCGTCGAGGTCACCTCGGTGACCAACGGCGTGCTCTACGTCTTCGGTGGCGGCCTGGTGCTGCTCCTGCTCGCGGCGCTGCGGTTCGTCCGCCAGCGCAAGCGCCGGGTGGCGCACGGCGACGAGGGCGACGCGCCGCTGGCCCCGCAGGACGGCGGGACCGGCCCGGACGGCTCCGAGGGGTCCGGGGTCTCCGAGGGGACGGGGAGGTCGGAAGCGTCCGGGGGCGCCCGGGACGCGGACGGCCGGACCGGCCCGGAGCGGCCGGAACGCGGTGGAGCTGGGCGGACACCGCGCGACAGCAGCGCGGATGGCCGGGATCGGGCCACCAGTGATGAGAAGGTTGGTCCTTGACACCGCCGATACCGCCCGACTCCGGAGCGGCCTCCCCCACGACAGCGAGAAGGTGACATGACCGGGCGCAGCGATGAGCGGCCTCCGGGCCGCGGAGAGGGCCGTCCGGGCGCCGAGTCGCCGTCCGGCGACTGGTACGTGGCCGACACCTACGCCCAGGACCCGTACGCCGCCGAGGCGTACCAGGGCGCTCCTGGCGAGCAGGACCCGTACGGTCTGCGCGCCACCCCGCCCGCCGCGCCGCAGCCGCCGGTGGCCGCGTACGACGTGCCGCCGCAGCTGCCGCCGCAGGGCGGCGACTACCCGGCTCCGGTGCCGCCGACGCCGTTCACCCCGCCGGTGCCGCCGGTCCAGCCCGGCTGGGACACCCCGGCGCAGGCGGACTGGCGCGAGGTCCCGGCGCAGGGCGGCGGGCCGGCGGCTCCGGCCTCCCCGGCCGGGGCGTGGGGCGGGCAGCCGCAGTGGCAGCCCGGCCCGGCGCACTCCGCCTGGGACGCCGAGTCCACCGAGTACGTCGGGGTGGACGCGCTGTTCGGCGGCGACCGGGCGACCGCCGAGGCGCCCCGCCCGCCGGCCCAGCAGTCCCCGCTCCAGCAGCCCCAGCCCCAGCCCCAGGTCCAGCAGCCGGTCCAGCAGCCCGGCCCGCAGCCGACGGCCGCACCCGGCCCGACCGCCCCGGCCGCGCCGTTCCCCCCGGCCGGCGCGTACCCGGGTCAGCACGGGCCGCAGCAGCCCCCGCACGGCCTCGCCGGTCACGGCGGCCACCGCGGTCACGGCGGCCACGGCGGCCACGGCGGCCACGGTCCGGACGGGCCCAGGCCGTTCGTCCCGCCGATCGAGTTCGACCCGCCGCTCTCCGAGGAGGAGGCCACCCTCCAGGTGGCCGCGGTGCAGCTGCCGCCCGCCGTGGAGCCGCTCGCCGACCTCGCGGCCGAGGAGCACGCCCGCCCCGCGGACGCCGCCCCGGCCGCGCCCGCCGCGCAGCCGGCCGCCGGTGGCGGCGGCAAGGTCGCCTCGCTGCTGAACTCCAGCGCGATCATGGCGGCCGGCACCCTGGTCTCCCGGGGCACCGGCTTCCTGCGCACCATGGTGATCGCCGGCGCGATCGGCATCGCCGTGATGGGTGACTCCTACAACGCGGCCAACACCCTGCCGACGCTGCTCTACATCCTGATCGGCGGCGGCGCGCTGAACGCCGTCTTCGTGCCGCAGCTGGTCCGCAGCATGAAGAACGACGCGGACGGCGGCACCGCCTACGCCAACCGGCTGCTCACCCTGGTGATGGTCGGCCTGGCCGGCGTGGTCTTCCTGGCCGTGCTCGGGGCACCGGTCCTGGTCCAGCTGATCGCCCACCCGATGATGGAGAACGCGGCCCGCGCGGACACCACCGTCGCCCTGGCCCGGTACTGCCTGCCGACCATCTTCTTCATGGGCGTCCATGTGGTGATGGGCCAGATCCTCAACGCCCGCGGCCGGTTCGGCGCGATGATGTGGACCCCGGTCCTCAACAACATCGTGGTGATCTTCACCTTCGGCGCCTACATCTGGGTGTACGGCGGCTTCGACGGCACCCACGTCGCCCCGGAGACCATCACCCCCGAGGGCGTCCGACTGCTCGGCATCGGCACCCTGGTGGGCCTCGCCGTGCAGTCCCTGGCGATGGTCCCGTACCTGCGGGCGGCCGGATTCTCCTTCCGCCCCCGCTTCGACTGGCGCGGGCACGGCCTGGGCAAGGCGGCCCGGCTGGCCAAGTGGACGTTCTTCTTCGTCCTCGCCAACCAGGCCGGCTACCTGGTCATCACCCAGCTGGCCACCGCGGCCGGCAGCGACGCCCAGGCGAGCGGTCACGGCGGCGTCGGCCTCGCGGCCTTCTCCAACGCCCTGCTGATCTGGCAGCTCCCGCAGGCCGTCATCACCGTCTCGATCATGAGCGCGGTGCTGCCCCGGCTGTCCCGCGCGGCCGCCGACGAGGACGCCGGCGCCGTCCGCGACGACCTCTCCTACGGGCTGCGCACCACGGCCGTCGCGGTCGTCCCGGGCGCGTTCCTCTTCCTGGCGCTCGGGCCGGCCATCGGCCAGGCCATCTACGCGGTGGGCGGCGGCGCCACGGCCCTGGACAACGCGCGGAACGTCGGCCTGATGCTCTCCGCCTTCGCCCTGGGCCTGATCCCGTACTCGGCGCAGTACGTGATGCTCCGCGGCTTCTACGCCTACGAGGACACCCGCACCCCGTTCTCCAACACCGTGTGGGTGGCCGCCTGCCAGGCCGGCTTCTCGCTGCTCTGCTGGGTGCTCCTGCCCGCCGAGTGGACGGTCACCGGGATGGCGTTCGGCTACGGTCTCGCGTACGCCATCGGAGTGACGGTCGCGGTGCCCAAGCTGAAGAAGAAGATCGGCGGCCTGGACACCAAGCGGATCGGCAAGACCTACTCCCGGCTCGTGGCGGCCTCCGTCCCGGCCGCGGTGGTCGGTCTGGGCGTCAGCCTGGCGGTCACCAGGGTCGTCGGAGGCTGGGCCGGGGCCGTTCTGACGGTCGTCCTGGCCGGCGGACTCCAGCTGGCCGTCTTCGTGCTCATCGCGAAGCGGCTGCGGATCGAGGAACTCAACGCCATGCTGGGTATGGTGCGCGGCCGACTGGGCCGCTGACCCGGCGTCGGGCCGCCACCTGGGCCCCGGGCCGCTACCGGACCCGGGCACGGCGGCCCGATGCCTGATATGCATCACATCTCTCCACCATCAGGCAACCGCTCGGACCTTTCGGCGGTCGTACCAGGTGGAGAAGAGTGGGCACAATTGTCCTGGAGCACCGGGGCCACCGGCCGAAGCGCTCCAACGACTCTCTCTCAGGCCCGGGGCGACACAAGGGGAGGCAGGACCACGGTGGCTGATGGCACCAAGGCGGTCGTCGACACGTCAGCAACTGACGGTGCGGCGGACGAGGCCGCGCTGGCGGCGGCGATCGACGAACTCGCCGACGGCACGGCCCGGGCCACCGCGGCCGGCTCCCCCGCGGGGAAGGGCTCCCGCACCGACGGCGACCCGGTCGCCGAGGACGAGGACGAAGCCGCCGACACTGACGCCGACGAGGGCGAGGCCGAAGGCGAGGACGAGGCCTCCGACGAGGACGAGGCCGTCGACGAGGACGAGGGCACCGACGCCGACGGGGACGCCCCCGCCGACCCGGCGCCCGTCGCGGCCGAGGCGGCTCCGGCTCCGGCTCCGGCCCCGAGCGAGGAGACCTCGGAGATGACCGCCCCGCTGTCGGTCACCGAGATCGCCGCCGAACTGGCCGCGGGCGACGCCGCCCGCCGCGCCGGCGAGACCGCGCCCGCCGCCCGCCCCGCCAAGCGCCCGCCGCAGGACCCGCAGCCCACCCACGACCCCCGGGACACCGCCACCCTGCCGCAGACCCTCCCCGCCCCGCTGCGGCACAGCGGCGACATGATCGGCCACCGCTACCGGCTGGAGGAGTGCATCTCCTCCACCGAGACCTTCAGCAGCTGGCGCGCGGTCGACGAGAAGCTGCGCCGGGCCGTCGGGGTCCACCTGATGGCCGCCGGCCACCAGCGCGCCCGCAAGGTGCTGGCCGCCGCCAAGTCGGCCGCCCTGCTCGGCGACCCGCGCTTCGTGCAGGTCCTGGACGCCGTCCAGGAGGGTGAGCTGGTCTACGTCGTGCGGGAGTGGCTGCCGCACGCCTCCGACCTCGCCAAGCTGCTCGCCGACGGGCCGATGGAGCCGCACGAGGCCTACCAGATGGTCCGCCAGGTCACCGACGCGGTGGCCGCCGCCCACCGGCGCGGCCAGGCCCATCTGCGGCTCACCCCACGCTGCGTGCTGCGCACCGACAGCGGCCAGTACCGGATCAACGGCATCGCGGTGGACGCCGCGCTGCGCGGCCTGCCCGGCGAGGCCACCGGCGAGGACGCCGAGCGCATCGACACCCGGGCCATCGGCGCCCTGCTGTTCGCCGCGCTCACCCACCGCTGGCCGTACCCCGAGGACCGCTACGACCTCCAGGGCCTGCCCAGGAACCTCCGCGAGGTGGCCCCCGACCAGGTGCGGGCCGGGGTCCACAAGGGGCTGTCCGAGCTGGCCGCCCGCGCCCTGTTCGACCACCCGCCGCACCACGCCGAGCCGATCACCACCCCCGACGGGCTGGCCCGGGCGATCGCGCTGATGCCGCGCATCCGGCAGCCCGAACCCGAGCTGCCGGTCTTCACCAGCCCGCCGCGCCACAACACCCACGCGCTGCCGACCGCGCCCAACCCGACCCGGGTGGTCGCCGCCCCCGGCACCGGGCCGACCCCGGTGGCGGCCCCGGTGCGGCGCGGCGGGCGGCGGCTGCGCACCGTGGTCAAGGTGACCGCCTGGACGGTCGCCCTCGGCGCCATCGGCGTCGCCTCCTGGCAGGTCGTCGACCACCTGCGCGCGGGCAACCAGGCCGTCGCGGCCCCCCAGCCCAGCAGCTCCTCGGCCAGCCCGAGCGCCCACGCGGCGACCCACGACCCGGCGCCGATCCCGATCAAGGAGGCGACCTCCTACAACCCGCTGGGCACCCAGCCGGACGGCGCGGCCAGCGTGGGCAAGGCCATCGACGACGATCCGACCAGCGAGTGGACGACCAACTGGTACAACGACCCCTTCGGTCCGAAGAGCAAGGAGGGCACCGGCCTGCTGCTCGACCTCGGCTCGGTGCAGACGGTCTCCTCGGTCAGCCTCAAGTTCGGCACCCCCACCACGGCGGAGCTCCGCATGCCCGGCAAGGGCGTCGGCAATCCGCAGTCGGCCAAGCCGAGCGACTTCACCGTGCTCGCCAAGCAGGCCGGCACCGCCGTCGAGTACAACCTGGACAGCCCGGTCACCACCCGCTATCTCTTGGTCTGGCTGACCAGCCTGTCCAGGAACTCGTCCGGGGAGAACACGGGCAAGTACCAGGGTCACCTCCTCGACGTGAAGGTCTCCGGCTGACCCGAGGGCGGCGGTGACGGGACGCGAGCGACGAGGGGTGGACGTGGCGCAGGACGGAGGACCGGGGGGCGGCGACGACGACGCGTCGCTCCTCGCCCGGCACGTCGGCGGCGACCGGGAGGCCTTCGGCCTGCTGGTGAACCGCCACCGCGACCGGCTCTGGGCGGTCGCCCTGCGCACCCTGGGCGACCGCGAGGAGGCCGCCGACGCCCTCCAGGACGCCCTGGTCTCCGCCTTCCGCTCCGCCCACACCTTCCAGGGCCGTTCGGCCGTCACGACCTGGCTGCACCGGATCGTGGTCAACGCCTGCCTGGACCGCGCCCGACGCGCGGCCACCCGCCGGACCCGGCCGCTCGACGACGACCCGCAGCGGCTGGACACCCTGGTGGGCTCCGCCGAACCGGCCGACTCCCCGGTGGTCCGCGCCGAGGTGCACCGCGAGCTGTCCGCCGCGCTCGCCGAGCTGCCCGTCGAGCAGCGGGCCGCGCTGGTCCTGGTCGACATGCAGGGCTACCCGGTCGCCGAGGCCGCCGCGCTGCTGGGGGTGCCGGTGGGCACGGTGAAGAGCCGCTGCGCCCGTGGCCGTGCCCGGCTGCTGCCGCTGGTCCGGCATCTGCGCGAGGAGTCGGACGCCGGGGCGCGGGGGAGCGATGTTTCACGTGAAACACCGCCCGCCGCCGACCCCGCCCGACCGCCCGGGAACCCACCCGGCGGCCCCATCGTCACAGGGACAGTCCCGGATCCAGCCCGGCCGATTCTGGAAGGAGACGCGAGCACGCGATGACGACCCCGCTCTCCGCCCCCGACCCCACCGCCGGGCCGCACCCCTCGGTCGACGAGATGGCCGACCTGGCCGAGGAACTGCTCGCCCCCGCCGACGCCGACGCGCTCCAGCGGCACCTCACCGGCTGCGCCGACTGCCGGGAGACCGTCGACGCGCTCACCGAGGTGCGGACGCTGCTCGGTGCGGCCGAGCCGCCGGCCATGCCGGAGGACGTCGCCGCGCGGATCGACGCCGCCCTCGCGGCCGCCGCCGCGCCCGCCGAGCCGACCCCGTCCGCGCCGCCCACCCCGCTCTCACCGGCCGCGCCGTCCGCGCTGTCCGCGTCGCCGAAGGCACCGCCGACCGCTCCGCCGTCGCGCCCCGCCGCCGCCACCGGACCGGGCCGGGCACGCCCCCGACGCCGCCGGGCCCTGCTGCTCGGCTCGGCCGCCGCGCTGCTCGCCCTCGCCCTCGGCGGCACCTTCCTCTCCCTGTCCTCCTCCCAGCACAAGGACCTCACCGCCACCGCCGACGCCGCCCGGCCCGCCGCCGGAACCGCCGCCCCCAGCGCCGCCCCGAGCGCCGCCGAGAGCTCCACCGGTGCCAAGACCGACCGGGGCGCCGGCGGCACGGCCTACCAGGACGACCTGCTCGCCGCCCAGGTCCGGCAGCTGCTCACCGGAGCGGCCTCCAGCGGGCCCGTCCTGCCGGTCAAGCCCTCCGCCGGGCCCGGCTCGGGCGCCGGCGCCACCGACCCCTCGGAGGTCCCCGGTACGACCGCCGTGCCGCCCGCCGAGGGCGGTCAGGGCCTGACCGGCGGCGGCCGCTCCACCCCGGCCTGCCCGGCGCCCAGCACCGCCGCCCTACTGGCCACCGACCGCGGCAGCTACGCCGGCGCGCCCGTGGACCTCCTGGTGTACGCCCTGCCGGGCCGTCCCGACCAGCTCGACGTCTACCTCCGCGCCCCCGACTGCGGCCCGGTCCTGCAGCACCGCACCGTCCCCGCCCGCTGACGGGTGGTTCCCGTGCGATCCATGCCACGGGCCGCGCGACACTCCCACACTGCGGCCACCTGGTACTGATCCCCCTGGGAATGCGAGACACTGGTCAGTCGTTGTCCCGGGCGGCGGAGCAGGACCGCCCTCCCCGCAGCAAACGCGGGTCGCGATGCGAACCAGGAGATGCAGTGAGCGACGTCCGTAACGTGATCATCATCGGTTCCGGCCCCGCCGGCTACACGGCCGCGCTCTACACGGCCCGTGCTTCTCTGAAGCCCCTGGTCTTCGAGGGCGCCGTCACCGCCGGTGGCGCGCTGATGAACACCACCGAGGTGGAGAACTTCCCGGGCTTCCGGGAGGGCATCATGGGCCCGGAGCTGATGGACAACATGCGGGCGCAGGCCGAGCGCTTCGGCGCCGAGCTGATCCCGGACGACATCGTCGCGGTCGACCTCACCGGTGACATCAAGACCGTCACCGACTCCGAGGGCAACGTCCACAAGGCGCGCGCGGTGATCGTCACCACCGGTTCCCAGCACCGCAAGCTGGAGCTGCCCAACGAGGACAAGCTGTCCGGCCGCGGTGTCTCCTGGTGCGCCACCTGCGACGGCTTCTTCTTCCGCGACCAGGACATCGCGGTGGTCGGCGGCGGCGACACCGCCCTGGAGGAGGCGACCTTCCTCTCCCGCTTCGCCCGCAGCGTCAAGGTCATCCACCGTCGGGACTCCCTGCGCGCCTCCAAGGCGATGCAGGAGCGCGCCTTCGCCGACGAGAAGATCAGCTTCGAGTGGGACAGCGCGGTCGAGGCCATCCACGGCGACCCGAAGCTGTCCGGTGTCACCCTGCGCGACACCACCACCGGCGAGCTGCGCGAGCTCCCGGTCACCGGCCTGTTCATCGCGATCGGCCACGACCCGCGCACCGAGCTCTTCAAGGGCCAGCTGGAGCTCGACGCCGAGGGCTACCTCAAGGTCGAGGCCCCCTCCACCCGCACCAACATCCCGGGTGTCTTCGCCGCCGGCGACGTCGTCGACCACACCTACCGCCAGGCGATCACCGCCTCCGGCACCGGCTGCTCCGCCGCCCTGGACGCCGAGCGCTACCTGGCCTCGCTGGCCGACCTGGAGGCCCAGGCCGTCACCGTGGCGGTCTGACCCCTACCGACCCACCGCTCCGACGGGTCTGTTTCACGTGAAACAGACCCGTCCCGCCGGGACGAAACAGAACCGCCTCCCGCGGTGTTGTAGACCTGGCAGCCCCTCTCCCGCTTGACCCTTAGGAGTGACCGTGGCCGGCGCCACCACCACCGTGACCGACGCGACGTTCGAGGCGGACGTCCTCAAGAGCGACAAGCCCGTTCTCGTCGACTTCTGGGCCGAATGGTGCGGCCCGTGCCGCCAGGTCGCCCCGGTCCTGGAGGAGATCGCGGCCGAGCACGGCGACAAGCTCACCATCGCCAAGCTCGACGTCGACGCCAACCAGCAGACCGCTGCGGCGTACAACGTGATCTCCATCCCCACCCTGATCCTCTACAAGAACGGCGAGGCGGTGAAGCAGATCACCGGTGCCCGTCCGAAGATCGCGCTGCTGCGCGAGCTGGACGGCCTGATCTAGCCCCGTCCCCCAGGACGCCACGAGGGCGGGACTCCCCACCGGGAGTCCCGCCCTCGTCCGTTCCCGCCACCCCGCTCCGGGTGCCCTCCGGCCGCCCTCCGGCCTCAGAACGGCCGCAGCGCCGGCTCCTTCCGGCCGCCGCCCAGCAGCCGCTCCAGCGCCCCCTCGACGTCCCCCCGCCAGGAGAGCGTGGTCCGCGCCTCCAGCCGCAGCCGCGGGTAGCGGTGGTGCGGGCGGACCGTCTTGAAGCCCACCGCCAGCAGGTGCTCGGCCGGCAGCACACAGCTGACCGGCTGCCGCCCCACCGCCCCGAACGCCTCGATCGCCCGGAACCCCCGGCCCAGCAGATCCTTGGCCACCGTCTGCACCAGCACCCGGCCGAGCCCCTGCCGCTGGAAGCCCGGCAGCACCCGGCTGACCATCAGCTGAACGGCGTCCGAGGCGACCGGGCTGGTGGGGAAGGACTGCGAGCGGGGCACGTACGCGGGCGGGGCGTAGAGCACGAAGCCGGCCGGCCGGTCGTCCACGTAGACGATCCGGCCGCAGGATCCCCACTCCAGCAGGACCGCGGAGATCCACCCCTCCTTCTCCAGCTCGGGCTTGCCGGACTCGACCGCCGCCCGGCCGCTGACCGGGTCCAGCTCCCAGAACACACAGGACCGGCAGGTCGACGGCAGATCCTCGAGGTTGTCCAGCGTCAGCGGAACGATCCGGCGTCCCATGCCCCGCACCTCCTCGTCCACTCCACAGTCGAGCATTCCCCCGAACGCCGATGGGTGCATGTTTCACGTGAAACAGCGCTCACGTGCCACATGCACCCATCGCGTACCGCAATCGGCGCGGCTCAGCCCTGCGACAGCCGCAGCCCGTCCTCACCGGGCGCCAGGCTGTCCAGGATCCGGTTGAGGTCCTCCACCGAACCGAACTCCAGCACCACCTTGCCCTTGCCGAGCTTGCCGGCGCGCTGCGAGACCTCGACCTTCACCCGGGTCTCGAAGCGGTCGGAGAGCCGGCTCGCCAGGTCGTTGAAGGCCGGCGAGAGCAGCTTGCCGGCCTTGGGAGTCTGGCGCCTGGGCTGCTCCTCCCGCTCCATCAGCTTGACGATCTCCTCGGTGGTCCGCACCGAGAGTCCCTCCGCGACGATCCGCTTGGCCAGCGTCTCCTGGCGCTCGGCGTCCGGCGCCGCCAGCAGCGCCCGGGCGTGCCCGGCCGTGAGCACTCCGGCGGCCACCCGCTTCTGGACCGCCGGCGGCAGCTTCAGCAGCCGCAGCGTGTTGGACACGTGCGAGCGCGAGCGCCCGATCCGGTCCGCCAGCTCGTCGTGGGTGCAGGAGAAGTCCCGCAGCAGCTGGTCGTAGGCGGCGGCCTCCTCCAGCGGGTTGAGCTCCGCGCGGTGGAGGTTCTCCAGCAGCGCGTCCAGCAGCAGCTTGTCGTCCTCGGTGGTCCGGACGATCGCCGGGATCTGCTCCAGCCCGGCCTTCCGGGTGGCCCGCCAGCGCCGCTCGCCCATGATGAGCTCGAAGCGCCCCGCTGCCGCCTGGCGCACCACCACCGGCTGGAGCAGGCCCACCTCCTTGATCGAGGCGACCAGCTCGTCCAGCTTCTCGTCGTCGAAGACCTTGCGCGGCTGACGCGGGTTCGCGGTGATCGCGTCCAGCGGCAGCTCGGCGAAGTAGGCGCCGTCCACCCGGGCGAGCCCCGCCTCGGCGGCGGCCTGCTCCCGCAGGCTCTCCGCGGCCGCCTTGGCCGCCAGCGTGCCGCGGCCCGAGGGCAGCGTCGGCACCTCCGTGGGCGACGCCGTACCGGGTGCGGCCGGCGCCGCGCTCCCGGCCCCGCCGACCGCCGGGGCTGCGGGGGCGATCAGCGCCCCGAGTCCTCGTCCCAGACCCCTGCGACCACTCACCGATTGCCCTCCGTCGTACCGTGCTGTGCCACCGGGGCGCCGTGCCGCCCCGAACCGTCCCGCTGCTGCCCCACCAACGATCCGCCGGTCTCCGCGGACACCGCCCGCAGTGCCAGCTCCCGGGCCGCCTCCAGGTAGGAGAGCGCCCCGGTGGAGCCGGGGTCGTAGGTGAGCACCGTCTGACCGTAGCTGGGCGCCTCCGAGATGCGGACCGAGCGCGGGATCGCGGTGTGCAGGACCTCCTGCGGGAAGTGCGTCCGGACCTCCTCCGCCACTTGGGCGGCCAGCCTGGTCCGGGCGTCGTACATGGTGAGCAGGATGGTGGAGACGTGCAGCGTCGGGTTGAGGTGCGCCCGGACCAGCTCGACATTGCGCAGCAGCTGGCCGAGGCCCTCCAGCGCGTAGTACTCGCACTGGATCGGGATCAGCACCTCCTGGCCGGCGACCAGGGCGTTGACCGTCAGCAGGCCCAGCGAGGGCGGGCAGTCGATCAGGATGTAGTCCAGCGGCTGCTCGTACGCGGCGATGGCGCGCTGCAGCCGGCTCTCCCGGGCCACCAGCGACACCAGCTCGATCTCCGCGCCCGCCAGGTCGATGGTGGCGGGGACGCAGAACAGCCCCTCGACCTCGACCACCGGCTGCACCACGTCGGCCAGCGGCTTGCCCTCCACCAGGACGTCGTAGATCGAGGGCACCTCGGCGTGGTGGTCGATGCCGAGCGCGGTCGAGGCGTTGCCCTGCGGGTCGAGGTCGATCACCAGGACGCGCAGCCCGTGCATGGCCAGCGAGGCGGCGAGGTTGACGGTGGTGGTGGTCTTGCCCACCCCGCCCTTCTGGTTGGCCACCACCATCACCCGGGTGGCGGCCGGCCGGGGCAGCCCTTCGCCCGCTCGGCCGATGGCCTGGACCGCAGCCTGGGCGGCACGCGCGATAGGCGTGTCATCGATCTGGTCGATGGTCTCCGAGTCCTGCATGGGGCTCAGTGTTTCACGTGAAACCGGAGCGGCAACAGTCACCGCCCGGCTGCGCGAGAGGATTCCCGAGAGGAGAGAGCGACGTTTCACGTGAAACACCATGCCCGCAATGTCGGAATTCTGACGATGCGACACTCCGGTGAACCCGACGTCGTCCCGACGGCCACCCGGCCGTCACCGAAAGGCCGGCCGTCACCGGGACGCCAGCCGGAACGCAGACGGATCGCCGTGAACGCCGGGCGGCTCGCCGTGAACGACCACGGGCGGGTGGTCCGAGGACCACCCGCCCGTGTCACGCCCTACCGCGGTGCTCAGCGGCCCCGCCGCCGGGGGCTCCGGGCCCGGTCGCCGCCGCGCGTGGCGGCACCACCCGTCCCGGTCCGGCCCGCCTTGGCCGCGGCCCTGGCCCGCCGGGTCGCCGCCCGCACCCCGCCGGGGCTCTCCCCGACCTTGACCTGGACCACCCGGGTCGAGGTCTCCAGGGTGCCGTCGCCGACCGCGATCACCGACCACTCCACCGCGCCGAGCCTCGCCAGCGCGGCACGCGATTCGGTCAGCTCCTGCTCCGCACTGTCGCCCTTGAGCGCCAGCATCTGGCCGTGCGGCCGCAGCAGCGGCAGGCCCCAGCCGGCCAGCCGCTCCATCGGCGCCACCGCGCGGGCGGTCACCACATCCACCGCCAGCTTGCCGACCATCTCCTCGGCCCGGCCGCGGAGCACGGTGACGTTCTCCAGACCGAGCTCGCGGACCACCTCCTCCAGGAAGGTGGTCCGGCGCAGCAGCGGCTCCAGCAGGGTCACCGAGACGTCCGGACGGGCCAGGGCCACCGGGATACCGGGCAGCCCGGCGCCGGAGCCGACGTCGCAGAGCGTCGTCCCGGCCGGCAGCAGCTCGGCGAGGACCGCGCAGTTCAGCACATGGCGGTCCCAGAGCCGGGGCACCTCGCGGGGGCCGATCAGCCCCCGGGTCACGCCCGCGGTGGCCAGCAGCTCGGTGTAGCGGACGGCGGCGTCGTACCGCTCGCCGAAGACCTCCCGGGCGACGGCCGGCGGTACGGGCGGCGGTTCGACCGCCGGACGCCCGCCGACGGCCGCACCCTCGACACCCGGACCGCCGGCCCCCGTCTCCGGCCCGCCGGCAGCCGCGCTCTCCGTGTCCATCTCGACCTCTCCGCTCCCCGGATCCATCGACCCGCTCCTGCACCGTTTCACGTGAAACATCTCTCGCCGGGCCGACGCCCCGCGAAGGGACGACGACCCCGCCCGCGCATTGGCGGACGGGGTCGGGTCCTCGTGTCGCAAGCCGGCCGCCCGGGCGGCCGGCGGTCACCCTGCCGTCAGGCCGGCAGCACGACCACGCAACGCTGGGGCTCCTCGCCCTCCGACTCGCTGCGCAGACCGGCCGCGGCCACCGCGTCGTGGACGACCTTGCGCTCGAACGGGGTCATCGGACGCAGCTTGACCTGCTCCCCGGAACTCTTGACCTGATCCGCGGCCTGGGCCCCGAGGGTCGCCAGTTCCGAGCGCTTGCGGGCCCGGAAGCCGGCGATGTCCAGCATGAGACGGCTGCGCTCGCCGGTCTCCCGGTGGACGGCCAACCGGGTCAGCTCCTGCAGCGCCTCCAGCACCTCGCCGTCCTGGCCGACCAGCCGCTGCAGGGCGCGGTCGTTGCCGTCGCTCACGATGGAGACCAGGGCGCGGTCGCCCTCGACGTCCATGTCGATGTCACCGTCGAGATCGGCGATGTCGAGCAGACCCTCCAGGTAGTCCGCCGCGATGTCGCCCTCCTGCTCCAGGCGGGCGACGATGTTCTCGTCGGCGCTGGCGGCGGCCTCGGCCTCGACGGCGGAGGTGGTGCCTTCCGTCACTGATGGACTCCTTCGGAGATGGGCCCGGGTGGTGGGCCGGTAACGAGGTTCAGGGGGCCGCGGGGGCGGTCCGGACCGGGCCGGTCACTTCTTCTTCGGCCGCTGCCCGCCGCGCTTGGGCTGCTGCCGGCCGCCCGGCTGACGGGCCGCACCCGGCTTGGCACCCGCCGGCCGGGCCGCGGTCTGCTTGGCCGCACCAGCCGCACCAGCCGCACCGGCCGCCGCGCCCGCACCGGTACCCGCCGCCTTGGCCGACTCGGCCGCGTCGGCCGGGACGGCGTCCGCGGGCTGCTCGGCCGGGGCGTCCTTGGTCAGGCTCGCGGGCTGGCCGCCGCCGTGCTGGCGCTGCGACTTGGTCTGCTTCCGCGGCTGCTGCCGGCGCACCTGCACCGACTCCTCCACCACGGCCTCGGCGGTGGCCGCCGACTTCTTCGCCGGCAGGAGGCCCCAGAGCGGACCCTGGATGACCGAGCCGTCCGGGTTCAGCCGGCCCGCCTTCTTCATACGGTCCTGGCGCTCGTCCCAGGCCTTGCTGCCCGGCGTCGGGTTGTTGCGGATGACGATCAGCTGCTGGCCCATCGACCAGACGTTGGTGGTCAGCCAGTAGACCAGGACACCGACCGGGAAGTTGATGCCCATCACGGCGAACATGAGCGGGAAGACGTACATCAGCATCTTCTGCTGCTGCATGAACGGCGTCTTCACCGTGAGGTCGACGTTCTTGGTCATCAGCTGGCGCTGGGTGATGAACTGCGACAGCGACATCAGGATGATCATCACGGCGACGACGATCTTGACGCTGACCTCGCTGCTGCCGACGAAGGTCGCCGAGAGCGGGGCGCCGAAGATGTGGGCCTGCTGGGCGCTGTCGAGCAGGGTGCCGTCGATCACGCCGATCGGCTTGCCGTCGGCGACCTTGGCGAGCACGCCGTAGAGCGCGGTGAAGAACGGCGCCTGCACGATGATCGGAAGGCAGCTGGAGAACGGGTTGGTACCCGCCTCCTTGTACAGCTTCATCATCTCTTCGGACTGGCGCTGGCGGTCGTTCTTGTACCGCTCCTGGATGGCCTTCATCTTCGGCTGGATCGCCTGCATGGCCCGGGTCGCCTTGATCTGCTTCACGAAGAGCGGGATCAGGCAGATCCGGATGACGACCACCATCGAGGCGATGGCCAGACCCCAGGCCCAGCCACCGTTCGGATCGAAGACGTGGCTGTACAGCGAGTGGAACTGGACGATGATCCAGGACACCGCTGTGTACAGGGGGTTGAGGAAGGAGAAGGTCACCGGTCAGGCTCCTTGGACATTGGGATTGGCCCCACGGGGCCAATGGTCGCCGGGCCCTCTGGGTCCGGACCGGCGGGGGGCATGATCACCGGCTGGTCGGCGGCGGACCGGCCCTTCAGCCGGTCCCGCAGCCGGCGGTGCCACACCGGATGCTTGCGCGGCGGGACATGGTCCACCCCACCGGGCGTCCATGGGTTGCAGCGCAGGATGCGCCACACGGTCAGTGCGCCGCCCTTCACCGCTCCGTGCGTCTTCACGGCCTCGAAGCCGTAGTGGGAGCAGGAGGGGTAGTAGCGGCACACCGGACCGAGCAGTGGGCTGATGGTCCACTGGTAGACCCTGATCAGACCCATCAGCAGGTACTTCATCGCCCTGCTCCCGTCGGCGCCGAGGCGGCGTGCTCGACCTTGAGCAGCCGTTTGAGCGCCGCGTCCAGGTCGCGTTCGAGTTCCTGGTACGAGGCGGACGCGGCCGGAGGCAGCGCACGCACCACTATCAGGCTACCGGCGGGCAGCCGGGACAGACGATCACGCACGAGATGGCGCAACCGGCGCTTGACCAGGTTGCGGGTGACCGCCGGGCCGACGGCCTTGCTCACGACGAAACCCGCACGCGCCGAAGGAGTCCCCTCGGCGACGTGCGGGTAGGTGTCGCTGGTCCGGTCGGTGTGGTCCCCGGGGCCGTCCTCTCTGGCGAGATGGACGACCAGCAGGGGCCTACCGGCCCGACGACCGCGTTTCACTGCGGTCGCGAAGTCCTGGCGCCGCCGCAGCCGATTCTCGGAGGGCAGCACAACAGACTCTGGCGCGGATCAGGCGGACAGGCTGCTGCGGCCCTTGCCACGGCGAGCGGCCAGGATGGCGCGGCCGGCGCGGGTACGCATCCGCAGCCGGAAGCCGTGGGTCTTCGCGCGACGACGGTTGTTCGGCTGGAAGGTGCGCTTGCTCACTCGGGGGCTCCTGAGGTGAATCGTAGGATGACGGGGAATCGCTTGGCCGTCACCGTGCGTCCGCGTGATCTCCCCTGTTACGGAAATCCGGCCCATCGCCCCAGTTCGGCTGGGGTTTGAGGCAATCCACGGCGCCCGTGCTGCGCGCCTTATGGAGCGGGTGGACCCGCGGACATGCGGCAGCGGCCATCGACAACTCGACCTGGTTACGGTACGCGGGACGGGGCACGAGGGTCAAACCAGCCGCCCGGAGGCGGTTTACCCACAGCCTGTGGACAACGACTTGATCCCGCTCTGTTCGCTGACTACCGTTGCAGGACTTGTCTGGTTTGTTCATTGGAAAGCGTGCACCAGTGGCTGATGTCAACAGCGACCTCGTCCCGGTCTGGGCGAGGGTCGTCGAGCGGCTGGTCGTCGACCCGGACGTCGGGGAGATGGACAAACAGTGGGTGCAGCGCACCCAACCGATGTGGATGATGCACGACACCGCCCTGCTGGCAGCCCCGAACGAGCGGGCCAAGCAGGTGCTGGAGGGACGGCTGCTCCCGCAGCTGACCGAGGCGCTCTCCCGCGAGCTGGGCCGCCCGGTGCGGATCGCCGTGATGGTCGACGCCAACGCGGTGCCGACCGTGCCCGCGGCCGCCCCCCAGGCCCCCGTCGAGCCGTACCCGAGCCCGTCCGGCCATGACGAGCACGACGGCCGTGACAGCCACGACGAGCACGGCGAGCACGACGACGACGGCTACGGGGACCCGCGCTACCGCCACCCGCAGGCCTACGAGCCGGACTACGACCGGCCCCGCTACGACAACGGCGGCTACCAGCAGCGCCCCGCGCCGTACGGCGGTCCGGCCGGCGGTCCGCCCTGGCCCGGCTACCAGGAGCGGCCACCCGCCTACCGCGAGCCCGACGAGCCGATGGACCGGCCCGCGCCGCGGGCCCTGCCGTCGTCCTCGACCACCCAGGGCGACCTCTTCGGCGGCGCGTACGGCCCCGGCCCCGGCGAGCACCCGCGGACCGGATCCGGCCGTCGCGCGCCGGCCGGACGCCCCGCCGCGCGCGCCGCGGACCGGGCACCGGCCGAGCGCGCCACCGACCGGCCGGCGGTGCCCGGGGTCCCCGCGCCGCCCGGCGCCCCGCCGGCCGGCGGCCCCCGCAAGGACGAGCCGGCCGCCCGGCTGAACCCCAAGTACCTCTTCGACACCTTCGTCATCGGCGCGAGCAACCGCTTCGCGCACGCGGCGGCGGTGGCGGTCGCCGAGGCCCCGGCCAAGGCGTACAACCCGCTCTTCATCTACGGCGAGTCCGGGCTGGGCAAGACCCACCTGCTGCACGCCATCGGGCACTACTCGCGCAGCCTCTTCCCGGGCACCCGGGTGCGGTACGTGTCCTCGGAGGAGTTCACCAACGAGTTCATCAACTCCATCCGGGACGGCAAGGCGGACACCTTCCGCAAGCGCTACCGGGACATGGACATCCTGCTCGTGGACGACGTCCAGTTCCTGGCGAGCAAGGAGTCCACGCAGGAGGAGTTCTTCCACACCTTCAACACCCTGCACAACGCCAACAAGCAGATCGTGCTCTCCTCCGACCGGCCGCCCAAGCTGCTGACCACGCTGGAGGACCGGCTGCGCAACCGCTTCGAGTGGGGGCTGATCACCGACGTCACCCCGCCGGAGCTGGAGACCCGGATCGCGATCCTGCGCAAGAAGGCGATCCAGGAGCAACTCAACGCCCCGGCGGACGTGTTGGAGTTCATCGCGTCCCGGATCACCCGGAACATCCGGGAGCTGGAGGGGGCCCTCATCCGGGTCACCGCCTTCGCCAACCTCAACCGGGCGCCGGTCGACCTGGAGCTGGCCGGCATCGTCCTCAAGGACCTCATCCCGGGCGGCGACGAGGACGCCGGGCCGGAGATCACCGCCCAGGTGATCATGCAGCAGACGGCGGCCTACTTCGGCCTGGGCGTGGACGACCTCTGCGGATCCTCCCGCAGCCGGGTGCTGGTGACGGCCCGCCAGATCGCCATGTACCTCTGCCGCGAGCTCACCGACCTCTCGCTGCCGAAGATCGGCGCGCAGTTCGGCGGCCGCGACCACACCACGGTGATGCACGCCGACCGCAAGATCCGCTCGCTGATGGCCGAGCGGCGCTCGATCTACAACCAGGTCACCGAGCTCACCAACCGCATCAAGAGCTAGCCGCGGCCGCCGGCCCGGAGTTCGGGCCGCGGGTGGCCGGAAAAGGGCGTCAGGAGCGATCCTGACGCCCTTTCGGCATATCCACAGGTGTGCGCCACCGGCCGGCGGGGCAGGGATGCCGAGGACGGACGCTCCGCCAGTCCGCACGTCGCGCCGAACATCTGACCAGGGATTCGAACGCCCCGGGTGCGCGAGGCGGAAATCCACAGGCCGGGCCGGTTCTCCACTGTCCACAGGCCGGGGAGCTGTGAGTTATCCAGAATTCCTCCACAGGGCGCCCACCGCTACGCTCTTCCGCGCAGGTCAGGTGCCTGTGGACTTGTGCACAACGGTTATCCACAGGGTGTGGACAATTGGCGGGCCGTCAGTGGGCCGTTCGGGTTGTCCACCGGTTGTCCCCAGGGAAGGGGAGGTTATCCCCAGGTTGTCCACAGCCGTGTCCACAGTTCGACAACCTTCGATGGACGTTCACCCCCAGGTGTGAAAGGCGTCACGAAAAGTTGACCGGCGCCGGTGGATAACCCGGCCCAGATCTGGGGACAGTGCTGGGGATAACCTGTGGATACTCAGCGTGCCCTGTGGGTAACGCTCCGCCGTCCACAGGTGGCCGTGTTCGTCCACAGCCGCGATCCACATGTCCTGTGGACAAAAAACCGGGTCTGACCTGCGCAAACAGGGTTATCCACGGTTTCCACAGGCCCTACTACTACCACTACACCTATAGACCCATCGCCTTGTTCAAAAGCGGGTGGGCTCGAAATCTGTGGACAACTGCGCCCCGACATCCGTTCGACTTGCTTCCGCCCGTCTGCCCCGTCTGTCGGTGGAGTACGTCAGACTGTCCTCGGCGACTGGAAGCGGAGCGGCGGAGCTCGGCGGTCAGCCGCACCGAAGTCCAAGATCAGAAGAACCAGACGTGCGAGCGGGAGCGCTCGATCCAGGAGGCGGTTACCGGTGAAGTTCCGGGTGGAGCGTGACGTCCTCGCGGAGGCGGTGGCCTGGGCTGCCCGCAGCCTCCCGGCACGGCCGCCGGTGCCGGTGCTGGCCGGCCTGCTGCTGACGGCGCAGGACGGCAGCCTGGCCCTGTCCGGCTTCGACTACGAGGTCTCGGCCCGGGTCGAGCTGGAGGCCGACATCGAGGAGGCCGGCACCGTGCTGGTCTCCGGCCGGCTGCTGAACGACATCTCGCGCAACCTTCCCAACAGGCCTGTGGAGATCTCCACCGACGGCCAGCGGGTCAGCGTGGTCTGCGGCAGCTCCCGGTTCACCCTGCCCACCCTCCCGGTGGACGAGTACCCGGCCCTGCCCCAGATGCCGACCGCGACCGGCACCGTCTCCGGCGACGTCTTCGCCTCCGCGGTCAGCCAGGCCGCCGTGGCCGCCGGCCGGGACGACACCCTGCCGGTGCTCACCGGTGTCCGGGTCGAGATCGAGGGCGACCGGATCACCCTGGCCGCCACCGACCGCTACCGCTTCGCCGTCCGCGAGCTGCTGTGGAAGCCGGAGCAGTCCGACATCTCCGCGGTCGCGCTGGTCCCGGCCAAGACCCTGCAGGACATCGCCAAGTCCCTGGGCAGCGGCGACAGCGTCTCCATCGCGCTCTCCTCGGGCGGCGCGGGCGAGGGCCTGATCGGCTTCGAGGGCGCCGGCCGGCGGACCACCACCCGCCTGCTGGAGGGCGAGTTCCCCAAGTACCGCAGCCTCTTCCCGACCGAGTTCAACGCGATCGCGGCGATCCAGACGCAGCCCTTCCTGGAGGCCCTCAAGCGCGTCTCCCTGGTCGCCGAGCGCAACACCCCGGTCCGGCTGAACTTCGAGGAGGGCGTGCTCACCCTGGAGGCCGGCTCCGGCGACGACGCCCAGGCCACCGAGCGGATCGACGCCTCGCTGGAGGGGGACGCCATCTCGATCGCGTTCAACCCCGGCTACCTGGAGGAGGGCCTCAAGGCCATCGACTCCGCCTACGCCCAGCTGAGCTTCACCACCCCGACCAAGCCCGCGCTGCTCAGCGGCAAGGCCGCGGTGGACGCCGAGGCCGACGAGGCCTACCAGTACCTGATCATGCCGGTCCGCCTCTCCGGCTGAGCCGGGGCACCGAGCGGGCGACGCCCCCGGGGCCGGGCCGGTGACACCGGCCCGGCCCGCCGGGCCGTTCGTCCACAGCCCTGTGAGCAAACCTGTGGACGCCTCCCCCGGTCGGCCCGATCGCGGGGAGGCGCCTGCGCTCCAGCACGTAGGCTCAGGGAAGCGCGGCAACGGCGCCGCCCGCAGGGACGTCACCACAGGTAAGGATTTGGCTATGGAGCTCGGCCTCATCGGTCTCGGCAAAATGGGCGGCAACATGCGCGAGCGGATCCGCCGCGCCGGCCACACCGTCACCGGCTACGACCGCAACCCCGACATCTCCGACGTCGAGAGCCTCCAGGAGCTGGTCTCCAAGCTGCAGGGCCCGCGCGTGGTCTGGGTCATGGTCCCGGCCGGCGCCGCCACCCAGGCCACCGTGGACGAGCTGGCCGAGCTGCTGTCCCCGGGCGACGTGGTCGTCGACGGCGGCAACTCCCGCTGGACCGACGACATCAAGCACGCCGAGGCGCTGGCCGCCAAGGGCATCGGCTTCGTCGACTGCGGCGTCTCCGGCGGTGTCTGGGGCCTGGAGAACGGCTACGCGCTGATGTACGGCGGCGACGCCGAGCACGTCGCGCTGGTGCAGCCGGTCTTCGACGCGCTCAAGCCCGAGGGCGACTTCGGCTCGGTGCACGCGGGCGCGGTCGGCGCCGGCCACTTCGCCAAGATGGTCCACAACGGCATCGAGTACGCGATGATGCAGGCCTTCGCCGAGGGCTGGGAGCTGCTGGAGGCCGCCCCCGAGGTCACCGACGTCCGCGAGGTCTTCCGCAGCTGGCAGGAGGGCACCGTGATCCGCTCCTGGCTGCTCGACCTGGCCGTCCGCGCCCTGGACGACGACGAGCACCTGGCCAAGCTCAAGGGTTGGGCCGCCGACTCCGGCGAGGGCCGCTGGACCGTCGAGGCCGCGATCGACCACGCCGTCCCGCTGCCGGCGATCACCGCCTCGCTGTTCGCCCGCTTCGCCTCCCGCCAGGAGGACTCGCCGCAGATGAAGATGATCGCCGCGCTGCGCAACCAGTTCGGCGGCCACGCGGTCGAGTCGAAGTAGTCCCGAAGGTTCTCCACAGAAGGCGAGCGCAGTCCACCGCCATGCACGTCGCGCACCTGTCGCTCGCCGACTTCCGTTCCTACGCCCGGGCCGAGGTTCCCCTCGACCCGGGCGTGACGGCCTTCGTCGGCCCCAACGGCCAGGGCAAGACCAATCTGGTCGAGGCGGTCGGCTACGTCGCCACCCTGGGCAGCCACCGGGTCGCCACCGACGCCCCGCTGATCCGGCTGGGCGCCGAGCGGGCGGTGATCCGCACCTCGGTGGTCGACCGGGGGCGCTCCACCCTGGTGGAGCTGGAGATCACCCCCGGCAAGGCCAACCGGGCCCGGATCAACCGCTCCGACAACGTCCGCCCGCGCGATGTGCTGGGCCTGCTGCGCACCGTGCTGTTCGCCCCCGAGGACCTCGCCCTGGTCAAGGGCGACCCGGGGGAGCGACGGCGCTTCCTGGACGAGTTGCTGACCGCCCGGGCGCCCCGGCTGGCCGGGGTCCGGCAGGACTACGAGCGGGTGCTCAAGCAGCGCAACGCCCTGCTGAAGACCGCCGCGATGGCCCGCCGGGCCGGCGGCGGCAAGGGCGCCGACCTCTCCACCCTGGAGGTCTGGGACGGGCACCTGGCCCGGGCCGGCGCCGAGCTCACCGCCTTCCGCCTCCAGCTGGTGGCCGCCCTCCAGCCGCTGGTCTCCGGCGCCTACGGGCAGCTCGCCCCGGCCGGCGGCGAGACCGCCCTGGAGTACCGCAGCTCCTTCGAGGGCGAGCTGCCGAACAGCCGCGAGGAGGCCGAGGAGCAGCTGCTCCAGGCCCTGCGGACGCTCCACAAGCAGGAGGTCGAGCGGGGGATCACCCTGGTCGGCCCGCACCGGGACGAGCTGGTGCTCAAGCTCGGTCCGCTGCCCGCCAAGGGCTACGCCAGCCACGGCGAGTCCTGGTCGTTCGCGCTGGCGCTGCGGCTGGCCTCCTACGAGCTGCTGCGCTCGGACGGGGGAGAGCCGGTGCTGATCCTGGACGACGTCTTCGCCGAGCTGGACGCCGCCCGCCGCGACCGGCTGGCCGAGCTGGTGGCCGGCGGCGAGCAGGTGCTGGTGACCGCGGCGGTCGCCGAGGACGTGCCGAAGGCGCTGGCCGGCGCCCGGTACACGGTCGCCGACGGCGCCGTCCAGCGCGTCACCGGCTGAGCCCCATCCTGCCCTCCATGCCTCTCCCCCCTCCGAGGCCCCCGTCGGGCGGCCGCGGAGCCGGGTCCGACGACGCCCGCCCACGCCGCCGCGGGCCCGTCCGGCTCCCGTACGCTGGACGGCTCACCGTTGTCCACAGGGTGGGGATAAGGAGATCGCCGTGAGCGAGTCGGCGGAGCACCCCGAGCCGACCGGTGCCGATCTGGCGCGTTCGGCGCTGCGGGCGGCCCGGGCGCAGGCCCGCACGCGCGGCGAACAGGTGCGCGAGAAGCGCGAGGCGAAGCGGCACGGCCTGCGCAGCGGGGCCCGCTCGGACGGCCGCGACCCGGTGCCGCTGGGGGCGGCGCTCAACCGGCTGCTGACCGAACGCGGCTGGGAGTCCTCGGCGGCGGTCGGCGGGGTGATGGGCCGCTGGCCGCAGATCGTCGGTCCTGACATCGCCGCGCACTGCACCCCGACCGCCTACGACGACGAGGCGGCGGTGCTCACCGTACAGTGCGACTCCACCGCCTGGGCGACCCAACTCCGTTGGCTGGCACGGCAGTTGGTGGCCCGTCTGAACCACGAGCTGGGCCACGGCACGGTCCGCACCATCAAGGTGCTCGGCCCGGCCGCCCCGGTGCGCGGCTACGGCCGGCTGCGCGCCCCCGGCAGCAAGGGCCCGGGCGACACCTGGGGGTGACCCCGGAGGGTTCCGGAAAGGAGCGGACCGTAATCCTCCGGAACCCCTGACGGCCCTTCCAGACGCTCTGAGCCCCCGGGGCGAGTATCGGGACATGTCCCGAGGGGATTCAGAGCGGCATTTCTGCCCTCAGAGGCTGCCAAACGCCCATCGATGTCAGTCGTACCGGTAGACTGGGGGCCAAACACTGTTGCTAGTGGCAACCGAGTCGAAACGCCGTGGTCGCACGCCCGCCCGTCAGGGAGCGGGGATGCGGCCCGCGCTGTGCCAGAGAGGGCGCTTCGTGGCCGATTCCGGCAACCCCAGCCAGACCCCAGACCAGACCGACCAGTCCGAGCGGTCGTACGACGCCAGCGCCATCCAGGTGCTGGAGGGCCTCGACGCCGTCCGCAAGCGCCCCGGCATGTACATCGGCTCGACCGGTGAGCGCGGCCTGCACCACCTGGTGCAGGAGATCGTGGACAACTCCGTCGACGAGGCGATGGCCGGGCACGCGGACACCATCGACGTGACGCTCCTGGCCGACGGCGGCGTGCGCGTGGTCGACAACGGCCGCGGCATCCCGGTCGGCATCATGCCGGGCCAGGGCAAGCCCGCCGTCGAGGTCGTGCTGACGGTCCTGCACGCGGGTGGCAAGTTCGGCAACGGCGGCTACGCGGTCTCCGGCGGTCTGCACGGCGTCGGCGTCTCCGTGGTGAACGCGCTGTCCACGCGCCTCGCCGTGGAGATCCACACCGACGGCCACCGCTGGACGCAGGAGTACAAGGCCGGCACGCCGGTCGCCCCGCTGTCCCAGCACGAGGCCGCCGAGCACACCGGCACCAGCGTCACCTTCTGGGCCGACCCGGACATCTTCGAGACCACGGTCTACTCCTTCGAGACGCTCTCCCGGCGCTTCCAGGAGATGGCGTTCCTCAACAAGGGCCTGACCATCGCCCTCACCGACGAGCGCCCCGAGCACGTCGACGAGGCCGGCCAGCCGCTCTCCGTCACCTACAAGTACGACGGCGGCATCGCCGACTTCGTCGCCCACCTCAACTCCCGCAAGGGCGACGTGGTCCACCCCTCGGTGATCGACTTCGAGGCGGAGGACAAGGACAAGGCGATCTCGGTCGAGATCGCCATGCAGTGGAACTCCTCGTACACCGAGGGGGTCTACTCCTTCGCCAACACCATCCACACCCACGGCGGCGGCACCCACGAGGAGGGCTTCCGCGCGGCGCTGACCGGTCTGGTCAACCGCTACGCGCGGGACAAGAAGCTGCTCCGCGAGAAGGACGACAACCTCTCCGGCGAGGACATCCGCGAGGGCCTGACCGCGATCATCTCGGTCAAGCTCGGCGAGCCGCAGTTCGAGGGCCAGACCAAGGACAAGCTCGGCAACACCGAGGCGAAGACCTTCGTCCAGAAGGTCGTCCACGAGCACCTCAACGACTGGCTGGACCGCAACCCCAACGAGGCCGCGGACATCATCCGCAAGTCCATCCAGGCCGCCACCGCGCGCGTCGCCGCCCGCAAGGCCCGCGACCTCACCCGCCGCAAGGGCCTGCTGGAGTCCGCCTCGCTGCCCGGCAAGCTGAGCGACTGCCAGTCCAAGGACCCGGCCGAGTGCGAGATCTTCATCGTCGAGGGTGACTCCGCCGGCGGCTCGGCCAAGCAGGGCCGCGACCCGCGGATCCAGGCCATCCTGCCGATCCGCGGCAAGATCCTGAACGTCGAGAAGGCCCGGATCGACAAGGTGCTGCAGAACACCGAGGTCCAGGCGCTGATCTCGGCCTTCGGCTGCGGCATCCAGGAGGACTACGACGAGGCCAAGCTCCGGTACCACAAGATCGTGCTGATGGCCGACGCCGACGTCGACGGACAGCACATCCGGACGCTGCTGCTCACCCTGCTGTTCCGCTTCATGCGGCCGCTGGTCGAGTCCGGCTACGTCTACCTGGCGATGCCGCCGCTGTACAAGATCAAGTGGGGCAAGGACGACTTCGAGTACGTCTACTCCGACCGCGAGCGCGACGCCGTGATCGCCGCGGGCGTGGCCGCCGGCCGGCGCCTGCCCAAGGACGACGCGATCCAGCGGTTCAAGGGTCTCGGCGAGATGAACGCCGAGGAGCTCCGGGTCACCACCATGGACCAGGCCCACCGCCTGCTGCTCCAGGTCACCCTGGAGGACGCCGCCCGCGCCGACGAGCTGTTCTCCGTCCTGATGGGCGAGGACGTCGAGGCCCGCCGCTCCTTCATCCAGCGCAACGCCAAGGACGTCCGCTTCCTGGACGTGTGACGCCTGCACCCAGGCCCCGCACGTACCAGTCCGCGTGAAAGGAAACTGACCACCAGTGGTCGACGACAACCGTCCCGAAGGCGAGCAGCCCGAGACCCCCGAGGCCGCCGCCGCGGTCACCCTGCGGATCGAGCCCGTCGAGCTCGAGACCGAGATGCAGCGCTCGTACCTCGACTACGCGATGAGCGTGATCGTCAGCCGCGCGCTGCCCGAGGTCCGCGACGGCCTCAAGCCGGTGCACCGCCGCGTGCTGTACGCGATGTACGACGGCGGCTACCGCCCGGAGAAGGGCTACTACAAGTGCGCCCGCGTCGTCGGCGACGTGATGGGCAACTACCACCCGCACGGTGACACCTCGATCTACGACACCGTGGTCCGCCTGGCCCAGCCGTGGTCGCTGCGGATGCCGCTGGTGGACGGCAACGGCAACTTCGGCTCCCCGGGCAACGACCCGGCCGCGGCCATGCGCTACACCGAGTGCAAGATGATGCCGCTGGCCATGGAGATGATGCGCGACATCGACGAGGAGACCGTCGACTTCGCCGCCAACTACGACGGCCGCTCGCAGGAGCCCACCGTCCTGCCGGCCCGCATCCCCAACCTGCTGGTCAACGGTGCCACCGGCATCGCGGTCGGCATGGCGACCAACATCCCGCCGCACAACCTCCGCGAGGTCGCCTCCGGCGCGCTCTGGGCGCTGGAGCACCCCGAGGCCTCCAACGAGGAGCTGCTGGAGGCGCTGATCGAGCGGATCAAGGGCCCGGACTTCCCGACCGGCGCCCTGATCGTCGGCCGCCGGGGCATCGAGGAGGCGTACCGCACCGGTCGCGGCTCGATCACCATGCGCGCCGTGGTCGAGGTCGAGGAGATCCAGGGCCGCCAGTGCCTGGTGATCACCGAGCTGCCGTACCAGGTGAACCCGGACAACCTCGCCCTGAAGATCGCCGACCTGGTCAAGGACGGCCGGGTCGCCGGCATCGCCGACGTCCGCGACGAGTCCTCCTCGCGCACCGGCCAGCGCCTGGTGATCGTGCTCAAGCGCGACGCCGTCGCCAAGGTCGTGCTGAACAACCTCTACAAGCACACCGACCTGCAGACCAACTTCGGCGCCAACATGCTGGCCCTGGTCGACGGCGTGCCGCGCACGCTCTCGCTCGACGCCTTCATCCGGCACTGGGTCAACCACCAGGTCGAGGTCATCGTCCGGCGCACCACCTTCCGCCTGCGCAAGGCCGAGGAGCGCGCCCACATCCTGCGCGCCCTGCTCCGCGCCCTGGACGTGATCGACGAGGTGATCGCGCTCATCCGGGCCTCGGAGAGCGCGGACGCCGCCCGCACCGGCCTGATGGGCCTGCTCGACATCGACGAGCTCCAGGCCAACGCGATCCTGGAGATGCAGCTCCGCCGGCTGGCCGCCCTGGAGCGCCGCCGGATCATGGACGAGCACGACGAGCTGCAGCGCAAGATCGACGAGTACAACGCGATCCTGGCCTCGCCGACCCGTCAGCGCGAGATCATCTCGGAGGAGCTCACCGCGATCGTCGAGAAGTACGGCGACGAGCGGCGCTCCACCCTCATCCCCTCGGACGGCGACCTCTCCATCGAGGACCTCATCGCCGAGGAGGACATCGTCGTCACGATCACCCGTGGCGGCTACGTCAAGCGCACCCGCTCCGACCTCTACCGCTCGCAGAAGCGCGGCGGCAAGGGCGTGCGCGGCGCGCAGCTCAAGCAGGACGACATCGTCGACCACTTCTTCGTGACGACGACCCACAACTGGATCCTGTTCTTCACCAACAAGGGCCGGGTCTACCGCGCCAAGGGCTACGAGCTGCCGGACGCCGGGCGCGACGCCCGCGGCCAGCACGTGGCCAACCTGCTGGCCTTCCAGCCGGACGAGCACATCGCCCAGGTGATGGCCGTCCGCACCTACGAGGACAAGCCCTACCTCGTCCTCGCCACCCGGGCCGGCCTGGTGAAGAAGTCCCCGCTCAAGGACTACGACTCCCCGCGCTCCGGCGGTCTGATCGCGATCAACCTGCGCCAGGACGACGAGGGCCGGGACGACGAGCTGATCGGCGCCGAGCTGGTCTCCGCCGAGGACGACCTGCTGCTGGTCTCCAGGAAGGCGCAGTCGATCCGCTTCACCGCGACCGACGACGCGCTGCGCCCGACCGGGCGCGCGACCTCGGGCGTCAAGGGCATGGCCTTCCGCGAGGACGACGAACTGCTCTCGATGAACGTGGTCCGGCCCGGCACCTACGTCTTCACCGCGACCGACGGCGGCTACGCCAAGCGGACCGGCGTGGACGAGTACCGTGTGCAGGGACGCGGCGGCTACGGCACCAAGGCGGCGAAGATCGTCGAGGGCCGGGGCTCGCTGGTCGGCGCCCTCGTCGTGGACGAGAGCGACGAGATCATGGCGATCACGCTCTCCGGCGGAGTGATCCGCACAAGGGTTTCCGAGGTTCGTGAAACCGGACGTGACACCATGGGCGTCCAACTGATCAACCTGGGTAAGCGCGACGCGGTCGTGGGCATGGCTCGCAACGCGGAGGCCGAGGACGAGGAGTCGGCGGAGGACGAGGTGGCCACCGAGGCCGCCGAGACCACCGAGACGGCCGAAGGTACGGGGACGGCGCCGGGCGGGGAGACCGCCGAGGCCTGACCTCGTACCGCGTCGGCCGGTACCGTCACGTCCGTACATGCGTACACGACGTGCCGGTACCGGCCGCCGACCAGTACCGGGCAATCCCGCCGGGCGCTGGATGACGAGTGACGAAGCAGGGCGGTGCGGCCGCCCTGGTGGGAAGTGCGGGAGGACCAGTGAGTGGAGCCACGGGTGCTGCGGGAGGAGCCACCGGCGGCCGTCCGGGCGCAGCACAGGGCGGCGGGGCGTACGGCGTGCCGCAGCCGCCGGCCGAGCACCCGGCCGCGTCCACCTCGCTGATGCCCCCGGTGGGTGGCGCGGCCCAGGGCGGCGCGGGGTACGGCGGTCAGCCGACCCCTCCGCCGCCGGGCGCGCCGGCGTCGGGTGGCGGCGGGTTCTCGCAGCCGACCACCTATGCCAAGGGTCAGCCGACCCCGCCCCGGGGCACCCGGGTCGGCGGCGGCCCCACGCCGCCGCCTGGCGGGACCCCCGCCGGGGGCACCCGGCGTCCGGCCGCCCCGCCGGCGGCCTCCGGGGGCCTGGGCCGGACCAGGAAGGCCCGGCTGCGGGTGACCAAGGCCGACCCGTGGTCGGTCATGAAGGTCAGCTTCCTGCTGTCGCTGGCGGTCGGGATCATCATCATCGTGGCGGCCGCGGTGCTGTGGATGACGCTGGACTCGCTCGGCGTCTTCGACTCGCTGGCCAAGACGCTGAAGGACGTCACCGGCTCGGACACCAACGGCGGCGGCCTGAACCTCATGGACTACGTGGGCTTCGGCAAGGTGATGACCTTCACCTCGCTGATCGCCGTGGTCGACGTGGTGCTGCTGACCGCGCTGTCCACGCTCTCGGCGTTCATCTACAACGCGGCGGCCGGCTTCACCGGCGGCATCGAGCTCACCCTCGCCGAGGAGGACTGACCTCGGAGCACCGGCCGCGGAGCACTGACCGAGGCGGACCGACCACCCGGGCGTGACCGGGGCTCAGTTCCCTTCGCGTACGGCGCGATTCCTTCGTGGACGGAATCGACGGGCCCCACCGGCTGTTGCAGCCGGTGGGGCCCGTCGGCATTTCGGGTGACAGCCGCGGTGCGCGGCGCGCCTCCCGGACGGGCCGGGGGCGCGGTGGGCTTAGCTTGGTCCGCCGTTCCGCGCCACCCGACCGCCGCAGGCTCCCCCCCGGTCCCCCGGACCCACCGGCGGGGCCGGCACGGCCGCACAGGCACGGCAGGACGGAGGCGCGCGATGGCGGAGCTCGCAAGGCGACTGGTCGAGGCCCTGGACGGGCTGCTGGGGGTACCGGTGCCGGTGCGGGTGCAGGCCTGGGACGGCAGCGTCGCGGGGCCGCCGGGCGCGCCCACCCTGGTGCTGCGCAACCGCCGCGCGCTGCGCCGGCTGCTCTGGCGGCCGAGCGAGCTGGGCCTGGCCCGCGCCTACGTCGCCGGGGACCTCGACGTCGCGCCGGGCGGCGACCTGTACGAGGTGCTGCGGGCCGTCGCGCACTTCACCGAGCTCCCGGAGATCCGCCGGCTGCGGCTCGGACCCGGGGACGTGCTGGGCGCCGGGGGCCGCCGGGCCGTGGGCGCCCTGCTGCGGGCCGGCGCGCTCGGCCCCGAGCCGGCCCCGCCGCCCGAGGAGGCCCCGACGGGCCGGGGGCGGGCGCACAGCCGCAGCCGGGACCGCGCGGCGATCCACCACCACTACGACGTCGGCAACGACTTCTACCGCCTGGTGCTGGGGTCGTCGATGGTCTACTCCTGCGCGTACTGGGAGCCCTCGGCCAAGAGCCTGGAGGCGGCCCAGGAGGCCAAGCTGGAGCTCATCTGCCGCAAGCTCGGCCTACGGCCCGGGATGCGGCTGCTGGACGTCGGCTCCGGCTGGGGCTCGCTGGTGCTGCACGCGGCCCGGCACCACGGGGTGACGGCGGTCGGCGTCTCGATCTCCGAGGAGCAGGTCGCGCTGGCCCGCCGGCGGGTCGAGGAGGCCGGTCTCGCGGACCGGGTGGAGATCCGGCTCCAGGACTACCGGGAGGTCCCGGACGGCCCGTTCGACGCGATCTCCAGCGTCGGCATGGCCGAGCACGTCGGCGAGGCCCAGTACCGGGTGTACGCGGAGCACCTGTACCGGCTGCTGGTGCCCGGAGGCCGGCTGCTCAACCACCAGATCGCCCGCCGGCCGGACCGGCCCGGCGAGCCGTACCGCCCCAGCCCGTTCATCGACCGCTACGTCTTCCCGGACGGCGAGCTGTCCCCGGTCGGTTCCACCGTCTCCCGGCTGGAGGAGGCGGGCTTCGAGGTGCGCGACCTGGAGTCGCTCCGCGAGCACTACGGGCTGACCCTGCGTGAGTGGGTGGCCAACCTGGAGGCGCACTGGACGGAGGCGGTCCGGCTGGTGGGCCGGGGGCGGGCGCGGGTCTGGCGGCTCTACATGGCGGCCTGCGCGCTGGCCTTCGAGGAGAACCGGATCGGTGTCAACCAGATCCTCGCGGTGCGCACCACCGCCGAGGGCTCGGCCCGCCTCCCCGCCACCCGCGAGGAGTGGCTGGTCGCCCCCGGAGCCGCCTTCGGTACCGCCCCGGGCACCGCGTCCGACCTGCCCGTCCCGGAGCGGCCCGGCGGGGGCCCGGGCGTATCGGATTTGGGGGATCGGCGATCGGTCCGCTAATCTTTCAGTGCGGCAAGGGGCTATAGCTCAGACGGTTAGAGCGCTTCCCTGATAAGGAAGAGGCCACAGGT
>NZ_JBHSOF010000031.1:0-101537 GCF_042656005.1 Kitasatospora misakiensis | reverse complement strand
TCGAAGACCATCGTGGCCGTCAACAAGGACCCCGAGGCCCCGATCTTCGAGCTCGTCGACTACGGCGTGGTCGGCGACCTGTTCGCCGTCCTGCCGCAGCTCACCGCCGAGGTCAAGGCCCGCAAGGCCTGATCCGCGGAGGCAGCACGGCGCGGGGGCGCGTCCGGGAATTCCCCGGGCGCGCCCCCGCCGTCCTTCGCCCTGCCACCCGGACGCCGGCCGGTGACCCGTAGAGTCGGTCGGCGGCGCCGGTCGCGGATCCCCGAGGATTCCCGCAGGCCGTCGCGCACAGCTCACAGCACAGCGCACAGCTGACCGTGGACATCGTGGACAGGGGCGAGGGCAGACGCATGACACTCTTGACGGCGCTTCAAGGCGGCTCCGGCGACTCCGCCGACGCACTGCGGATCTCCGACGGACCGGGGCTCTCCCGCGAGCAGCTGCTCGGCGCGGCCACCGCCGTCGCCGACCGGGTGGCCGGCGCCCCCGCCCTCGCGGTGCTCGCCCGGTCCACCGCCGAGACCGTGGTGGCGGTGGTCGGCGGCCTGCTCGCCGGGGTCCCGGTCGTCCCGCTGCCGCCCGACTCCGGGCCCAAGGAGCGCGCGCACATCCTGCGCGACTCCGGTGCCGCCCTGCTGGCCCACGCCGCCGCCGACACCCCGCCGGAGGACGCCGGCGTCGCCGGGCTCCCGGTCGACCTCGGCGAGCGTTCCGCCACCACGTACGCCGAGCCGGACCCGGCGGCGACCGCCTTCCTGCTCTACACCTCCGGCACCACCGGCGCGCCCAAGGGGGCGATGATCGGCCGCTCCGCCGTCGCCGCCGACCTCGACGCGCTCGCCGACGCCTGGCAGTGGACCGCCGAGGACACCCTGGTGCACGGCCTGCCGCTGTTCCACGTGCACGGCCTGGTGCTCGGCGTGCTCGGCGCGCTGCGGACCGGCAGCCGCCTGGTGCACACCGGCCGGCCCACCCCCGCCGGGTACGCGGCCGCCGGCGGCAGCCTCTACTTCGGCGTGCCGACCGTGTGGTCCCGGCTGGCGGCCGATCAGGAGGCGGCCGCCCGGCTGGCCTCCGCCCGGCTGCTGGTCTCCGGCAGCGCCCCGCTGCCCGTCCCGGTCTTCGAGCGGCTCGCCGCGCTGACCGGCCACGCCCCGATCGAGCGGTACGGCATGACCGAGTCGCTGATCACCGTCTCCACCCGCGCCGACGGCGAGCGCCGCCCGGGCAGCGTGGGCCTGCCGGTGGCCGGGGTGCGCACCCGGCTGGTCGGCGAGGACGGCGGGCCCGTCCCGTACGACGGCGAGAGCGTCGGCGAACTCCAGGTCGCCGGGCCCACCCTCTTCCGCGGGTACCTCAACCGGCCGGACGCCGATGCCGAGGCGTGGACCGCCGACGGCTGGTTCCGGACCGGGGACGTCGCGGTGATCGGCCCCGACGGCTTCCACCGGATCGTCGGGCGCGCCTCCGTGGACCTGATCAAGAGCGGTGGGTACCGGATCGGCGCCGGCGAGGTGGAGGCGGCGCTGCGCGACCACCCGGCGGTGGCCGACGCGGCCGTGGTCGGCGCGCCGGACGAGGACCTCGGCCAGGCGATCGTGGCGTACGTCGTCCCGGACGGTCCCGTGACGGGGGAACAGCTGACGGACTTCGTGGCGGAGCGGCTCTCGGTGCACAAGCGGCCCCGCCGGGTGGTGCTGGTACCCGAACTGCCCAGGAACGCCTTGGGGAAGGTGCTGAAGAAGCAGCTGCTGGCGGACTCGGCACACGGGTGACGGGCGGTCACCCGGCGCCGGGTCGGGTGACGGTCGCTCACCTTCCGTGAGCCTTCCTTTGGCGCACTCCACTGCGCGCTGTGAGCGGACGCGTGCCTACGGTGACAAGCGGCGCGGCGGGGCCCGGTGGGCCCCGCGCACCGCGTCCACCGTTCAGCGATCACCTTCAGCGCGACCGGGGTGATCGGCGCGATCAGCGAAGGAAGACAGCAGCATGACGACCGTCAACACCGGCGCACCGGGTGCCGCCGACGACGCGACCGGGCAGTCCACGGCCGCCACCTCCTCCCGGCCGGCGCGCGGCGCCCGCCCCTCCCGCCCCTCCCGGGCCGCGCGGGTCCGCCGGGGGATAGGCATGGTGGCCGTGATCGCGGCCGGTGCCGGCGTGATCGGCCTCGGCACGAGCGTGGGGACCGCGGCGGCCGAGCCGGCGCCGGCCCACGCCGGGTGGGACGGGTCGCGGTACTGGTTCAAGAACAGCCAGGGACAGTGGCGCTGGACGACGCACTACGACGTCTACCTGGCGCGGACCGGCGGGTCGGCCTCGACCTCGGGCACCTCCGCCACGAAGACGACCGGGTCGTCCGGGGGGATCACCCAGGGGTGGGACGGGTCGCGGTACTGGTTCAAGAACAGCAAGGGGGAGTGGCGCTGGACGACGCACTACGACATCTACCTGGCGCGGACCGGGGGGTCGGACACGGCCTCCTCCACCGGCTCCTCCTCGTCCTCGGCCGATTCGGCGGCGCCGGTCGCGGACGGTGACGTCGAGGCGGCGGTGCAGTTCGCGCTCGCGCAGCTGGGCAAGCCGTTCAAGACGGCCGGCAACGGTCCGGACGGCTACGACTGCTCGGGCCTCGTCCAGCAGGCCTTCCGGCGGGGCGACATCGAGCTGCCCCGGGTCGCCAACGACCAGTACGCGGCCACCACGCCGGTGACGGCCGCCCAGCTGCGGCGCGGCGACCTGCTGTTCTGGTCGGACGACCGCTCCGCGCGGGGCATCCACCACGTGGCGATCTACCTGGGCAACAACCAGTACGTGGAGGCCGCCCGGCCCGGCACGCTGATCCGGATCTCGGGGATCAGCAGCGGCTACTACCCGACCCACATGGGCCGGCCCTGACGCCTGCGCGTGCCGTCGCCCGGCGCCCGGACCACGGCGGTCCGGGCGCCGGTTCGCGTGCGGCGGCGGGTGGTCAGGAGAGCGGGGCGGTCGGGCCGGCGGGCGTGCGCGCGGCGGGGCGTACGGGGTGCGGAAGGGGCGCGCGGCCGGGTGTCGGACTCCGGTCTCCGGGGGTGCGCGCTCCGGCGCGCCGCAGGTCGCGGGGCTCCCGCGCCATCCCCTCTGAGCTGGGCACATGCCGCTGTCAAACGGAACCGGGAACCGCCAGGAGCCGGGCCCGCGTGGAGGTATGGGGACCGGCGCGGCGGGGGTACCACCACGGGTGGCGCTGGTTCGACTGACGGGGGCGCCACCCGGTGCGAACAGTACCGGGGGAGGTCGAGAACGGGGGACGTACGTGATCGTCTGGGTCAATGGCACGTTCGGGGCGGGCAAGACGAGCGCCTGCCGCGAGTTGGTGGAACTACTGCCCGGCAGCATGCTGTTCGATCCCGAGCTGGTCGGGTTCGGGCTGCGCACGATGCTTCCGGCCGACCGGATGGCGGTGGTGTCGGACTTCCAGGACCTGCCGGCCTGGCGCCGGCTCGTCCCCGAGACGGCGGCGGCGCTGCTCGGTGAGGTCCCCGGGCCGCTGGTGGTCCCGATGACGCTGCTGCGGGAGGACTACCGGGACGAGATCTTCGGCTCGCTGGCCTCGAACGGCATCGCCGTGCACCACCTCGTCCTGGACCCTGAAGAAACGATCCTGCGTGGGCGCATCGCCGGACGCGAGGAGCTTCCCGACGACCCGGAGCGCAGCGAGCGGATCCGGCAGTGGTGCCTGGAGCACGTGCCGCGCTACCTCGCCGCCCGCCGCTGGCTGCGCCGGGACGCCCGGCTCGTCGACACCTCCGGCCTCACCCCGCGCGAGACCGCCGTCAAACTCGCCCAGCTGGTGCGCGACGGCTCGGCCCGCTGCCCGATCGTGCAGACCCCCGACCCGACCGGCGACACCGTGGCCGCGGCCGTCCTGCTCTTCGACGAGGAGGACCGGGTGCTGCTCGTCGACCCGGTCTACAAACCGGACTGGGAGTTCCCCGGCGGGGTGGTCGAACGCGGCGAGGCGCCGACCGACGCCGCCCTGCGGGAGACCGCCGAGGAGCTCGGACTGAGACTCGACCCGGCCGTGCTGCGGCTGCTCGCCGTCGACTGGGAGCCGCGCACCGGCCCGCGCCGGGGCGGTCTTCGCCTGGTCTACGACGGCGGACTGCTGGACGCCACCGCGCGGCAGGGGCTGCTGCTCCAGCAGGACGAGTTGCGGAGCTGGCGGTTCGTCAGCCTGGAGGAGGCCTCCGGGCTGCTGCCGCCCGGCCGGTACCGGCGGCTGGCCGCGGCGCTGGAGGCCCGCCGCTGCGGGGAGCTGCGGTACCTGGAGGCCGGGCGCCGGGCGGGTGTGGGGCTGGCCTCGACGGCCGACGCGGCCTGAGCCGGGGCCGGGGCCGTGGTCGGGGCTGCGGTCGGGTCCGATTCGGTGGCCCCGGTCGGGCGGCGGCAGGATGTGGGCATGCCGTTCACACTGAGCCATCCGGCCGCCGTCCTGCCCCTGCTGCGCGCGGCGGGTGAGCGCGGACCGCTGGTCGCGTCGGCGCTGGTCGCCGGTTCGATGGCGCCGGACGTGCCGTTCTTCGCCGAGTCCCTGCTGCCCGGGGTCTACCGGCACGGCGGGGTGACGCACCGCTGGTGGGCGGTGCCGACGGTGGACGTGGCGATCGCGGCCGCCCTGGTCGCGGGCTGGCACGGGCTGCTGCGCGGGCCGCTGGTCGCCCTGCTGCCGCCGCCGTGGGCCGGTGCGGCCGAGGCGCTGACGGTCCGGCGGGCCGTCCCGGGCCGGCCCGCGCGGGCGGACCTCGCGTGGTTCGCGGCCTCGGCGGCGGTCGGCGCGGCGAGCCATGTCGGCTGGGACGCCTTCACCCACCACGGGCGGCTCGGCGTCCGGCTGTTCCCGGTGCTGGACCGGCCGCTCGCGGGCGGGCCGCCGCTGTACGAGGTGCTGCAGTACGGCACCTCGGCGGTCGGACTGGCCGCCGTGGCGGGGTACGCCGTACGGGCGGCCCGGTCGGTGGAGCCGGTGCGGCCGGCCGTCGAACTGTCGGGCCGGGCGCGGCGGGCGGGTGCGGTGGTGCTGGGCGCGGCCACCGCGGCGGGGGTGGTGCACCGGCTCGTGCCCCTGCGGCGCGGGCCGCTGGCGGAGTTCTGTTTCGGGGCGGGCGCCGGCCTCGCGGTCGGGGCGGTCGGGTGGGCGCTGGCCCGGGCGGCGGTGGCGGGGGTCCGCGGGGGTGCGGGCCGGGCGGCCGGCTCGGCCGGGGTGCGGAAGGCGCGGGGGTAGCGGCGGACGGCGCATGGGGGGAACGGGGTGGCGCGGGGAGTGCGAGCGGGGCGCCGAGGTCCCGGGACGCGCGGGCGTGCGGTAGCGCGGGGCGGGCGCACCTCCCCCGACCGGGCGGACCGGCGTCGGACCGGCCGGTCGGGGGAGGCGTCGGGTCAGACGGAGCGCAGCTCGGCGTAGCGGCGCAGGAAGAGCGCCTCGGTGAGCGCCATCCGCTCCAGCTCCAGCGGGTCCACGCTCTCGTTGACCGCGTGGATCTGGGTGGTCGGCTCCTCGACGCCGATCAGCACGATCTCGGCCTCCGGGTAGAGCGTGCGCAGGGTGTTGCAGAGCGGGATCGAGCCGCCCTCGCCGGAGGCGACCATCGGGGTGCCGAAGGCCTCGGCCATCGCCTCGCCCATCGCCTCGTACGCCGGACCGGAGGTGTCGGCGCTGAACGGCGCGCCGTTGCCCCGCCGCTCCACGGTGAGCTGGGCGCCGAACGGCACCTGGGCCTCCAGGTGGGCGATCAGCGCGTCCTGGGCGGCCGTGGTGTCGGTGCCCGGCGGCACGCGCAGGCTGACCGAGGCCTTGGCCGAGGCCTGGACGGAGGAGGTGGCGCCGACCACCGGCGGGGCGTCGATGCCGAGGACGGTGACCGAGGGGCGGGCCCAGATCCGGTCGGCGACGCTGCCGGTGCCGGTCAGCGCGACGCCGTCCAGCACCTTGGCGTCGGCGCGGAACTGCTCGTCCGGGTACGCCACGCCGGTCCAGGTCTGGTCGGTGGTCAGGCCGGCCACCGCGACGTCGCCGTGCTCGTCGTGCAGCGAGGCGAGCACCTTGACCAGGGCCTGCAGCGCGTCTGGGGCGGCGCCGCCGAACGCGCCGGAGTGCAGGTTGCCGGCCAGCGTGCGGACCGAGACCTCGACCACGGTCATGCCGCGCAGCGAGGCGGTGACGGTGGGCAGGCCGGCCGCGAAGTTGCCGGTGTCGCCGATCACGATGACGTCGGCGGCGAGCAGTTCGGGGTGGGCCTCGGCGTAGCGCTCCAGGCCGCCGGTGCCCTGCTCCTCCGAGCCCTCGACGATGATCTTCAGCCCGACCGGGTAGCCGCCGTCCACCTGGCGCAGCGCCCGAAGGGCCGTCAGGTGCATGAGGATGTTGCCCTTGCAGTCGGCGGCGCCGCGCCCGTACCAGCGGCCGTCGCGCTCGGTCAGTTCGAAGGCGGGGCTGAGCCAGGCGTTCTCGTCGAGCGGCGGCTGGACGTCGTAGTGCGAGTAGAGCAGCACCGTCGGGGCGCCGGCCGGGCCGGGCAGCTCGCCGTAGACGGACTGGGTGCCGTCGGGCGTGTCGAGCAGCCGGATGCCGGTCAGGCCCTCGGCGGCGAAGGCGTCGGCGACCCAGCGGGCGGCCTTCTCGCACTCCTCGACGGGGAACTGACGCGGGTCGGCGACCGAGGGGAAGGCGACCAGCTCGGCGAGATCGGTACGGGTGCGGTCCATCAGGGACCGGACGGCGTCGGCCAGGGGCTGCTGCGACATCGGGTGTGCTCCGGGTAGGGGTGGTCCGTCCGGGGGGGGGCGGGTGGACGGCCGTTGACGGGGGGTAACGCCGATCATAGGCGGACTCGAACGGAGGGCCGTGGGGGAGCGGCCCCCGGCGCCCGCTCCCTCGTCCGACCGGGGCGGCTCCGGCGCACTCCGGCCCGAATTCGGTCGCGCGTTCGGTGCGGTGCGGCCGACGTCGGCGCGAGCGGCGGCATAGGATTGCTGCCCGTGACTGACTCCGGAAGCCCCGATTCTCGTAGCCCGCTCGACGCCGAGGCCGCCGGGCCGGACCGGCCGGACCCGCTGGACGGCGTCTGGGACGTCGTCGTGGTCGGTGCCGGTCCGGCCGGCTCCTCCGCCGCGTACGCCGCCGCCGCCCAGGGCCGACGCGTGCTGCTGCTCGACAAGGCCGAGCACCCCCGGTACAAGACCTGCGGCGGCGGCATCATCGGCCCGTCCCGGGACAGCCTGCCGCCGGACTTCAGACTGCCGCTCCAGGACCGGGTGCACGCCGTCACCTTCGCGTACTGCGGCCGGTTCACCCGGACGAGGCGTTCGAAGCAGATGCTGTTCGGCCTGGTCAACCGGGACGAGTTCGACCTGCGCCTGGTGCAGGCGGCCAAGCAGGCCGGCGCGGTGCTGGTCACCGGAGTGACCGTCACCGGGGTCGAGCAGCGCGGCGGCGAGCACCGCACGGCCCTGGTCACCGCCGCCGACGGGCGCAGCTTCGAGGCCCGCGCGGTGGTCGGCGCGGACGGCAGCGCGAGCCGGATCGGCCGGCACGTCGGCGTCTCCTTCGACCAGATCGACCTCGGCCTGGAGGCGGAGATCCCCGTCCCGGCGGAGGTCGCCGCCGACTGGGCCGGCCGGATCCACCTCGACTGGGGTCCGCTGCCCGGCAGTTACGGCTGGGTGTTCCCGAAGACCGAGTCCAGCAGCCTGACCGTCGGGGTGATCTCGGCGCGCGGCGACGGCGAGCGGACCAAGCAGTACCTGGCCGACTACATCCGGCAGTTGGGCCTCGCGGGGTTCGAGCCGAGCGTGGAGTCCGGGCACCTGACCCGCTGCCGGGCCGAGGACTCGCCGCTGTCGCGCGGCCGGGTCCTCGTGGCCGGTGACGCGGCCGGGCTGCTGGAGCCGTGGACCCGGGAGGGCATCTCGTACGCGCTGCGCTCGGGCCGGCTGGCCGGGGAGTGGGCGGTGAAGGTGGCCGAGTCGGGCACGGCGGCGGAGGTGCGGCGCGAGGCGCTGAACTACGCCTTCGCGATCAAGGCGGGCCTGGGGGTGGAGATGCGGGCCGGCAAGCAGATGCTGACCGCCTTCGAGCGCCGGCCGTACCTGTTCCACGCGGCGGTCTGCCTGATCAACCCGGCCTGGCGGGCGTTCGCCCGGACCACCCAGGGCCACACCACCTTCGCCCAGGTGGTCCGGCAGTACCGCTCGGCCCGCCGCCTCGCGGCGCTGGCCTCGCGCTGAGGCCGTGATGCCGGGTCCGGGGGGTGACACCCCGCCGGACCCGGCGTGCGTGGAACCGACGATCGGTCGGCGGCGGTCAGCCGCGGCGGGTGTGGCCGGACAGCTCGTCGCCGAGCGGGCTGCGGCCGTACAGCACCGAACGGCCGTGCCGGGCACGGGTCACCAGCCCGGTCCGGTGCAGCACCGCCAGGTGCTGGCTGACCGCGCCCGGTGTGACCCCCAGTCGGTAGGCGAGATCGGTGGTGCTGGCCGGCTCGGCCAGCAGCACGAGCAGCCGGGCCTTCGGCGCGCCGAGCAACTGCTCCAGCGCGTGCGGGGTCGCCGGCGGCCGCGGACCGGCCATCCCCGCCTGCCCCCGGGCCGGGTAACTGATCTGCGGCGCGCGGTCGTTGTTGATCATCGTGACCGCGCCCCGGGCGAAGAAGGTGGGCACCAGCACCAGCCCGCGCCCGTCCACCGTGATCTCGCCGTCCCAGGCCGTCCAGCGGCGGTTGATCGACAGCACCCCGTCCGTCCAGCGCAGCCGGTGGTCGAGATCGGCGAACAGCGCGGCCGCGCCCTGCTGCGCCAGCACCCGGGAGCGGTAGACCAGGTCCGCCTCCAGCACCGCCCGGGCCTGCGGCCACCAGCCGGGCGCCAGGCAGCGCTCCCAGTACTCCTCCAGCGCGTCGGCGATCCGCGCCAGCAGCCGGTCCGGGTCGGCCAGACCGGCCGCCAGCACCGGGGGCAGTGGCTGGCCGTGGGGCAGGAAGGTCTGCTCCAGTTCGGGGCGCAGCTGCTCGGGCGGCAGTGCCCGGACGGCGGCCAGCTCGGTGCGGAAGTCCGGCCACGGGGTGGCCGGGCGGGGTGTCAGGAAGTCCGGGATCCAGCGGTTGGCGCCCACCAGGGAGAGCAGCAGCGTGGAGTCCAGCCGTTCGAAGGCGGGGCGCAGTCGCTCGAAGGCGGCGGACTGGAGGGGGAAGTGACCGGGGTGCGTCCACATCCGCAGGCTGAGCGCGGCCTCCTGGATGGGCGAGCAGGCGAACCAGGTGGTGGCGAGGTCGGCCAGGTCGAGCTTGAACCGGTGCACGCGGTCGTCCCCTGTCGTCCGTCGCCGGTGGGCTGCTGGATTTAGGGTCAGCCTAAATGAGTACTGCCGGACGGCGGTGCCGGGGTGGGATCAGGGACATGACCACCCCACCGGCGGCGCCCGCCGCGCCGAGTTCCGTCCTGCCCGAGTCCGTCCTGCCCGAGTCCGTCCTGCCCGAGTCCGTCCTGCCCGAGTCCGCCCCGCCCCCGTCCGCCCCGCCCCCGTCCGCCCCGCCCGCGTCCGGGCCGTCCCGGCTGCTGCACCCCGACCCGATGGTGCGCAGGCTCGCCCGGATCACCCTGCTCAACACCCTCGGCAGCGGTCTCTCGCTCTCCGTCGGCGTGCTGTTCTTCACCCGCTTCCTCGGCCTGAGCGCCGCCCAACTCGGCCTCGCGCTCACCGCCGCCGGGTTCTGCGGCGTGGTCGCCAGCGTCCCCGCCGGGCGTGCCGCCGACCGCTGGGGCGCCCGGCCGATCCTGGTGGCACTGGTCGCGCTCACCGGCCTCGGCACCGCCGGCTACACCCTGGTGGACGGCTACCCGGCGTTCGTGGCGCTCGCCTGCCTGGTCTCCGCCGCCGACCGGGGCGCGTCCGCCGTCCGCAACGCCCTCTACGCGGAGGTGCTGCCCGCCGACAAGCGGGTGGCCGGCCGGGCCTACCTCCGGGTGGTGACCAACGTCGGGCTGTGCCTCGGCACCGGCGTGGGCGCGATCGCGCTCCAGGTGGACTCGCGCACCGGCTACCTGACGGCGATCCTGGCGGACGCGGCCTCGTACCTGGCGGTCGCGGTGCTGTTCCACCGGCTGCGGGTGCGGGGCGCGGTGGGCGCGGGCGCCGTGGCCGCGCGCGAGGAGCGCGAGCCGGTGAAGGGGGCCGAGCGGCCGGCCCGTGACCGCAACCCGGCACTGCGGGACGGGCCGTTCCTGGTGGTGACCGCGCTCAGCGCGGTGCTCTCCCTGCAGTTCGCGATGCTGGAGGTCGGCGTCCCGCTCTGGATCGTCCAGCAGACCGACGCGCCCCGGATCACCGTGGCCGGCACCCTGATCGTCAACACCGTGCTGGTCATCGCGTTCCAGGTGCCCGCCACCCGGGGCACCGAGCACCCGGCCGCCGCCGCCCGGGCCTGCGGCCGCGCCGGGCTGATCCTGGCCGCCTCCTGCCTGGTCCTCGGACTCGCCCACGGCACGCCGGCCGCGCTCGCCGCCGTGGTGGTGCTGGTCGGCGTGGCCCTCCAGGCGGTCGGCGAGGTCCTGAGCCAGGCCGGCACCTGGGCACTCAGCTACGACCTGGCCGGCGAACGCGCGCACGGCGCCTACCAGGGCGTCTTCAACGCGGGCAACTCCGCCTCACTGATGATCGGCCCGGCCCTCGTCTCGACCGCCGTCATCGGCTACGGCCTGGCCGGCTGGGCCGCGCTCGGCACCGTCCTGGCCGCCGCGGGCCTGGCAATGGGCCCCGCCGTCCGCTGGGCCCGCCACCGAGGCGCGGCCCCGGCCTGAGACGCCGGCCCCTCTAGGACTACTCCGGGACGACCGCGCCCATCGTGGCGGACAGTTGATCACCGCACCACGGAGTTCACGGACGGTATCCTGTCCCCATACCCCAGGTGACGAGAACGGCCCGCAGGGAAGGAGACCGCCTTCGTGAGCACGGCCCCACAACTCCCCGGCGACTACAGCACGGTGAGTGACCCCGAACGGGCACTGAAGTACGCGATCCAGCATGTCGCAGGTGACCGCGCCGAGATCATCGAGGGAGTCATCACCCCTATGTCGCCGACATGGGCGCACGAGAGCGCCGCCGAGGTCATCCGTCGGCAGCTGACGCCGCGCCTGGACGCGCTGGGGCTGGTGTCGGGGGCCGGAAATCTCGACCTGCCCGGATCGGAGAACTGGTTCATCCCCGATCTCGCGGTCGTGCCGGCGGACCTCGCGGCGAAGACGGAGGGCGCGCTGCTCCCGGACCAGACGCTGCTCGTGATGGAGGTCAGCTCGCCCTCGAACGGGGAGACGGACCGGACGGTCAAGCGCCGCCGGTACGGCCAGTACGGAGCGCCGCTGTACCTCCTGGTCGACCGGCAGAACCGTGCCTGCACGCTCTTCAGCGAGCCGACGCGGCTCGGCTACGCGGTCGAGGACGGGCCGCACGCCTTCGGAACGCCCGTCCGGCTGCCGGAGCCGTTCGACCTCGACCTCGACACCTCCCGGCTCTGAGCGCTCACGGCGGCGTCGACCGCCGGGAGGACGGAGTCGTCGCTGGGCCTGGCCCGGCAGTGGGTGGGCATGTCAGAGTCGTCCGGGCGTCGTGGCCGACCCGTGGCCGCGGGCGTCCGTTCCGACCCACCCTCAGCCGGAAAGCAGGACCGCACCGATGACCAGTGAAGCGCCCTTCGTCCGTGTCTCCACCGAGGACGCCGTCACCACGCTGACCCTCGATTCGCCGCACAACCGCAACGCGCTCTCCACCCGGCTGATGGCCGAGCTGACCGCCGGCCTCGCCGGGGCGGCGGCCGATCCGGAGGTGCGGGCGGTGGTGCTCACGCACGCGGGCAAGGTGTTCTGCGCCGGGGCGGACCTCTCGGAGGCGACCGGCGCCGACCCGACGGTCGGACCGCGTGGGCTGGTCGACCTCCAGCGGGCGATCGTGGACTGCGCCAAGCCGGTGATCGCCGTCATCGACGGGCACGTCCGGGCCGGCGGGCTGGGGCTGGTCGGCGCGGCCGACCTGGCGATCGCCGGACCGGCCGCCACCTTCGCGTTCACCGAGGTCCGGCTCGGGCTCGCGCCGGCCGTCATCTCCTTGCCGCTGCGCCCCAAGCTCGACCCGCGCGCGGCCTCCCGGTACTACCTCACCGGCGAGGTGTTCGACGCCGCCGAGGCCGCCCGGATCGGCCTGATCACGCAGGCGGCCGACTCGCGGGAGGCGGCCGAGGTCGCGCTCAAGGGGCTGCTGGACGCCCTGCGGCTGGGTTCGCCACAGGGCCTCGCGCAGTCCAAGCGGCTCGCCAACGCCGAGGTGGTGCGCTCCTTCGAGCGGGACGCCGACGAGTTGGTCGAGCTGTCGGCGCGGCTCTTCGGCTCGGAGGAGGCCCAGGAGGGCATGCGCTCGTTCCTGGAGAAGCGGCCCGCCCGCTGGGTGCGCTAGCAGATTTATCGGACGAGGGCGGTCTCGCGCCAGAGGTCGAGCAGGGCGGCGTCCCCGGTGCGGGCCACCTGTCCGGTCCCGGTGGGCAGCCGGTTCCAGAGCAGCAGGTAGAGGTCGTGGGCCGGGCCGGCGAGGGTCAGGTCGGCCGGGGCCTCGGTGAGCTCGACGGACAGCGGGTCCGGGCCGATCGTCAGCAGCCAGCGGCCGGGGCCGTCGGTCGGGCTGATCTGCACCGTGCGCGGCCGCTCGCCGCGCACCCGGGCCCGGTCGGGGGACATGAAGCCGCGCAGCAGCTCGTCGATGCCGTCCAGGGCGAGCTCCGGATCGGTCGCCGGCCCCTCGGCGCCGGCCGCCGCGTCGGCGTCGAACCGGTGGACGGCCGTCTCGTGCGCCTGGCGGCGGGCCCAGAACGCGAGCGGGCTCGGCGCGGGCATGAAGGTCCAGCAGTCCAGGTCGGCCGGGGCGGCGGCGAGCGTGTCGACCAGCGCGGTGTGGCCCGCGCGGAACCAGTCGACCAGCTCGGCGTCGTCCGGCTCGGGACCCCAGGCGGCCTGCCGGCCGGCCTCGTCCATCGGGGCCCGCAGCCCGTCCCGGACGTGGGCCGCCGCCCAGCGGTGCACCTGGCCGGTGTGCCGCACGAGGTCGCGCAGCAGCCACTCCGGGCAGGTCGGGACGGGGGTGGCGAGGTCGGTGCGGGCGGCGGCGTCGGCGAGCAGGCCGCCCTCGCGGCGCAGCGCGTCGATGTGCGCGGTGATCTCCATGACCGGGAGTCTGGCAGGACGGGACGGGGAGTCCGGCGGCACCGGCGGCTTTCGGACACGGGCGGCCGGGGACGGTCGGGGGAGTGCCGAGGGAGTGCGGCGGACGGTCGGGGCGGGCCGTGTGACCTTGGCCGCCTCCCGCCCGGGTGGGCCGTACGGGCCGGTAACGTGAGCGCATGTCGATCGCGCGTTCCCTGTTCAGCGCCGCCCGGGCGGGTGGCCGGCGTGCCGCGGGGCGGCTCGTCCACCGGGGCTGGCAGTGGGTGCAGCGGGCCGGCGCGGTGTCCAGCGAGAACCCCGGGCCGTACCGGTTCCGCGAGCTCGGCGCGGGGACGAAGCTGACCTTCCCGCTCGGCGCGGTGTTCAACGAGCAGTGGATCACGATCGGCCCGTTCTCGATCATCGGCGAGCGGGTGACCATCAGCGCGGGCTTCCTGCCCGGGCTGGACCTCGGGCCCGACCCGATCGTGCGGATCGGCGGCGGCTGTGTGATCGGCCGGGACAGCCACATCGTCGGCCACGAGTCGATCGTGCTGGGCGACGACGTGTGGACCGGCCCCGGCGTCTACATATCCGACCAGGCGCACGAGTACCGGGCCACCGACCTGCCGATCGGCAAGCAGTGGCCGCGCAACGAGCCGGTGGAGATCGGCTCCGGCAGCTGGATCGGCACCGGCGCGGTGATCCTCCCCGGCGCCCGGCTGGGCCGAAACGTGGTGGTGGCGGCCGGCTCGGTGGTGCGCGGCGAGGTGCCGGACCACGCCGTGGTGGCGGGCGCCCCGGCGAAGATCGTCCGGCGCTGGACGGCGGAGGACGGCTGGCAGCCGCCGTTCCGCAACGAGCCGCCGCGGGCGCTGCCGGACGACGTGACCGCCGCGCAACTGCGGGCGCTGGCGGGGTGGGACCTGCGGCTGCCGGGCGAGTCCGAAGCCTGACCCCGGGGGGCCCGGTCCCGGTGGTGTCGTTAATGGTTTGCCGCCGGTCCGCCGGGTCGGATAGGAAGCTCGCATGCTTCGAGGCGACAAGGTCGGGCTGCGGGCCCGGCACGAGGACGACATCCCGGTCCTGCTGACCGAGCTCCACGACGACGTTGCCAACGCCTCGCGGTCGAGCACCGATCCATGGCGGCCGATCTCGCCCGGGGCGAAGGAGCCCGGGCTCTCGCTGGACCACACGAACGAGGCGCACGTCCGGTTCTCCGTCGTGGACCTCGACGACGGCGCGCTGCTCGGCTCCGCGAGCCTCTGGGGCATCGACAACCACAACCGTCTCGCGCACATCGGCTTGGAGCTGCGGCCGTCCGCCCGGGGCAAGGGGTACGGGACGGACGTGGTCGCGGTGCTGTGCCACTACGGCTTCGACGTGCGCGGCCTGCGGCGGCTGCAGATCGAGACGCTGGCGGACAACCCCGCGATGCTGCGCGCCGCCGAGCGCAACGGCTTCGTTCGCGAGGGCGTGCTGCGCTCCGCGGCCTGGGTGATGGGCGAGTTCGTGGACGAGGTGGTGCTCGGGCTCCTCGTCGAGGACCGGCAGGCGGGTTGACCCGCGAGGGTCGGGCGGCCGTCGTGTCCGGCGCGCCCGGCGGCCCGTCCGACGTCCCGCGCGGCGGTCCGGTCGGACGGGGTGTCAGTAGGGGCGGGGATACTGCCGTGAACCGAGGGCAGGAGAGTGGCGTGGGCTTTGTCGACGAGGTGCCGGTGCCGGTGTCGGAGGACTGGGCGGACTGGCTCGGGTACGCGCGGGCGCTGAGCGAGGTGGGTGATCCGCGGGGGGAGGCGATCCGGCTGGAGCACCGGGGGGCGCCGGCCGACGACGCTGAACTCGTGGCGGTGTACCGGCAGGTGGAGCGGGAGTGCGGGCTGGACGGCCTCCGGGCCGACGGGTCGTGGCGTTTCGGCTGGTCCCGCGGTTTCCTCGACAACGCCGTGTTCCGGCCGGCGGAGGAGACCGCTCCGGGGCGCCGGGCGCTGGTGGTCCGGCTCCTGGCGGAGCTGCCGCACAGCGGCGCCCACGACCCGGACGACCCCGAGCAGTGGGAGGCGGCCCTGGTCGACGTGCTGCTGCGCCACCCCGCCGCCGGGCGACTGCGCACGCTGGAGCTGCACCTGGAGGACCACCATCACTCCGCCGGGCGCGCCGCCGAGGCGCTCGCCGCGCGGCAGCGGCCCCGGCTCGCGGAGCTGTACCTCGGCCACCACTTCGACACGCTCTTCGAGCTCCACCGGACCTCGGCGGGCCGCCCGCTGGAGGTCGTGCGGTACCTGCACGACCCGGTGGTTCCGCACGAGCTGGGCTAGGCGCTCTGGCCCGCGCTGCCCGCCCTGCGCAGTCTGGAGCTCGAAGGCGCGTTCCTCTTCGACGACGTGGTGCACGAGGAGTTGACGCGTCTGCGGACCAGGGGCGCGGTCTTCTCGGACGGTTCCCTGTTCGGGGCGTCCACGCCGGGCCTGGTCACCCTGGAGGTGGAGATCGACCACGACGTCCACGGCACCGTCAGCAGCAATGCCCAGCTGGAGGAGCTGCACCCGGCCGGGTACCCCCGGCTGCGGCACCTCGATCTGGGCGCGGCGACCTTCGAGCCCGAGGAGGCCGGCGACTTCGCCGTCCTCGCCGAGCTACCGCTGCTGCCCCAGCTGGAGAGCCTGACCGTCCGGGAGCTGGTGATCGAGGACACCGACGCGGAGCGGGACCCGCTGGAGGTCCTGACCGAGCTGGCCCCCCGGTTCGCCCACCTCGACCTGCGGGTGGCGGGCGACATCGAGATCGAGGGGGCCGACGAGCGGGAGGTGGAGCGGGTGCTCGCCGCTCTCGGTCTGGAGCCGGGGGCGGCGGACGAGGACGTGGAGCCGGGTACTCGCTAGCCGACGGAGGCGCGCAGGGTGAGCACGGCGGTGGTGCCGGCGGGGTGGAGGGTGTGGGTGGCGGGGGTGGTGAGGAGGGCGGCGTCGTAGCGGGTGAGGGCGGTGGTGGCGTCGAGGGTCGCGGTGCCGGACAGGCAGACCAGCAGCACGGTGGTGCCGGCCGGGACCACGAGCGGCCCGGGCTCCGTCGCGAAGGTCAGTTCGGCGGTGGCGTGGCCGTGTCGGGTCATCACGTTGAAGTCGACCAGCGGGCCGCCGAGCAGCCGGCAGTCGGTGACCGCGTCGCCGGAGAACGCGAACGGGCGGAACGGCGCGTCGACGACGTGCTCGGTGCCGTCCACGGTCAGGGCCATCCCCGGGCCCTCGACCAGGGTGATCACCCGGTCCACCCCGGGGAAGGCGGAGAACGGACCTGCGGACCCGACCTCGGCGAGGCTGACCCGCCACGCGAAGTCGTCCAGCCCCGAACCCGCCGGGTACCCGGCGACCTCCCTGGTCACCCCGCCGCCGTTGCGCCAGGCGGTGGCCGGACGTTCGGCGGCGCGGAGGAGCTGGACCGGTCCGGTGCTGTTCGTCATGGCGCGATCCTCGCACGGGCCCCGGCGGCGTGGGGGAGCCTCCCGGTGCGCCCCCAAGTGCGTCGGGCGGGCGGCTCAGGGCGGATGGATCTGTGCGACTCAGCGCGGCTCAGTGCCGCCGGACGGCCAGCGGGAGGACGGCGGCGACGGCGGCCGTCGCCGCCACCGTGGTGAGGGCGAGCGGCAGGCTGGTCGCGTCGGCCAGGAAGCCGATCACCGGCGGGCCGATCAGCATGCCGCCGTACCCGAGCGTCGAGGCGAGGGCGACGCCCTGCGGGCCGCCGGCGGCGCCGGCCTGGGCAATGGCGAGCGGGAAGATGTTGGCCAGGCCGAGCCCGACCAGCACGAACCCGGCGAGGGCGAGCGGCACCAGCGGCGCGAGCGCGGCCAGCAGCATCCCGGCCGCCGCGGTGAGTCCGCCGAGGAGCATCACCCGGTGCTGGCCGAGTCGGACGGACAGCCAGGTGCCGCAGAGCCGTCCGGTGGTCATGGCGAGCGCGTAGGCCACGTACCCGGCGGCGGCCACCTGGGCGCCGGCGTGGACGTCGTCCGTCAGGTGCACGGTGGTCCAGTCGGCGATGGAGCCCTCGCCGTACGCGGTGCAGAGCGCGGTGAGGCCGAGCAGCAGGACGAGGACACGGCCGGCGCCGGCGGCGGTCCCGGACGGCGCGGTGCTGCCGGAGGAGGGCGCGGTGGACGCGGTGCCGACCGGTCGCGCGGCCGGGCTGCGCAGCAGCGCGACGCCGGCGGCCGCGGTGACCGCGAGGCCGAGCAGGCCCGCCGCCGCGAGCCACTGGGCGGCCGTCAGGGTGCCGGCGAGCAGGCCGCCGGCGCCGGCGCCGAGCAGGCCGCCGAGGCTGTACCCGGCGTGGAAGCTGGGCATGACGGGGCGCCCGAGGTCCCGGACGATCTCGACGGCGGCGCTGTTCATGGCGACGTTCGCCGCGCCGTAGCCGGCGCCGAAGAGCAGCAGGACGCCGCCGAGCGCCGCCACCGAGTGGGTGTGCGCGGGCAGCGGCACGGCGAGTGCGAGCAGGGTGAGCGAGGCGACGGTGACCGGCCGGGAGCCGTACCGCAGGCAGAGCCGGCTGACGGCCGACATGGTGGCGACGGCGCCGGCCGAGACGCAGAGCAGGGCGAGCCCGAGGGCGCTGTGCGAGGCGCTGACCTGGTTGCGGACGTCGGGGATGCGGACCACCCAGGCGGCGAAGAGCAGGCCGTCGACGGCGAAGAAGGCGGTGAGGGCGAGCCGCGCGCCGCCCCAGGAGGACAGGGCGGAGGCGCGGGCGGAGGCGGGGGCGGAGGCGCGGGCGGAGGCGGGGAGCGCGGGTATGTTCGCGGTGGTGCTGCGAGACTGGAGGGACTGCCGGGCGTCGGGGACATGGGGACGGATTTTGTTTCGGAGCGGCACAAAGTAAGAATAGGGACGTGCAGCTCTCTCCTACAAGTCCGCAGCCCGGGACCGGTGCCGAACTCGACGCGCAGCCCGAGACCCAGCGCCGCGCGGCCCCCGACCGCGGCCGGACGCTGCTCGGTCCGGCGCTCCAGCTGATCCACACCGGCCAGACCCCGACCCGCTCGGCCCTCACCCGCGCCCTGGACGTCACCCGGGCCACCGCCGGCGCCGTCACCGCCGAACTGGAGGCGCTCGGGCTCATCACGGTCGACTCCCGCCCGGCCGGCGGTGGCCGGGGCCGCCCCTCGCACCGGCTCGCCATCGACCCGGCCGGCCCGGTGGTGATCGCCGGACAGATCCACGCCGACGGCCTGAGCGTCACCCTTGCCGGTCTCGGCGGGCTCCTCGACCCGCCCGTCCACCTGCCGCTGCCCGCCGCCACCGACCCGGTGCGGATGCTGCGCGCCGTCGCCGAGGCCGGTGCCGAACTCGCCCGGGGCACCGCCCGGCGCTGCCTCGGCGCGGCGCTCGCGCTGCCCAACCCGGTCACCGAACCGGACGGCACCGCGCTCGCCGCGCTGCACTTCGCCTGGCCCAGCGGCACGCCCGTCGCCGACCTGTACGACGTCGAGGTCGGGCGCGCCGACCACGGTCCGCGGGCGTTCGACCCGCTGCCCACCTCGATCGCCAACGACGCCAACCTGGCCGCCCTCGCCGAGTACCGGCACGGCGCCGGACGCGGCGCCCGGCACCTGCTGCTGGTCACCTCCGGCCACCGCGGCGTCGGCGGCGCGCTGGTCATCGACGGGCGGCTGCACACCGGCAGCGCCGGACTCGCCCTGGAGGTCGGCCACCTGACCGTCGACCCGCAGGGCCGGCCCTGCCAGTGCGGCAACCGGGGCTGCCTCAACTCCGAAACCGACCCGGACGCGCTGTTCGCCGCCGCCGGCCTGACCCCGGACCCGGACCGGCCGCTGCTCGACCAGGCCCGCGCGCTCTGCCGGTCCGCCGCCGAGGACGAGCGGGCCCGGGCCGCCGTGGAACACGTCATCGACCGCCTCGGGCTCGGTCTGGCCGGGGTCGCCAACATCCTCAATCCGGACCGGGTGGTGCTCAGCGGGCTGCACCTGGACCTCCTGGAGGCCGCGCCGGACCGGCTGCGCGCGGTCGTGGCCGAGCGCAGCCTGTGGGGGCGCAGCGGCCGGGTGCCTATCGTCGGCGCGGAGCTGGCGCACAGCGCGCTGGCCGGGGCGGCGGAGATGGGCTGGCGCCCGTACCTGGCGGATCCGCAGTCGGTGCAGGGGTAGCGGGCGGGCCACCCCGGCCGTCCCTCGGCCGGCCCGCCCGCCCCGGTCTCACCTGCCGCCCCGCCGATAAGCGGAGCCTGGAGCTTCGGAAAATGTTACTTATCGTGACACTCGTACACTCGTAGTGAGCACATCGGAGGGGGGCTTCGAAGAACTCGCACGAGGAGAGTGGCAGGCCATGGGGACCGAACCGACCGTCGACGTGGACCGTTCCGACCCGGAGTACCGGCGCTGGCTCAACGAGGCCGTGCGCAAGGTCCAGGCGGACGCCAACCGCTCGGCCGACACCCACCTGCTGCGCTTCCCGCTGCCCGCCGAGTGGGGCATCGACCTCTACCTCAAGGACGAGTCCACCCACCCCACCGGCTCGCTCAAGCACCGGCTGGCCCGCTCGCTCTTCCTCTACGGGCTCTGCAACGGCTGGATCCGCCCCGGCAAGCCGGTCATCGAGGCCTCCAGCGGGTCCACCGCCGTCTCCGAGGCGTACTTCGCGCAGCTCGTCGGGGTGCCGTTCATCGCGGTGATGGCCAAGTCCACCAGCCAGGCCAAGATCGACCTGATCGAGTTCCACGGCGGCGAGTGCCACCTGGTGGACCGGTCCGACGAGGTCTACGAGGCCTCGGCCCGGCTCGCCGAGGAGACCGGCGGCCACTACATGGACCAGTTCACCTACGCCGAGCGGGCCACCGACTGGCGCGGCAACAACAACATCGCCGAGTCGATCTTCGCCCAGCTGCGCCTGGAGCCGCACCCCGAGCCGGCCTGGATCGTGGCCACCGCCGGCACCGGCGGCACCTCGGCGACCATCGCCCGGTACGTCCACTACATGCAGTACGACACCCGGATCTGCGTCGCCGACCCGGAGAACTCCTGTTTCTTCGACGGCTGGATGCGCGACGACCCGGACGCCGTGTGCGACAGCGGCTCGCGGATCGAGGGGATCGGCCGGCCCCGGATGGAGCCGAGCTTCGTGCCCGGGGCGATCGACCGGATGATGAGGGTCCCGGACGCCGCCTCGATCGCCACCGTCCGGATGCTGGACGGCGTGCTCGGCCGGAAGGCGGGCGCGTCCACCGGGACCGGGCTGTGGAGCGCGCTGCGGATCGTCGCCGAGATGCGGGAGGCGGGGGAGCGCGGCAGCGTGGTCACCCTGATCTGCGACCCGGGTGACCGCTACCTCGACAAGTACTACTCGGACGACTGGCTGGCGGGCGAGCGCATCGACATCGCGCCCTACCGGGCCGTCCTGGAGTCCTTCCTGGCCGGCGGCCCCTGGACGGGCTGACCAGACCTCGACCGGCGCCGGGTCGACCGGCCCCGGGCTACGGCAGGCGCGGCGCCGGGAGGTCGGCGGGGACGAGCAGCTGGAGGTCCTCGGTGGACGGGTCGGCGAGGTGGGCGACCCGCATGGCGTGCCGTTCGACCATGGTCTCGAAGACCTGCCGCGCGGTCCGGCCGTTGCCGAAGTTCGGGCCGCGCTCGATCGTGGCGAAGTGGCCGAGCAGCGCCTCCTCGGTGGCGTCGGCCAGCGCGTACTCGTGCTCGGCGCACTGGGCGCGGGCGATCTCCAGCAGCTCGCCGGCCGAGTAGTCGGGGAAGGTGATGGTCCGGGAGAACCGCGACGAGACACCGGGGTTGGCGGTCAGGAAGCGCTCCATCTCGGCGGTGTAGCCGGCCACGATGACCACCACCTCGTCCCGGTGGTCCTCCATCAGCTTCACCAGGGTGTCGATCGCCTCCCGGCCGAAGTCGCGGGCGCCGTCCTCCGGGGCGAGCGCGTACGCCTCGTCGATGAAGAGCACGCCGCCGCGCGCTCGGTCGAAGGCGGCCGCGGTGCGGATCGCGGTGGAGCCGATGTGCTCGCCGACCAGGTCCACCCGGGCCACCTCGACCAGGTGGCCGCGCTGCAGCACCCCCAGCGAGGCGAGGATCTCGCCGTAGAGCCGGGCCACCGTCGTCTTGCCGGTGCCGGGGGCGCCGGTGAAGACCAGATGGCGGCGGAGCGAGGGCGCCTTGAGCCCGGCCTGCCGGCGCCGGCGGCCGACCGAGATCAGGTCGATCAGCGTCCGGACCTCCTGCTTGACGGTGGCCAGGCCCACCAGCCCGTCGAGTTCGGCCAGCGCCTCGTCGGCGGGCCGGCAGTCCGGGATCGGTCCGATCACCGCGGGCGCGGGCGCGGCGGACGCCAAGGAGGTGGCGGCGGCCACGAGTTGGGCGCGCGGGAGGGGGAGCTCGGCGGCCGGGCTCGGGGCGGCCACCACGTCGTCCGAGGTGCAGGCCTCCACCACCGGGCCGGGCTCGGAGAACTCGAAGCCGGCCCGCTCGTTCTGCTCGGCCCGGCACCGGGTCAGCACCGTGCGGCAGCCGTCGATGATGTGGAAGCCGAAGCCCTTGCCGTGCGAGACCCGGCAGTCCTCGAAGGTGCCCCGGCCCTGGGCGGAGACGTAGACGCCGGCGTCTGACCCGGCCCGGATCGTGCAGTCCCGCAGCACCGGGTCGGCGCCCTTGGTGACGATCACCCCGGTCGCCACGTCGGAGATCTCGCAGCCGGTCAGCAGGCCCCCGCTGCCGTGGTCGCGGAACCACAGCCCGGTGCCCGCCTCCTGGACCCGGCAGCCGCTGAGCGTCACCGTCGCGCCGCCGCTGACCGACACCGCCGAGCTGCGGATCCGGCTGAACGAGCAGCCCTCGGCGACCGCGGCGGAGTCGCGGTCGAGGACGAACAGGGCGTCCGGCAGGTCGTGCAGGGCGCAGTCGGTGAGCGTGAGCCGGGCGCCGTCGCTGACCCAGAGCGCCGGGTACTCGCCGTTCGAGCCGTGGATCTCGCAGGACTCGGCGCTCGCCTCGGTACCCTGGTCCCAGACCGAGAGGGCGCCGCGCCCGAAGTCCCGCACGGTGGAGTTGACCAGGCTGAGCCGGGCCCGGCCGCGCAGGTCGGCGGCGTTCTCCGGCAGGTCGTGCACCCGGCAGCCGGTGAGCACGAGTTCGGCCTCGCCGTCCAGGGTGAGGCCGTTGCCGGTGACCCGGTGGATGTCGCAGTCGACCAGCCGGCCGCCGGCGCGTGCCTCGGCCTGCACCCCGCTGCCGCGGATCTCGTAGATCTCGCAGCCGGTCAACTCGGCCGCGCTGCCCGGGTCGGAGATCAGCACGCCCGCGCCGGCGGCGTGGTGCACCCGGCAGCGCTCCAGGGCGGCGGTCGCGCCGCCGAGCACGGCGAGTCCGGCCTGGCCGGCGGCGGCCACCTCGCAGTCCTCGAACGCGGCCGCGGTGCCCGGGCCGCGCAGCCGCAGCCCGAGCCCGTCCGGGTTGGCCACCACACAGCCCCGGAGGGTCGGTCGGGCGCCGTCGGTCACCTCGATCCCGGCGGCCGAGCGGGTCTCCACCCGGCAGCCGGAGAAGGCGGGCGTCGCCTCCTCCCCGGTGATCAGCACGGCGGGGACGGACCGGTCGCTGCCCTCGATCACCAGGTCGCGGACGGTGGCCGCGGCCGTCACGGTCAGCGGCACCCCGCCCGGCGGGTCGATCCGGACCGTGCCGGGGCCCTGGGCGGGCACGATCGTGACCGCCTTGTCCACGACCACGTTCTCCCGGAAGGTCCCCGGCCGCACGGTCACCGTGTCGCCCGGTTCGGCGGCTGCCAGGGCCTCCGCGAGCGTGTCGTACTCGCCGGCGCGGCGCCGCCAACGGGATGCGCTGTCCTGCGTGACCCGGACCCTGTGCTCAGCCATGACGGTCTGTCGTCCCCACCTTCATCGAGCCGGCGATCTGCGGACCGGACGCAACGCGGGCACCGTTCGCCCGGACGCGGCGCACCGGGGTGCGCGGTCGTCCGCACACCGTAGCGCGCCCGCGCGGATGCTCCCGCCGACCGGCGCTTCGCGGTCCGGGGCGGGGCCGGGGTGGGGCCGGGACCCGCGCGGGTTCACCACATGCTTCAACGAGCGCGCACACTTCCGGTTCCGGGACGCGGGTACGGAGCCGGTCGCGGAGCCCCGGCGCGGGGGACGCGCCCGGGCACCGGCGTGCGGGCGTCGGCCCGAGCGCCGGGAGCGCCCGCACGACCACCGCCCACGGCCGGTGCCCGCGCCGGAGGGTCCGCCGTCAGCGCAGCCGGTCGGACGGCCAGTGCATGCCGTCCTCCAGCACCTCGACCTCGTCGCCGAGCCGCAGCGTGCCGAGCCCGTCGCCCTCGACGCCCGCCGGGCGCTCGGGGATCAGGTTCTGCCCGAACGCGGCCTTCTTCAGCAGCCGGTGGTGCCGCGCCAGGGTGCGCAGCGGCTCCGGCCCGCGCCGCTCGCCGCTCTCCTGGTCGGTGGTGGTGACCACGCACCGCCCGCACGGCTTGACGACCCGGAAGGTCAGCTCGCCGATCCGGATCCGGCGCCAGCCGTCCTCGGCCCAGGCCTCGCTGCCGGAGACCACCACGTTGGGGCGGAACCGCTCCATCGGCAGGACCTCGTGGCCGTCCGGGTGCGCCTCGGCGATCAGCGCGTTGAGTTCGGCCAGCGAGGCGGTCGTGGTGAGCAGCAGCGGGAAGCCGTCGGCCATCGAGACGGTGTCACCGGTCGCGGAGAAGTCCGGGTCGACGGGCCGGGCGCGCGGGTCGTCCAGGTGCACCAGCCGGTAGTCGCCGAGGTGTTCGGCGATCCACAGCTGGGCGTCCTTCTCGGCCTCGGCGGCGCGGAAGCGGGTGCCCCAGACCTCGACGTCGGCGAGCTGGGCGCCGAGCGCGACGGCGGGGGCGGGGATCTCCGCGCGGGCACCGGCGGGGGTGGTGAGGACCAGGGCGCCGTCGGGGGTGGCCTCGGCGCGGACCTGGCCGATGGCGGCGTTCTCGCGCTGGCTGACGAACCGTCCGGTGGCGTCGGCGAGCATCCAGCGACGGTCGCCGGCCAGGCCCCACGGTTCGACGCGGGCGTTCTCGGGGCTCAGTCGGTACATGGACTTGACGGGGTAGACGTGGAGTCCGGTGAGCTGCATCCCCCCATCCTGCCAGCCCCGCCTCGGCGGGCCGCCGGCATGTCCGGATCCTGCCCGGGACCTCGGCCTGTGCGGTGAACGCGGGATGCTGCCCGAAGGGGCCGGTCGGAGATCGGCGGGGCGGGACGGAAGGTGCCCGGACGCGCACGGACCGCCCGGATCGCCGACGTGGGGCGGCGTTCCGGGCGGTCCGTGGATGACCCGTTCTCCGTACGCCCGGCGTGCCTCGGTGCGCGCCGGGTGGTGCTCAGGTGGTGCGGGTTCGGGCCGGGTGGGGCCGGCCCGGGGTGGTGTCAGTAGCCCTGGGCCTGCGGCTGGTAGCCCTGCTGGAACTGGCCGTGCTCGCCGTACGGGCCGGGCCGCTGCGGCTGCATCGGGCGGACCGGGGCGACCGGGGTGACCGCCGGACGCAGCTGGGCGCCGCCGAAGGACTGGTCGGCGGAGCCGCCGAAGCCGCCCTGGTGGACGCCCTGGCCGCCGAAGCTCTGCTGACCGCCGAAGGACTGCGGGCCGCCCTGGGGCTGGCCGGCCGCCCCGTGCGGACCGACCGGGCCGCCGGTCGGCTGCGCGCCGAAGGTCTGCTGGCCGGCCTGGCCGCCGACGAAGGTGTTCTGGCCGCCGAAGCTCTGGCCGCCGGAGGGCTGGTACCCACCGGTCGAGGCCTGGGTGAAGCCCTGCGTCGGGGCCTGCGGGCGCTGGCCCGACAGGTACGGCTGGGGGGCGCCGTAGCCGGGGAGCGGCGGTTGGGGCGCGGCGGCGTACGCGGGCGCGGGCTGCGCCGGGATGTACGCGGTGGCCGGGCCGGAGGAGGGGGCGCTGCTCGGGCCGGGGCCCAGGGCGAGGCGGGCCGGCGGCAGGGCGGGGAGGTTGCCGCCGGGACTGTCGTACCCGGTGCTGTACCGGTTCTCGTAGGACTGGCCGGGGAGGCCGGATCCGTAACCGGTGGACAGGGCCGGCGGCAGGGCGGCCGGCACGTTGATGGGCGCGATCTGCGGGACACCGCGCTCTGCGACGAGGCTGTCGTAGATGGGCGTGCCGGAGGAGAAAGACGGAGAGGGGTAGCCGACTCCGTCGTAGGAGCGGGGCGAGGTCATGGGGCATACGGTAAGCCCACAACGAGCCTGCTGAGGAGACTGGGAGGCGGAGCAGTTCGAGTGTTTACACAAGCTTCTCTCGAACAAAGGTCTCGAAAGTAGGAAGAAAGGACATTCTGGCGACGACTTCAGGCCACCGTCGGGTCGGCTCGGGGGCTCGAACGGGGGCCGGACACGAGTATCGAAGCCCCTTGGGATGACGGGCCGATGGACGGCTCGGGGACCGTCGAAGAAACTTCTGCGGGCGGGGCGTGCACCGGCGCATTCGAGCCCCCGCCGACGGCGCGACGGGGGCTCGTGAATGTTTCGGGGATAAAGTCCCCGTCAGAGTTATCGCGGGACCGGTCCGGGCTGGTCAGAGCTGCTCCGGGCTGGTCAGAGCCGGTCACGGCCGCCGCGGGGGCTCCGCGCCGCTCAGTGCCGCTCAGCGCGCCGGGGCCGGTACGGGAGCCGCGACGGCCTGGGCGGGGAAGCCCGGCCGGCCGGCCACCTCGGAGGTGCAGAACGAGCAGCGCACCGCCGCGACCGGGATCCTGCTCAGGCACTCCGGGCAGTCGGCCTTGGCGACCGGCGCGGGCTTGGCGCCGTCCAGCCTGGTCTGGAGCCGGCCGACCGGCACCACCACGATGAAGTAGATCACCGCCGCGACCAGCACGAAGCTGATCAGCGCGTTGATGAACACCCCGTACGGGAAGCGGGTGCCGGCCACCTCGAAGGTCTTCTGGGTGAAGTCGCCGACCGCACCGGTCGCGACCCCGATCAGCGGGGTGAGGAAGGCCGTCACGAACCCGGTGACCACGGCCGTGAAGGCCGCGCCGATCACGATGCCGACCGCCAGGTCCACGACGTTTCCACGCAGCAGGAAGCTGCGGAATCCCTTGAGCACCGGGAACTCCAAATCCGTACGGGGGAGGGTGAGATGGGACCACGGGCCCCGGCCGGACATCCTGCCGACCTGGTGGGCCCGCGGTCCAACCGCGTTCACCCGATCCGCGTAACGGGACCGCGGGCCGGTGCGCCCGGGTCAGGCGGAGCGCAGACGCTCCGCGTACGGCTGGATCCGGGCCACCGCCTCGGCGATCCGGCGGACGGTCGGCGCGTCCATCTGGGACCAGAGCGGGACGGTGAGCACCGAGTCGGCGAGCCGGTCGGTGAGCGGGAGCGCCTCGGCCTGGCCGAGGTGGGCGTAGGCCCGCTGGCGCTGCACCGGCGGGTGGAAGTAGCGGCGCGAGTCGATGCCCTCCGCCCGCAGGACGTCCGCGAGTTGGCGCGCGGTGAGGCCGAAGGCGGGGGCGTCCAGGATGAGCGTGAGATCCTTGAAGGTGGAGGTGTCGCCCTCCTCCGGCAGGGCCAGCCGCAGCCCCGGGAGTCCGGCCGTGACGGCGGCGAACTCGCCCACCAGCGCCGTCCGGTGGGCCACCCGCTCGGGCAGGCCGGCCAGCCAGTTGAGGCCGACGGCGGCGTGCAGTTCGCTCATCCGGGCGTTCAGGCCGGGGAACAGCGTGTCGTAGTCGCCCGGGTTGCCGTAGTCGCGGGCGGTGCGCAGCCGTCGGGCGAGCGCGGCGTCCCGGGTGGCGACCAGGCCGCCCTCGCCGGCCACCGCGACCTTGGTCGGGCTCATCGAGAACACCTCGGCGTAGCCGAAGTTGCCGATCGGCACGCCCTTGCGACGGCTGCCGAAGCCGTGCGCGGAGTCGTACACCAGCGGCACCCCAGCGGCGTCGGCGACCGCCTGGAGGCGCTCGACCTGGCAGGGCGTGCCGTAGACGTGGGTGGCCATCAGCGCGGCCGGGCGGTCGGCGGCGGCCAGCCGGGCGGCGGCGTCCGCCGGGTCGAGGGTGATGTCCCGCTCGCGGGCCTCGGCGAACAGCGGGGTGCCGCCGGCCCAGTGCGCGGCGTGCGCGGTGGCGGAGAAGGTGAACCCGGGCATCACCACCGGGCGGCCGCCGTCCACACCGGCGGCCTGGAGCACCAGCATCAGGCCGGTGGTGCAGTTGGAGACCGCCACCACGTGCGGCACCTCCAGCAGCGCGGCCGCGGTCTCCTCCAGTTCGGCGACGGTGCGGCCGTTGGTGAGCTGTCCGCTGTCGAGCACGGCGGCGAGCCGCTCCAGCAGCGCGGCGCGGTCGGGCACCTGGACCCGGGTGAGCGGCAGCCCGTCGGGGAAGGCGGGTGTGCCGCCGAGGGCGGCGGGCAGGGCAAGGGTGTCGGTGGTCATGGCGCGGTCGATCCCCCCTGGGACGGTGACGGTGACGGTGACACGGATTTCGACGGTGGGACTGCTGAGGGTGAGGGCCCGTGCGACGGCGGAACGGACGACCGGGCGGCGGACGGCGGGCCGTGGCCGTCCCGCGGGCCGCGGCGGTGGCCGGGACGACCAGCAGCACCAGGGCCAGCGGCAGCACCTGGACCCGCTCGCGGGACAGGATGCCCATGTTGTTGATGGTCGAGAAGGCCCAGCAGAACAGCAGCGTGTAGACGGCGGCGAAGGCCACGTACGAGCGCTGCACGAACAGCCGGGGCAGCCGGGTCAGCCGGGGCCAGGCCCGGACGAACATCACCAGCAGCGCGAAGCACTCCACCGACTGGATGAGGTTCTGGATGTTGGACGCCTCGAACGGGAACGGCCGGAACAGCACGCTGATCACCGCGACCGGCAGCCCCGCCGGGTTCAGGCTGAACCGGGGGGCGGCGTCCTCGGGCGCGGTCGCGTTGATCATCGAGTTGCCCTGGCTGGTGCGTCTGGAGGTCTCCGAGAGCACCTGGTTGACGGCGTCGCCGCCGGTCCCGTCGGTGCCGAAGAAGGTGGAGACCTGTTGGAGCATCAGCACCGCCATCGCGCCCAGCACCACGGCGGTCAGAATGGTGCGCAGCGGGCCCAGCGCGCTGACCTGCCGCGGCCGCCGGCGCAGCACGTACGCGACCAGCAGCCCGGCCCCGGCCAGCGCGGTGACGTGCGGGCGGACCATCGCGGTGCCCAGCGAGCCCAGCGCGATGCCGGCGAAGGCGCCGAAGCGCCGGTCCAGCAGCCGCGCCGTGCCGTAGGTGGTGAGGCCCAGGCAGAACATCATCCAGGCGTCCTTGCCGATGCTGGAGGGCCAGAACAGCAGCGAGGGCAGGAAGAAGACCAGCTTGGCGTACTTGCGGGTGTCCGCCTCCGGGAAGGCGATCTGCAGCGCCCGCCAGAACAGCAGCAGGCCCCAGAAGCCCAGCCAGGAGAAGACCAGGAAGCCGCCGATCAGCGAGGGGCCGGTGACGGCGTACACCACACCGGTGATGATGACGACGAAGCCGGTGCCGGCGACCTTCATGCCCAGGTCGTAGTGGACGCCGCCGAGCAGGTCGGCCTGGTCGAGGTAGGCGGCGAGCTCGGCGCCCTTCTGGTGGTACATCTTGGCGTCGGCCGCGCCCCCGTACAGCACGAAGGCCATCAGGTAGCGGGGGAAGGCGCAGAGCAGTTTGGCGGTCATCGCCAGCAGCAGCAGCCGGAAGACGTCCCGTTCGGGATTGGCGGCGGCGATCCGGGCCAGCAGCGGGGTGCCGATCGCCATCAGGGCCGGGAGGATCAGCAGCGCGCCCCAGGTGTCGTACGAGGTGTGCACCGAGGCGACCACGAAGAGCGTGACGTAGCCGGTGACCAGGGCGGCGGCGAGGGCGGACGGCCAGGGGACGCGCCGGAGCACCGCCGTCGCCGCGCCCGGCCCGCCCGGTCCCCTTGGCGCCCCCGCCATCAGAACACCTCCAGGTCGCCGAGGCTGAACCGCCAGTCGGCCAGGGTGAGCGGGGTGGCGCCGGTCGGGGTGCGGGCGGCGAGGGTCATCCCGGTGCGCGGGGCGCGCAGGTAGCCGGCCCGCAGCGCGGCGTCGGCGGCCTCGGTGCCGGGGGAGAGGTGGGTGGCGACGTGGTCGCAGCCGGACTCGCGGGCGGCGGCGCGCAGCAGCCGGGCCGCGCTCTCCCGGTCGCCGGGGCGGACCACCACGTCGGCGAGGGTGAACTCGGTGAGCGGGCCGCGCCGTCGGGGCCGGCCGAGGGCCAGGCCGGTCAGCTCCCCGCCGCGGTCCACGGTGAGCACCCGGTAGTCCAGACCGGGGGCCTCGCCGTACCGCCAGCGCAGGAACTCCGGGGTGCGGTGGACGGCCAGCCGGCGGTCGCCGGCGCCCGCGTCGGCGGCGGCGCGTTCGCGCAGCAGCTCGGCCAGCGCGCGGTGCTCCGCGCCGTCCGCCGGGGCGGCCAACCACTCCGCGGCGGTGGGCAGTCGGCAGTCCGGGGGGCCGGGCGGCGCGGCGGACGCACGGCGGGCGAGGGCGGCCCGCGCACCGCGGGCGAAGGCGGCCGGGCGGACGGCGCGCACCGCGATCGGGACCCGGCCCAGCTCCTGCCAGCCCATCGTGCGGTAGCCCGGCAGGCTGTTGCCGTTGGGGGTGTTGAACACCAGCGCGGTGTCGCCGGCGACCTGGTCGAGCAGGTCCAGGGTGAGCCGACGGAAGACGCCGCGGCCCCGGAAGTCGGGGTGGGTGGCGGTGTCGACCGGCCGGACGGCGGCCACCGGGGCGCCGTCCGCGCCGCCCGCCTGCCACTGCCAGCGCAGGAACAGCCGGACGCCGGCCAGCCGGCCGTCGGGGCTCTCGGCGACCAGCCCGGGGCTGGCGCCGAAGGGGTTGCGGCGGTGCTTCCAGGTGAAGAACTCGGCGGTTCGGGTGCCGGTGGGTCCGCCCGCCAGGGAGGTGGTGAGCAGGTCGAGCACGGCGGGGAGGTCGGGCTCGGCCAGCGGGCGGAAGGTCAGCTCGGCGGGGGCGGGCAGGGCGCTCACGTCCGGACTCGCTCTCCCATCGGAGGTCGGGGGGTCAACGGGGACACGTCGGTGCTCCGGGCTTCTCTGGCTGTGCTGCTCTGGATGGGCTGCCTGCTCAGTGCCGCAGGACCCGCGCGTACACCGCCTCGACGGCGCGCTGGGCGCCGGCCACGTCGAAGCGTTCGGCGCGCTCCCGGGCGGCGGCGGCCAGCCGGGTGCGCAGCTCGGGGGCCTCGGCGAGCCGGGCGAAGGCGTCGGCCAGCGCGGCCGGGTCGCCGGGCGGGACGAGGAAGCCCTGTTCGCCGTCGTCCAGCACCTCCGGCATGCCGCCCACCCGGGTGACCACCGAGGGCAGGCCGCTGGTCATCGCCTCCATCAGGGCGACCGGCAGGCCCTCCTGACGGGAGCTCAGGGTGAACACGTCCAGGGCCGGCAGCAGTTCGGGGACGTCGGGCCGTGATCCGGTGAGGAGGACGGCGTCCTCGATGCCGAGTTCGCCGGCCCGGGCGCGCAGCCGGTCCTCCAGCGGTCCGGTGCCGATCAGCACCAGCCGGGCCCCCGGGTGGCGGCGCAGCAGGGCGGCGTGGGCGGCGAGCAGGGTGGCCTGGTCCTTCTTCGGGGTCAGGTTGCCGACCGTGCCGACGACGAACGCCCCGTCCGGCAGGCCGAGTTCGGCGCGCGCGGCGGCCCGCGCGGCCGGTCCGCCGGGGGCGCCGGCCAGGTCGGGGCCGTGGTGCACCACGGTGACCCACTCGCCGGGGCGGCGCCGTCCTGGCGGGACGGTCCGCGCGACGGCGTGCGAGACGGCGATCACCGCGTCGTTGCGCCGGTAGGTGAGCGCGTTGGCCCAGCGGGTGGCCGGGCGGTAGCGCTCCCAGACGTTGTGCTCGGTGTGCACCAGGCGCGGCGCGGGCCCCGCGAGGGTGGGGGCGAGCACCCGGGCGGCGGCGGCCGGGACGGGCATGTGGGTGTGCACCAGGTGGTACCGGCGCTCGGCGAGCAGCCGGCGCAGCCGCAGCGGCCAGCGCGGATCGGCCCGGCCGGGGGTGCCGGGGGTGCCGCCCAGGCAGTGCACGGTCACACCGGCCTCGGTGAGCGCCGGGGCGAGCGCGTCCTTCCACGGCAGGACGTAGGCGACCTCGATGCGGTAGCGCGAACGGTCGGCGTGGCGGGCGCAGTTGAGCAGCAGCTGTTCGGCGCCGCCGCGGCCGAGGCCCTTGGCCAGCCACAGCACCCGGACGGGGGCCTCGACCGGGCCGGTCGTCGGCTCGTCCGTAAGCTCGTCGGCCGGCCGGTCCGTCGGCCTGCTCAGGGGCCCGCTCACCGCTCCTCCGCCTCGCGCAGCAGGGCCGGCTCGCCCTGGTCGCCGCCGTGGCCGCCGTTCCCGTGGCCGTTCAACCGGTGGTCGTGCGGTCCGGCGGACGCACCCCCGGCCGGACCGTCCTGGCCGCGTCCGCCGTGCTGCTCGGACGGGCGCCGGGCCCAGCTGGGCGCGGTCCGCCCGCCGCCGCGCTCACCCGGCGGCTCGACGGCCCGCTCCACCGCCGGCCCGGCCTGGCGCGCCGGCGCGGGCTGCTGCCCACCCCGCCCGGCCGGCCCGGACGGCAGGGCGCCGCCCGCCGGACCGCGACGCCGTCGACCGGACGGACCGTAGGTGCCGAGCAGCGCCACGCCGGCCACCGGGACCCCGGTGCGGGAGAGCAACTCGGCCACCCGGTCGGCCTGTTCCGGGGTGACATTGCCACTGCGCACGGTGACCAGCACGGCGTCCGCGTGCTGCACCAGGTCGTAGGCGTCGTTGGCGTGCAGCAGCGGCGAGGTGTCGATCAGGATGACGTCCGCGTGCCGGCGGGCCCGGCGCAGCACCTCGCCGGCCCGCAGCACCAGCGCCGCCGGGTAGGCCGTGGTGTTGCCGCCGGTGATCAGTGAGACCCCGGCGACGTTGGTCGGCCGGATCAGGTCGTCCAGTTCGCCGAGCCGCTCCCCGCTGAGCAGTTCGGCCATGCCGGGGCCGTCGCCCACGCCGAGGTGGGCGTGCAGCTGCGGGTGGCGGAAGTCGCAGTCCAGGACGAGGACGTGCCGGCCGGTCTCGGCGAGCGCGGCGGCCAGGTTGGCGATGGTGATGGTCCGGCCGTCGCGGCTGCCGCCGGAGGCGACCAGGACCACCGGCGCCGGCTCGGCGAGCCGGCGCGAGACGCTCTCCGCCGGGTCCCGGTCGTCGCCTCCGGCGGGCCGGGCCAGCGCGTCCGGCCCGGTGAGCAGCAGGGTCGAGCGCAGCGAGCGGTACGCCTCGGCGGCCGGGTCGGACGGCCGGGCGCGCACCAGCGGTTCGCGCACCCGCCGCTGCCGGCGGGACAGCTGCGGCACCTCGCCGATCACCGGCAGGCTGAAGGCCTCCTCGACCGCGTTGCGGGTGCGCAGCCGGGTGTCCATCCGGCTGAGCATCAGCGCCGCGACCACGCCGAGCGCGAGGCCGAGCGCCACGGCGAGGCCGAGCCGCATCTCGCGGCTGGGGGAGGAGAGCAGATTGCCGGCGCCCTGGCGGGCGTCGATGCTGCCCCACTGCTGGATGGCGTCGGTCTGGGCGCTGTTGGCGAGCTTGCTGATCGTGGTGAGGGTGGTGGTCAGCGAGGTGTTGGCGGCGGTCAGCTTGGGCTGGAGCTTGGGCTGGTCGGCGGCGGAGGAGCGGTTGAACTGGGCCTGGATGTCGTTCAACTGCTGCTGCTGGGAGTCCGCCTGGGCCTGCAGCTTCTTGATCGTCTCCGCGGTGCTGCGGGCCGACTCGTCGCTGTAGCCCTTGATGATCGCCGCCGAGTAGGCGGTGGCGAGGTCCGAGCAGGACTGCCGGGTCGGGCCGGTGGTGGCGATGGTCAGCATCTGGGGGCTGTCCGCGGTGACGGTCCGGCGGGCGATCACCTCGGTGGCGTCGGCGATGCCGAGCTGTTTCGCGGCGGCGGCCGCGACGTCCGCGCCCTGCGCGTAGGAGAGCACCTGGTCGGCCCGGACGGTGTCGCCGGCGCCGGCGACCGGGGTGATCGCGACCTTGCACTTCCATCTGGCGTTGTCCACCGTGTCGCCGGCGGGGGTCAGCAGCCAGCCGACGACCAGCGCGGCGAGCGTGCAGCCGGCGAGCAGCCGCCAGTAGCGCCGCAGGACGGTGAAGTGGTTTGCCGGTTCCACCGGTTGGATCCCCTCGCGTTCGTGGTGCGGTGGTGCTGTCAGCGCCCGCCGCGCCCCCGTCGGGGAGCGCGGTGGGTCCGGGTACCGCTGGGCGGGTCACGCTCCATGGGGTCAGGCTTCAGCCCCCGGGCGTGACCGGCACACCCTCGCGGGCACGGTGGAATCCCTCGGCTGGTGTCGCAACCCGCCCCCCTGACGACTCGCGGACAACGTCCCTGTTCGACGTGCTCCCCACGGTGCGGCCCCGGCCCGGCGGTGCACCGCGTGCGCCGCACGCCGACCGCCGCCCCCGCCGGATCCCCTTGCGATGCTTCCCGAGCCCCGACGTGCGGCGCAACCGCTTTGGCGATACTGGTCCGGGAGATCGCGCCCAGCGGCCCCCGACCGCCCGGATCCGGACAGACCGGGCCCGTGGGCACGCCGTCCGGGCGCCCGGGGACCGCTCGGACCGTTCAAACCGCTTGGACCGCTCAGACCGTCCGCAGCCGCAGCGACCGCTCGTAGAACTCCACCATCTGTGCCGAGACCTGATGGAGAGTGAAGGAGGTCAGGAACCGGGCCCGCGCGGCCTTCGACCGCACTCGCGCCGAGGCCCGGTCCTCCAGGGTGTCGGTGAGCGCCGCCGCCAGCGCGGCCGGCCGCTCCGGCGGCACCAGCCGGGCGTAGTCCTCGGAGCCGACCGTCTCGCGCAGCGCCGGCACGTCGGCGGCCACCAGCGGTACCCCGACGCCCATCGCCTCCATCGCCGCGCTGCCCAGCCCCTCCCAGCGGGACGGCACCGCGAACGCGTCGGAGGCCGCCATCAGGTCGAACACGTCGTCGCGCGGCCCGAGGAACCGCACCCCGCCGGTCGCCGCGGCCAGCGCCCGCAGCCGCGCGGTCTCGCCGCCCTCGCTCCCGGCCAGCAGCAGCACCGCCTCCGGCTCCGCCCGCAGCACCTGCGGCCAGGCCTCCAGCAGCACGTCCAGGCCCTTCTGGTACTGCTGACGGGCCGCGGCCAGCACCACCGGCACGTCCTGCGGCAGCTCCAGCGCCGTCCGCACGGCGGCCCGCCGGTCCGGCGTCACCGAGCCGAGCCGCTCCGGGTCGCGCCCGCGCGGCACCACGTCGATCCGCTGGGACGGCACCCGCAGCCGGCGGGCCATCGCCCCGGCCACGTACCGGGTCAGCGCGTGGAAGCGCCGGGTGCCCTGCGCGGTCGTCGCGTCCACCGCCTGCGCGGCCCGCACCTTCCATGGGCTGAGCCCGCGGGCGTGCCGGTGCTCCGGGCCGTACGCCGCGTTGACCAGGCTGGTCACCACCGGGGTGCGGGCGGCCAGCGCGGCCGCCCGGCCGAGCACGTCCGACTCGTACAGCGTGGTGTGCACGAGGTCCGGGCGCCGTTCGCGGACCAGCCGGTGCAGTGCGGCGACGGTGTGCCCCCGGGTGGGCCGGCCGACCCCGAACACGTCGGCCCCGGCCGCGGTGAGCTCCGGCTGGAAGCCGCCGGGCGAGTCCTTGAGGTACGCGACGTCGAGCTTCACCCCGGCCCGCACCAGTTGGGGGGCCATCGCCACCAGGCCCTGCTCGGCCCCGCCGACCCGGCTCACGCTGTCGATCACATAGAGCACATGCACAGGCCAACCCCCGCCCTCCGGGGCGCGCCCGGTCTCCCGTGCCGGGACAGCGCCCTGACTGCCGCTCAGCATCGCAGGTAGCGGTCGGCACCCGCCAGCGATTCGGACAGACCGGGAGCCGGGGCGCACCCCCGGGAGCCGTTCGGTGTCGACCGGTGTCGATCGGTCAGGAGGCGGTCAGGAGGCGGCCGGGGGGCGGCCGGGGGGCGGTCGGGGGCGCGGAACGGCGCGCGCGGACCCTCGGCGGCTCGTGCGACGGCACCCGACCGGCGCCCTCCGGGAGTCCGCGCGCCGACCGGCGGACCACCGCCGGGTTGCGCGAAGGGGTCGTCCCAGGCCGGGGGCTGTGCCAAGGTCGTTCCCATGCCCGAAGCGACACCGGTCAGGACGGCCGGAACCCGCCCCCGCATCCTGCACCTCATCACCGATCCGCGCCGCCGCGGCGCCCAGAACCTCGCCCGCGACCTCCACCACGAGCTGCGCCGTCGCGGCCAGGCCTCCGCCCTGCGCGCCCTCGCCCCGCACCCGGACGCCCATCCGGACGCCCCGGACACCCGCGCCACCCCCGTGCTCGGCCCCGGCCGGCTCCACCCGCGCACCCTCGGCGCGCTGCGCGCCGCGGCCCGCACCGCCGACCTGGTGGTCGCCCACGGCTCCGCCACCCTCCCGGCCTGCGCCCTCGCCCTCGCGGGCACCCGCACCCCCTTCGTCTACGTCTCCATCGGCGACCCCCGGCACTGGACCGCGAGCCCGGTCCGCCGGCTGCGCACCGGCGCCCTGCTGCACCGCGCCGCCGCCGTCACCGCCCTCGCCGACGAGGCCAGGGACCTGCTCGTCGAACGCTTCCGGCTGCCCGCCGCCCGGGTGCGCACCATCCCCAACGCCCGCGCCGCGGAGCGCTACCCGCCGGCCGAGGACGAGGCCGACCGGCGGGCCGCCCGGCACGCCCTGGGCCTGCCGCCGGACGGCCTGCTGGTCGCCTGGCTCGGCGCGATCGCCCCCGAGAAGCGCCTGGACCTCGCCCTCGACGCCCTCGACCGGCTCCCGGACGTACGGCTCGCGGTCGCCGGCGACGGCCCGCAGCGCGCCGCCCTGGAGCGGCACCCCACTGCCGCCCGGGCCCACTTCCTGGGCACCCTGGCCGACCCGGCCCCGCTCTACCGGGCCGCCGACGCCGTCCTGCTCACCAGCGACAGCGAGGGCGTGCCCGGGGTGCTGATCGAGGCGGCGCTGGCCGGTCTGCCGGCGGTGGCCACGGACGTCGGCTGGGTCCGCTCGGTGGTCCGGGACGGCGCCACCGGCGCGCTGGTCACCCCGGGTGACCCGCCGGCCCTCGCCGAGGCGCTGGCCAAGGTGCTGGCCGGCGACCGGGCCGGGCTCGGCGCCGCGGCCCGGGCGCACGCGCTGGCCCACTGCGAGCTCGGCGTGGCGGCCGACGCCTGGCAGCGGCTGTTCAACGAGGTCTGCGGACGCGCCGCACCGGGCGCCGGCCTGGGTGGCTGAGCGGCCGACGCGTCCCGGTGCGCCGGGCCGGGTGCGCCGATCGGGCGAATCCCGGCCCGACGCACCGGGGCGACTGGCCGATGACGTTCCGTCACCGTCAGACTGCCCGGTGTGAAGTCGATCCTTCGAACCACCCTGCTGCTCGCCGTCGCCACCGGGATCGCCGCATCCCCCGTCCAGGCCGGCGCCGCCACCCATCAGCCGCCCCGCGAGGGCTCCTACGTCCGCCTCGACCAGCCGCAGCCGGTGCGCGAGAGCACCCGCACCGAGGCGATCGAGTTCTTCTGGTACGACTGCGGGCACTCCCAGCAGCTCGAACAGCCCCTCCAGTCCTGGGCCGAGCGGCACCGCGCCGACGTCGCCCTGCGCCGCGTCCCGGCCATCTGGCAGGGCAGCCGCGAGGAGGCCGCGCAGCGCGGCCACGCCCGCCTCTACTACACGCTGGAGCGCCTGGGCCTGGTCGAGCGCCTGCAGACCGCGGCCTTCCGCGCCGTCCACAGCAACGAGCAGGACGTCACCACCGAGGACACCGCCACCGACTGGGCGCTGCACCAGGGCGTCGACCAGCAGAGCTTCCGCGAGGCCTACCGCTCGGAGGAGACCCTGCGGGCCGTGGACGAGGCCGCCGCGCTGTTCGTCCGCTACGGCATCAACGAGCTGCCGACCGTGGTGGTGCAGGGCGAGTACCGCACCTCGCCGACCAACGCCGGCGGCGTCGAGGCGATGCCCGAGGTGATGGACCACCTCGTCGCCCAGGACCAGCAGCGCCACCCGCGCGCCCACAAGCTCTACTGACCCACCGTCACCACCCCGACCACTCCGGGCGGGTCGGCCGCACCCCGGCCGACCCGCCCCTTTTCGGTCGTCGGCCCGGGTGGGGCCGATCACCTTCACCGAACCGACCCCCGGTGGCCACACTCTGTGCCAGAGTGGGGCCGGGCCGCACCGCGAGGCCGTCAACAGCCGTGGTGACGGGCCCACTTCTCGATACCGCCGGTACCGGAGAGGGCAGGTGTCCGTGGGGGGACAACGCGCGCAGCTCGTCGACGAGCGCGCCAGCCAGACAACGCAGGCCCCGGGGCGCGGCCCGTCGGCCGCCGACGGGCCGCCGCCCGAGCTGATCTTCAAACGCGGGCTCCGCCCGGCCCAGGTGGCCCGCGAACTGTGGGGCGCCCGGGAACTCGTCCGCGCGCTCGCCGAGCGCGACCTGCGCGCCCGGTACAAGCAGGCGGTGCTCGGCTTCGCCTGGGCGGTGCTCACCCCGCTCGCGCTGTGCGCCATCTTCACCCTGGTGTTCCGCCGCGCCGTGCACGTGGAGACCGGGGGCGCCGCGTACCCGCTGTTCGCCTACGTCGGCCTGATCGTCTGGCAGTTCTTCAGCAACACCATGAACCAGGGCGCGCTGAGCCTCGCCAACAACCTCAGCCTGCTCAACAAGGTGTACTGCCCGCGCGAGGTGTTCCCGCTCGCCACCATGCTGGTCGCCACCGTCGACATGCTGATCGGCACCGCCGTCCTGGGCCTGCTCTTCCTGGTCTTCTGGACCGCCCCCGCCGCGACCTTCCTCTGGGTGGTGCCGCTGCTGGGCATCCAGTTCGCCTTCACCTACGGCATCGCGCTCGTCCTCTCGGTGGCCGTGGTGTACCTGCGAGACGTGCGCCACCTGCTGCCGATCATCACCCAGATGGGCGTGTTCGCGACCCCCGTCGCCTACCCGCTCGCCCAGATCCCGGAGCGCCTCCAGGAGCTGTACGTCGGCATCAACCCGCTCGGCGCCGTGATCGAGGGCTACCGCAACGCCCTGCTGTACGGCCGGGCACCCGACGCCGCGCTCACCACGATCGCCGCGGTCTCCTCGCTGGTGTTCCTGGTCGGCGGCTACCTGCTGTTCAAGAAGCTGGAGACGGGGATCGCCGATGTCGCCTAGCCAGACCCTGCCGCTGGGGACCATCCGCACCGAGCAGGTGTGGAAGCGCTTCAAGGCCGACCAGCAGCGGATGCTGCTGCGCGACAAGGTCGACTCGCTGGCCCGCCGACTACGCGGGGAGAAGGGCGAGGACTGGCGCTGGGCGCTGCGCGACATCTCGATGCACATCGAGCCGGGGGAGTCGGTCGGCCTGATCGGCTCCAACGGCTCGGGCAAGTCCACCCTGCTGAAGATGCTGACCCGGGTGATGTACCCGTACGGCGGCGTGATCGACGTACGCGGCCGGATCGGCGCGCTGATCGAGATCCGGGCCGGCATCCACCCCGACCTGACGGGCCGGGAGAACATCTACCTGTTCGGCGCGCTGCTCGGACTGCGGCGGCGCGAGGTGGCCACCCGCTTCGACGACATCGTCGAGTTCGCCCGGCTCGGCGGGGCGATCGACCGGCAGGTGAAGTTCTACTCCTCGGGCATGCAGATGCGCCTGGGCTTCGCCGTCGCCGCCTACCTGGAGCCGCACGTCCTGCTGGTGGACGAGGTGCTGGCGGTCGGCGACGCGGTGTTCCAGCAGCGCTGCCTGGACCGCATGCGCGAGGTCGCCGAACAGGGCACCACCATCGTCTTCGTCTCGCACGACCTGCCCGCGGTGGAGTCCATCTGCCGGCGCGGCATCTGGCTGGAGCAGGGCTCGATCCGGGTGGACGCCGGGATCAAGGACGCGATGGCCGGCTACCGCGACTCGATCGAGGCGCAGTCTGAGGCCGGCGGGCGCACCGGCGAGCCGCTCCAGCTGCTCAAGCACGAGGTGCGCGGCGAGGACCGCGAGAGCCTCACCACCGACGAGCCGATGACCGTCGAGCTCACCCTGGGCGGCGAGTACCGGGGCGACGCGACCCTGCACCTGGGCGTCAGCGAGGGCACCTCCAGCCCGATCTTCCAGATCAGCCACGAGATCCGGCTCACCGGCGGGGACCGCCAGGTGGCCTGTGTGATCCCCCGGCTGCCGCTGCCGCGCGGCCGGTACACGCTCTGGGCCGGCGTCTACAGCATCGGCCGGACCGACGGCGGGACGCTGATGAGCTGGCACTCGGTCGGCCAGTTCGACGTGTTCGGGCCGATGCTGGACTCCCCGCCGCGGGCCGTGGTGCTGGCCGCGCCGGTGTTCGTCCCGCACCACTGGGAGGAGTGAGGCGTGCGACCGGTCCGGGTGCTCGTCCATCTCAACAACCTGGCCCTGGGCGGCGCCCAGCTCAACGCGGTCGACATCGCCCGCACCCTGCGCGACCGCGGCCACGACCCGGTGCTGTTCGCCCAGGGGGTGGCCGGCCCGGCGCCGCTGGTCGAGGTCGCCGCCGGCCACGGCCTGGACGTGGTGGTGGCGGGCGGCCCCGACACCCCGCACGCGGAGGTCCGGCGCCGGCTGGGCCGGCTGGCCGCCGAGCACGGCAGCCAGCTGCTGCACGCCTGGGAGGTCCGGGCGGCCCGCAACTCCTACTTCGGGCCCGGGCGTTACGGCCGGCTGCCGGTGGTCACCACCTTCTACGGGATCCGGATGCTGCGCGGTCTGCCCCGGCACCAGCCGCTGGTGCTGGGCCTCGGCGCGCTGCTGGGCGACGGCCGGGCCTTCGGCCACCGGGACGTCAGCCTCATCGAGCCGCCGGTGAACACCGCCACGGACGCCCCCGGGCTGGTCGACGGCGCCGCGTTCCGCCGCGAACACGGCGTCGGGGACGACGAGTTGCTGCTCGCCATCGTCACCCGGCTGGTCCCCGCGCTGGAGAAGGACGCCGGCGCGGAGCTCACCGTGGACGCCGTCCGGCAGCTGGACGACCCCCGGGTCCGGCTGGTGATCGTCGGCGCAGGCCCGAGCCTGGAGCCGCTGCGCGCCCGCGCGGCCGAGGTCAACGGCGCGCTCGGCCGCCGGGCGGTGCTGGTCCCCGGCCAGCTGGCCGACCCGCGCCCGGCCTACCAGGCCGCCGACGTCGTCCTCGGCATGGGCGGCTCGGCGCTGCGCGGACTCGCCTTCGGCAAGCCGGTGGTGGTGCACGGCGCGGCCGGCTACACCGCCGTGCACGAGCCGGGCCCGCTGGTCGAACCGCACGCCTCGCGCTGCATGTACGGCTTCGGGGACGGCTCGCGCGCGCCCGAGGTGCTGGCCGGGCAGCTGCGCGGACTGCTCGACGATCCGGCGCGCCGGGCCGAGTTGGGCGCCTGGGGGCGGGAGTGGGTGGTCGGCCGGTTCTCGCTGGAGAGCGTCACCAGCGCCTTCGAGGACCTCTACACCCGGGTGCTCGCCCGGCCGGGCCGCACGGTCGGCTGGCTGAAGGACCTGGAGCAGATGACCCGGTACGAGTTCACCAAGCCGACCGCGCTGCGCCTGCTGGGGCGGTGATCCACCCCCTTCTCCTAACCTGTACGACGGTGTTTAATGGTTAGCATGAGCGAGCTGACGATCCCGCACGTCCACCACCGCCACGTCGACGTCGACGGCCTGCGCGTCTTCTACCGGGATACCGGCCCGGCCGACGCCCCCGTGCTGCTCCTGCTGCACGGATTCCCGTCCGCGTCCCACCAGTTCCGTCGGCTCTTCGACGCACTCGGCACCCGCTACCGGCTGATCGCCCCCGACTACCCCGGCTTCGGACACAGCGACAGCCCCACCCCCGAGGACTTCCGCTACCGCTTCGACACCCTGGCCGACGTCGTCGAGGGCTTCTGCAAGGCCCTCGGCCTCGACCGCTTCGCCCTCTACATCTTCGACTTCGGCGCCCCCGTCGGCCTGCGGCTCGCCACCCGCCACCCCGAGTGGATCACCGGCCTCGTCGTCCAGAACGGCAACGCCTACGAGGAGGGACTCTCCGCGCAGGCCCGGGAGTTCATCGCCAACCGTCCCGGCGTCGAGGGCGCCGCCGAACGCGCCCGCGCCATCCTCACCGAGGAGGTCACCCGCGCCCAGTACGAGGGCGGCACCGGCGACCCCACGCTGATCGCCCCCGACGGCTGGACCCTCGACCAGCACCACCTCGACCTGCCGGGCCGCAAGGACATCCAGGTCGAACTCGCCCTCGACTACCACAGCAACGTCGCGCTCTACCCCGTCTGGCAGGAGTGGCTGCGCACCCACCGGCCGCCGGCCCTGGTGGTCTGGGGGCGCAACGACCCGTTCTTCACCGAGCCCGGCGCCCGCGCCTACCTGCGCGACCTGCCCGAGGCCGAACTGCACGTGTTCGACACCGGGCACTTCGCCCTGGAGGAGAAGCTGCCCGAGATCGCCCCGCTGATCGACGACTTCCTCGCACGTCTGCGGCCGTAGCGCCGGGTCTCGTCTCCGGTCAGTCCCGGCGCAGCAGCAGGGTGACGAAGCCGAGCGTCCCCCGGTAGCCGTGCAGCCACTCGGCGCGGTGCAGGTCGGCCGCCGCCCGGGCGTCCGCCGCGTCCGGGTGCTCCGGGTGGTCCAGGGCCCAGGCGGCCAGCGAGCCCGTCCAGGAGAACTCGTACGCGTCCCACTCCGGCCGGCTGCTCACATGGCCGAACACCGGCGTCCAGCCGTCCGCGACCACCCGGTCCACGGTGGTGGCCAGATCCGCGTACTCCTCGCGCGCGGAGCCCAGGCTGCCCAGCGCCGCCGACGAGGGCTCGCACTCCCAGAAGCACTCGCCCACCAGCACCCGGCCACCCGGCGCCAGGTGCTCCCGGGCGGCGGCCAGCGTCGGCAGCAGGCCGCCGAAGGAGTGGGTCGCGCCGACGTTCAGGATCAGCTCGAAGGGCTCGCGGGCGGTGAACTCCCGGGCGTCGAGGTGGTGCAGCCCCAACCGCCGCTGCACCCCCGCCGCCTCCGCCGACTCCCGGGCCCGGGTCAGCGCCGCCGCGTCCAGGTCCACCCCGACCGCCCGCCACCGCGGCCGGGCCACCAGCGCCCGCAGCAGCCAGCCGCCCTGCCCGCAGCCCAGGTCCAGCACCCGCCCCTCGTCCTCCGGGGCGAGCGCCCGCTCCAGCAGCGTCGCCACCGCCCCGTCGGAGACCGGCGCGGCGATCGGGTGGTGGGCGTGGGCGAGGCGGGAGATCATCTGACGGTCCATTCGAACAGTGTGGCCCACCCGGCCCCCACCCGTCCGGCCCTCATCCGAACGGACCTAGTAGGTCCGGCCCTTCCAGGCGGCCCCGCGGCCCCGCCAGTGCTGCACCGCCGAGTCGACCGTCATCAGCAGGTAGAGCGCGGCGGTGAACGGCAGCAGCAGCGCGGCCGGCGCCGGCTGCCGGTAGTACCGCAGCATCGGCAGGAAAGTGCCCGCCATCAGCGCCCAGGCCGCCCCGCCGACCGCCGCCACCGGCCAGGCACCCGCCGCCGCCCCGGCCAGCACCGCCGCCGGCGGTACCAGGTACACCAGCGCCAGCCCGAGCACCGTCCCCAGCAGCAGTACCGGCGAATGCCGCAGCTGGGCGTACGCGCTGCGCGACACCATCCGCCACAGCTGGGACAGCCGCGGGTACGGCCGCACGCTGTCCACCTGCTCGGCCAGCCCCAGCCAGATCCGGCCCCCGGTGGCCTTCACCGCCCGGGCGAGCGACACGTCGTCGATCACCGCGCCCCGGATCGCCGCCACCCCGCCCGCCCGCTCCAGCGCGTCCCGCCGCACCAGCGAGCAGCCGCCGGCCGCCGCAGCCGTCCGCGAACCCGGCCGGTTGCTCCACCGGAACGGGTACAGCTGGGCGAAGAAGTACACGAAGGCCGGCACGATCAGCCGCTCCCACCCCGTCTCCACCCGCAGCCGGGCCATCTGCGACACCAGGTCCCGCCGGTCGCTCTCCGCCGCGGCCACCAGCTCCGCCAGCGAGTCGGGCCCGTGCGCGATGTCCGCGTCCGTCAGCAGCAGGTACTCGACGTCCGGCCCCGCCAGCTCCACCCCGTGCCGCAGCGCCCACAGCTTGCCCGTCCAGCCCGGCGGCAGCGGGGGCGGGGAGGTCACCGTGAGCTCCAGGCCCTCCGGGGTGGCGAGCGAACGCGCCAGCGCTCCGGTCCCGTCCGTACTGTGGTCGTCCACCAGCACCACCCGGGCCCGCCCCGGGTACTTCTGCGCGAGCAGGCTCGGCAGGGACACCGGCAGCACCTCCGCCTCGTCCCGGGCCGGCACCACCACCGCCACCTGCGGCCACCGCGCGGGCGGCCGGCGCGGCGGCAGCCGGACATCGGTGCGCCAGAACAGCCCATGGCAGCACGCCAGCCAGAGCCAGACCAGCAGGGAGAGCGAGGCGATCCACAGCAGGACGGTCACCCGGGCAGTCTGCCGCACCAAGGGTCCGTCGGGGGCCATCGACTAAAGTCTTGACCCGTGAAGATCGCACTGATGGACTCGGGAATCGGCCTGCTGGCTGCCGCCGTCGCACTCCGGACCCTGCGTCCGGACGTCGATCTGGTGCTCTCCTCCAACCCCGCCTCGATGCCCTGGGGCCCGCACACGCCCGAGGAGATCACCGAACTCGCCCTCGGCTGCGCCCGGGCCGCGGCCGCGTACGAGCCGGACGCGCTGATCGTCGCCTGCAACACCGCCTCGGTCCACGCGCTCGACGCCCTCCGCGCCGAACTGGAGCCCGGCCTGCCGGTCATCGGCACCGTCCCGGCGATCAAGCCGGCCGCCGCGCTCGGCGGCCCCGTCGCCATCTGGGCCACCCCGGCGACCACCGGCAGCGCGTACCAGCGCGGGCTGATCCGTGACTTCGCGGGCACCGCCGCCGTCACCGAGGTCGCCTGCCCGGGGCTCGCGGACGCCGTGGAGCACGGCGACGACGCGGCGATCGAGGCGGCCGTCGCCGACGCGGCCGCCCGCACCCCGGGCGGGACGGCGGGCCTCGTCCTCGGCTGCACGCACTACGAGCTGGTCGCCGACCGCATCCGCGCCGCCGTCGCACCGACCGCCCTGCCCGCGCTCACCCTGCACGGCTCCGCCGACCCGGTCGCCGCCCAGGCCCTACGCCGCGCCGCCGCCCCCACCCGCCAGGGCACCGCCACCCTCACCGTCCTCCACGCAGGCACCCCCGCCACCCTGCCGGCCGCCGCCCTCGCCTACCCGCAGACCACCCTCCTCCGCGCCGTCCCCACGGCCTGACACCCAGCCGGCCGCGTGCGCGCTCGCGGCTACCCGGAGACCGTCCTCCTCCAAGCCGTCCCCACCGCCTCACGCCCGGGCGGCCGCCCGCGTGCGCGCCCGCTCCTCGCCCAACCCGGCGGCCTTGCTCACCGCCGCCCTCGGCTACCCGTAGACCGCCCTCCTGCGGGGCCGACCCCGGCGGCCCTGCCCGGTGACGCCGGGGGAGAGGCAGAGGGACCGCCATCCGGTCGGAGCCCGCGCGAGGGAAGTCGGCGGGGTCGACTTCTCACTCGCGGCCGGTGTGACGGAGCCGCGTCCGGGAGGCCGGTTGTGCGGAGCGACTCGTGGTCGGCCCGTTCGGGCGGGCGGGCGGGCCGGAAGTCGGCTGGGTCTACTTCTCACCCGTGCCCGTTGTCGGCCGGTGGGTCGGTGCCGTGTCCGGGGAGGCCGGAGCGGCTCGTGGGTGGCTCGCTCGTACGGGTGGGCGCAGGAAGTCGGAGGGGTCGACTTCTGCCCCGTTCCTGGCCGGGTGGCTGAGCGGGGCGCCCGGTGGGCGCAGGAAGTCGGTGGGGCGACTTCCTGCGCGGGTCAGGCGGCCTGGCCGCGCCAGCGGCGGTAGGCGGGTTCGAGGCCCGACAGGATGGTGTCGAACCGGCGCGTGCTGGTCGTCGAGTCGACCTGGAGCCGGCTGATCTGGAGCGGGTGGGAGGGGAGCCGCGGGCCGAGGCGGTGGTCGGAGAGGAAGCCGAGCCGGTAGCCCAGTTCCTGCAGGACGCTCTCGGCCCGGTCGTCGTGGCCGCCGTCCGGGTAGGCGAAGGCGATCGGAGGCTCGCCGAGCCAGCGGGTGAGGGCCTCGTGGGCGCCGGTGATCTCCGCCCGGACGGTGTCGTCGTCGCAGCGGCCGAGGCACGGGTGCCCCTGGGTGTGGTTGCCGATGGCGACCCCGCCCTCGCGGAGTGCGAGGAGGTCCGCGGGGGTGAGCTGCTGCTGGCCGGGCGGACGGCGGTCCGCGCTGACCCGCAGTTCCTGGAGGCTGCGCCGGCGGTCGGGGTCGGGCATCGCCTTGAGCCGGCGGAGCAGCTGCGAGGGGTGGCCGCAGTCGAGCGAGCGGGCCCGCCCGCCGTGCCGGGCGAGGAAGTCGGCCTCGTGCCACCAGAACGGCCGCTCCGTCCCGATCAGCTCGGAGATGACGAAGGCGGCGGCCGGGATGTCGCGTTCGATCAGCGCGGGCAGCGCGTGCGTCAGGACGCTGCGGTCGGCGTCGTCGAAGGTCACCAGCACACTGCGGGCGGGCAGCGGGCGCTGCTCGGCGACGGCCTCCTGCACGGCGGTCAGTGAGACGGGTGTGGCGAGTCTTCGCAGCCGGTCCAGTTGCGCGCCGAACGACCGCGGGTCGGTCACCCCGTGGTAGGCGAGCACGGCGAGCCGCTGCGCCGCCCGGGCCCGGAACAGCGGCTGGACGGGGGCGAACCGCAGCCAGGCGCCGCGCGCGTCGGCGGGGCAGTCGGCCGGCTGGTCGGTCGGCTGGTCGGCCCGGTCGGAGGGCCGCCGCCCGGGCGCCCTGGCCGGGGCCGGCGCGGGCACCGACGCGGGGGCCGGCGCCGGAGCCGGTACGGGTGTCGGCGCCGGCGCCAGGGCCCGCGCGGGCCGGGAGCAGATACGGGTCGCCGGAGCCCGCAGCCCCCGGCCGCCCGGCTGGGTGCCGACCGGCTGCCCGTCGGTCGGCACGGCGGGCGCGGCCGTCGGGCGCGCGGTGACGGGCCTGTGCGGCGGCACGGCGGTCGGCGGTGGCCGCAGGTCCGACAAGGCGGTCACCACGGCCCTGGTCCGGGCCGTGAGGTTGGAGGTCGATGTCGTGGAATGGGACTGCGGCACGGTTCCCCCTCGGTCGCCGATGCGGCGTGGCGGTACCGCCGGAGGACGGAGCCCGGCCTCCGACTCCAGGGCACGGCGGCTCCGCCCCCTGGGTATTTCCGGTCCACGGCGGGGACTCCCAACCCGCACCGCGGACGGCTCCTGGATCGCTCAATGTAATGGAGACAGCTACGCCCCGTTGATGGTTGTACCGGACCGGCAAGGTTTTTTCGGATGGTGGGAACAAAGCCGGGACCAAGCCGGAACAGAGCCGGGACGACGCCCGATCGGGCCCCGGAACGGGCGCTCCGGCGCACGCCGGGAGCGCGCCGGAGCGGGGCACGTCCGGACCTCGGACAGCCGGACCGGCGGTGGCCGAGAGTGGTCGCCCGGTCACGCGCTGCGGGCTGCCCCGGCGGCGGCTCCGGGGTACCTTGGGCTCATGGCAGACGCGGAACGTGATCACCACCATCTGCACGGTGCGACCCGGATGCGGCGGTTCTGGCACGGTGGTGCGCTGGTCACCCACCAGGTGCCGCTGGCACTGGTGGGGCTGGGCTGCCTCGCGCTGGGCATCGTAGTGGCGGTCGTGGTTCCGGACAGTGACGGTCCGGCCTGGGCGATGGCGGTCGCGGGCTGTCTCGCGGCCGGGGTGCTGCTGCTCGGCCGGATCGCCGTCGCGCTGTTCCGCCGGCACCGCCGCGCGGCGACCTGAGCGAACCCACCCGAGCACACCCGCCCGAGCAAGCCCGCCTGAGCGAACCCGCCGGACCCGACGGCCCCGCCGAACGCACCGTCGACGGCTTCGCCCGCCGCGCGCGTTTCGCCGAATTCCGTCGGAACCGATCACACGCTGATCGCCGGTCGAGTTCAACCGGTCAGATCGGCCGATTTTCGGCCCATCCGCCAACTCCTTCTCGCTTCTTTCACAATTCCGGGGCACCAGCCCCACAGTTCCCCCTACTGTGATGACCGTCCGGGTCGCCGACCGCGCCGGATGCGAGGCCGTACGGAGGCCATGCGAGGCCACTTGCCGGCGCCGGGGAGGGCGCCGCAGAGGGGGGAACGATGAGCGGCACCGCCGCGCCCGGAACGGCCCCGGTCGCCGGGGGGATCCGGGCCCAGGTGAAGCGCCAGCTGGCGCGCGGGGTCGGGCGCAGTCCCGGCGAGGGCGCCACCGTGCTGATCTACCACCGGGTCGGCGGCGGGAGCCCGGACGAGCTGGACGTCGCCACCGCCGACTTCGCCGCCCAGGCCGACCTGCTCGCCGCCCTGCCGCCCGGCCGGGTGGTCTCGCTGGACGAGGCCACCGACCGGATCGAGGCCGGCCGCCGCACCCCGGGCGTCGTCCTCACCTTCGACGACGGCTTCGCGGACGTCTACGAGAACGCCTGGCCGCTGCTGCGCGAGCGCCGGCTGCCGTTCACCGTCTACCTGGCCAGCGGCCACGTCGGCGGCGAGATGCGCTGGGAGGGCTCGACCGCCAAGGCGGCCGGCGCCCCCGCGCTCAGCTGGGAGCAGCTGCGCGAGATGACCGCCTCCGGCCTGTGCACGGTCGCCAACCACACCCGCACCCACGCCCGCCCCGAGCTGCTCTCCGTCGCCGAGCTGGACGCGTGCAACGACGAGGTCGAGGAGCACCTGGGCGTCCGCCCCAGCCACTACGCCTACACCTGGGGCGTGCCGGTCCCGCACATGGAGCCCGCACTGCGCGCCCGCTTCCGGACCGCCGCGACCGGCGAGGTCGGCCGCAACCTCCCCGGCGTGGACCCGGTACGGCTGCGCCGGGTGCCGGTCCGCCGCACCGACCCGATCGACTTCTTCCGCGCCAAACTCCACGGCCGGCTGATCCCCGAGCGCGCCTACGCCCGGATCGTCGCCACCGCGAAGGCGGTGGGCGCCCGTGCCTGAGCACCCGCCGCCCGCCGCCCCCACGCCCCGGCTGCGCGGCCCCGGCGGCCGGCCGCTGCGCGTCGCCCACCTCACCACCGTCGACATGAGCCTCCAACTGCTCCTCGCCACCGAGCTCAAGGTCGACCTGGAGGCCGGCTTCGAGACGTACGGGATCAGCGCCCCGGGCCCGTACGTCCCCGAACTGGCGGCGATCGGCGTACGGCACGAGCCGCTGCACGCCCTCACCCGGGCCTGGGAGCCGCGGGCCGACGCCGCCGCGGCCCGCGAACTGCTCGCCGTGCTGCGCCGGATCCGCCCCGACGTGCTGCACACCCACAACCCCAAGACCGGCGTGCTCGGCCGGGTCCTCGGCCGGCTGGCCCGCGTCCCGGTCGTGGTCAACACCTGCCACGGACTCTGGGCGCAGGCGCACGACCCGCTCGGCAAGCGCGCCTTCGTGCTCGGCGCCGAGGCCCTCGCGGCCCGCTTCTCGCACGCCGAGCTCTACCAGAACGGCGAGGACCGCCGGACCCTGGCCCGCGCCGTCCCGGCCCGCCGCTCGCGGGTGGTGGGCAACGGGGTGGACCTCACCCGCTTCGCCACCGACCCCGGCGAGCGCGCCCACACCCGGGCCCGGCTGCGCGGCGAACTCGGCCTCGGACCGGACGAACTGCTGGTCGGCGGGGTCGGCCGCCGGGTCGCCGAGAAGGGCATCCGGGAGTACGCCGAGGCGGCCCGCGCGCTGGCCGGCAAGGCCCGGTTCGTCTGGATCGGCCCCGACGACCCGGACAAGCCGGACGCCCACGGCGCCGAGTCCGGGGTCACCTTCCTCGGCCCGCGCGCCGACATGCCCGCCGTCTACGCGGCGCTCGACGCCTTCGTCCTCCCCTCCTACCGGGAGGGGTTCTCCCGCTCCGCCATGGAGGCCGCCGCCGGCGGCCTGCCGATGGTGCTCAGCGACATCCGCGGCTGCCGCGAGATCGGCACCCACGACGAACACCTGCTGCTCGCCCCGCCCGGGGACGCCCGGGCCCTCACCGGCGCGCTGGACCGGCTTCTCACCGAGCCGGGCCTGCGCGACCGCCTCGGCACGGCGGCCCGCCGCCGAGCCGAGGCGACCTTCGACCAGCGGGCGGTCGCCGCCGTCTCGCTGGCCACCTACGCGGCCGTCGCCCGCGCCAAGGCACTGCCCTGGACGGTCGGCTGAACCCACCCACGACCACACCACCGCATCAGGGGGAAGGACCGTCATGAAGCGAGGGGGGGACCTCGCGATCACCGCGCTGACCGGGATCGTCGCGATTCCGCTCGGTCTGCTGATCGCCCTGCTGATCCGCTGCACGATGGGCGGACCGGTGCTCTTCCGGCAGACCCGGACGGGGCTGCGCGGCAAGGAGTTCGAGATCCTCAAGTTCCGCACCATGCGGGACAAACGTTTCCCCGAGGAGCCGGACGCTCCCCGGATCACCCGGCTCGGGGACCTGCTCCGCCGGACCAGCCTGGACGAGCTGCCGCAGCTGTGGAACGTCGCGCGCGGCGAGATGGGGGTGATCGGGCCCCGGCCCACGCTCCCCGAGCAGGTCGTCCACTACTCCCGCCGGCAGCGCGGCCGGCTCGACGTCCGGCCCGGCCTCACCGGCTGGGCCCAGGTCCAGGGCCGCAACTCCATCACCTGGCCCGAGCGGATCGAGCTCGACCTCTGGTACGTCCGGAACCGCTCGCTCCTGGTGGACCTGCGGATCCTCCTGCTGACCGTCAAGGTGCTGCTGCGCCCGGCCGGGATCACCGCCGCCGGCGGCGTCAACCCGGGCTTCCCGGCGCCGACCGAGCCGATCGAGAGCACCCCGGCGGCGCCCGCGGCACCGGTCGGGCCCGCCGCCCCGGCGGCGCCCGCGCCGGAACCCTTCCGGACCCTCAGCCTGCCCCGGCAGGCCGCCGGGGCCCGGCTGGCCCCGCCGGTCCCAGTCCGCGCCGCCGTCGAGGAGGCGTCCTGACTCACGAACCCGGCAGGATGGCCCCCATGCCCTCCGCAACGGACCCGTCCGCAACCGAGCCGCCCGCGCCGGACCCGTCCGGACTCTGGATCGCCGGCGCCGGGGGCGTCGGCCGCGAGGCGCTGGACACGGCGCTCGCGCCCGGCGTCCCGGTCGCGGGCTTCCTCGACGACCGGCAGCACGGCGCCACCGTCCGCGGCCTGCCCGTCCGCCGGCCCGCCGAGCTCGAACCCGGCGCCCGCTACCTGGTCGGCATCGCCGACCCGGCCGTCCGGCAGCGGCTCGCCGCCCTGCTGGACGGCCTGGGCGCGGAGCCGGTCACCCTGGTCCACCCCCGGGCGCTGATCGCCCCGGAGACCCTGCTCGGCCCGGGCTGCCTGGTGATGGGCGGCGCGTACGTGTCCAGCAGCGTCCGGCTCGGCGCGCACAGCCAGGTCCACTACAACGCGACCGTCGGCCACGACGCGGTGTTCGGCGAGCGGGTGACGGTCTATCCGGGCGGAAACGTCTCCGGCGCCGTACTGCTGGCGGACGGCGCCACCGTCGGCTCCAACGCCGTGGTGCTCCAGGGCCGCAAGATCGGCGCGGGCGCCTTCATCGGCGCGGCGGCCGTGGTGACCAGGGACATCCCGCCCGGCGCGGTGGTGGTCGGCTCCCCGGCCCGCCCGCTCCGCGGCGCCTGACCGCGCCGCCCCGCCCCGCCCGGGGCCGGCGCGGCGCCCGTGCCCCGATAGGCTGCGGCGCATGGCGATTCCGAAGTTCCTGGCCGACCTCCGCGCGGTGGTCGGCCCCCGCAAGCTCTGGCTCAGCGCGGCCGCGGCCGTCGTCCTGGACGACGACGGCCGGGTGCTGCTCGTCCAACGCGCCGACGACGGCAACTGGGCGCCGCCCGGCGGCATCCTCGACCCGGGCGAGCAGCCGGCCGACGGAGCGGTCCGCGAGGTCCTGGAGGAGACCGGGATCGTCACCGTTCCCGAGCGGCTCGTGACGCTCACCGTCTCGCCGGACATCACCTACCCCAACGGCGACGTGACGCAGTACCTGGAGGTCGTCTTCCGCTGCCGCCCGGTGGGCGGGGAGATCCGGGTGGACGAGGACGAGACGCTCGCGGTCGGCTGGTACGCGCTGGACGAGCTGCCGCCGATGGGCGAGCGGGAGCTGGCCTGGATCGACCGGGCGGTGTCCGGCCCGGCCGAGACGGGCTTCGCCTGGGAGGGCGCGCAGCTCCCGTAAGGCAGGCCGCAGGGCCCTAGAGGCCGCGGAACCAGTCCGCCGTCCGCTCCAGGCCCTCGCGCAGCGGCACCGGCCGGACGTCCGGGAACAGCTCGCGCAGCCGCGCGTTGTCGGCCTGCGAGTCCCGGACGTCGCCGGGCCGCGACTCGGTGTGCGCGACCTCGACGGGGTGGCCGAGCACCGACTCCAGCTCGCCGACCAGCTCCAGCAGCGAGGTGCGGGTGCCGAAGGCCAGGTTCACCGGGTCGGCGTGCACGACCCGGCGCAGCACCGCGTCGGTGATCACCTGGGTGACGGTGCCGACGAAGGTGAAGTCCCGGCTCTGCCCCCCGTCCCCGTGCACGGTCAGCGGCCGCCCGGCGAGCGCCGCGTCCAGGAAGGCCGGGACGACGGCCGCGTAGGCGTGCCCGGCGGGCTGCAGCGGGCCGAACACGTTGAAGAACCGCAGCGGCAGCACGCCCAGCCCGTAGCAGTGGTGGTAGGCCGCCAGATAGGCCTCGGTGGCGAGCTTGCTGACCGCGTACGGGCTCATCGGCGCGGTGCGCATGGACTCCCGCTTGGGCAGCTCCCGGTTGGCGCCGTAGACCGAGGAGGAGGACGCGGCGGCCACGTAGAGGCCGCCCGCGCGGCGGGCCGCCTCCAACACCTCCAGGGTGCCGGTGGCGTTGGCGTGGTGACTGGCCAGCGGGTCCGCCACCGAGCGCGGCACGGAGGGCAGCGCGGCGAGGTGCACCACCGCGTCGGCGCCGGCGAAGGCCTCGTCCAGCAGCGCCGGGTCGAGGATCGTGCCCTCGTGGAGCACCGCCTCGGTGCCGGCCAGGTTGGCCTTCCGCCCGGTGGAGAAGTTGTCCACGACCCGGACCTGGTCCACCTCGGGCCGGGCCAGCAGGGCCCGGACCAGGTTGGCCCCGATGAAGCCGGCTCCGCCGGTGACGACGACGCGCATGGTTGAGGTTCCCCCCTCAGGACGACCCGGCCCGCGCGGCCGGCCCAGCGCCGATGGTAGCCGCGCGGTCACCCGCCGTGGGGCGGAACTCCGAGAACGGCCGGAAGCGGCCGCGCGGGGCCGTCGTGGGACCCGCCGGCCCGGTCAGCCCTTGGGCTGGCGGTAGGCCTCCTCGGCGGCGTCCAGCACCGCCGAGAGGTCGCCGCCGGCCGTGGCGGTGGCCACCGCGGCCACCGCGCCCTCGACGAACGGCGCGTTCGCGAACCGGACGGGGAACGGCAGGCCGTGCTCGTCGGCCTCGGCGAGCAGCGCCCGGACGGTGGTCACCGCGCCGCCCAGGTCGGCCAGCACGACCACGCCGTGCCCCTGGTCGACCCGGCGGGTGGCGGCGGCGACCAGTACGGCGCTGATGCCGGGGCCGGAGACGAGGTCCCCGCCGGTGCCGGCCACCGGGGCGGGGGAGTCGGAGCCGGCCAGCGCGAGCGTCAGGGCGCGGACGGCGTTGGCGAGTTCCTGGCTGTGCGAGACCAGGACGACCCCGACCCGGCCGTGGGCGGGCGGCCGGCCGGGGGTGGGCCGGGGCCGTGGGGCGGGCTCGGGCGGGGTGCGGGGCGCCGGGGGGTGCGCCGAGGGGGCCTCGGAGATGGGGATGACATCGGCGCGGGTGCCGTCCCGGCGGCTCATCGGCTGCTCCTCGGGGCGTTCGGTGGGGGGCTCCCCACACTCTGGCAGTTCGCCCGCCGCGCGCCCGCGCGGGACACGCGCCCCCGGGGTCGCGCCGGGGCGCGCGACGGACCCGCACGGGCGCTCCACAGGCCCTCCAGGCGTGCGGCGGGCGTTGACGGCCCGTCGGTCCCCGGCCGGGGGGTAGTCCTGGTGATCCCGCTGACCGGCGCGGCAGCGGTGACTAGGCTGGGACCGTTCAGGCCGTCGGGAGGAGAGACCAACAGTGGCAGCCAACAGTGGGACCGGGGTGGAGTCGACCGAGGTGGTGGAGCTCGCCGCGAGCGGGAAGCCGAAGGTGGACTTCACCGGGGCGACCTGGCTCTGCAGCAGCCAGGGCATCGGGGACGTCCAGATCGCCTTCGTGGACGGGTACATCGGCATGCGGGACGGCCGTCAGGAGGACGGCCCGGTCCTGGTGTTCACGCCGGGGGAGTGGCGGGCCTTCGTGCTCGGCGCGCGGGACGGCGAGTTCGACCTCACCTGAGGCTCCGGACAGCGGGTGCCGGTCCGGACCGCCGGGCCGGCACCCGCGGCATTCCCGGCATTCCCTGCACTTCCGGCGTTCGGGAGTGCCGTTCAGGGGGTCCGGAGGCGCCCGTACGGCTCCGAAGGTCTCCGCCGGTCATCGTTCCGATCACATTTGAGCGTGCGCAGTCATAATTTCTGTTGACTGCTGGACAAACGCAGCTCAGAGTATGAACACAGGCAGACGCCGTGCCCACCGCCCCCACGCGGCCAGACACGGCGCCTGCTGTGCAACCCGGCAGCGTTGCCGAGTCTCCTCCCAGTCATCCCTCTGCGCACCGGGGGTGCGTCGGCCGGTCCCGGCCCACGAGGGGCCGGCAGTCGCCGGGAGGATGGCACCGCAACCGAGAGCGACTCGGAGGCGACGCCGTGCTCGGGACCCGCACGCCCCCACGCGGCGGCGTCCCGAGCAGATCCGCGGGAGCGACGGGCCGGGGCCCCGCGGACCTTGCTTGTGATGCGTGGAACTGTTGGCTTCTGTGCTGTGCGGTGTGCGTCGGCGAAGCTGGGTGCTCGGCACGGCGGTGTGCACAGTGAGGGAAACGCGTGTAGGGCCGCGTTGCGACAGGCCGTCCCCCCGAAGGGTGAAACCCAGAACGGCTGTCGTGCTGAACCGAACGTAGCCCGGACGGTTGCTCAGAGTCAACATTGGTCTCTGAGCGTGGATCTCCGTCCGGTGCCCCACCCACCCCGCGAGCGCGGTGTGCCGGGCACGTACGATGTTCCCATGTCTTTTCTCCGCCGTCGCTCCGGTCAGCCCGCAGGCCCGGACTTCGACGTCCTCGCCATGGACCCGGGCGACTGGCCCGGCGACTTCGGTGCAGCCATGATGACCGGCCCGGACGGCTCCTGCCAGGGGATTTTCCTGCGCTACGACCTGTTCGGCGGCAGAGGCCCGGCGATGTTCATCGGCAACCTCCCCGAGGGTTCGCCGGCCCGCGAGACCGGCGACAGCGTGCCCTTCGAGGTCCGCCAGCTGCTCGCGGCCCTGGAGAACGAGGAACCGGTCGAGTTCGTCTCGGCGGAGGACTTCCCGGTCATGCTCGGGGACGACCTGCTGATCGTGAAGAAGGTCAAGGTCAGTGAGGGCCGGGTCTTCTGTGCCCAGTTCGGCCGGAGTGACGGCGTGCAGGTCACCATCGCCTCCTGGGACCGGCCGATTTCGGACGATCTCTACCAGCTGCTGAAGCCGCTTCCCGCGGACATGTTCCAGCAGGGCTGACGAGGCCGGAACCAGGGGCCGGATCAAAGGGCCGGATCCGGGCCCCGGAGGGCGGCGTTCCGCTCCCGGCTCTGCCGCTCGCCCGGGTTCCGCGCTCCGCCCGTTCCAGGCCTCGGGCACTGCTTGACGGTTTCGATCACAGGTTCGTAAGGTCGCGAACATGCCGTGCCGTCTCCCGCTGCTGACCCGTCGCAGCTACCTCGACCTGCGGCGCACCGCCAGCGCGGCGTGTCCGGGCCACTGAGGGGATTCGTCCCCGAGGGCGGCGGGCCGCCGACCGAAGGGTCGGCGCCGATCCGGGGGCGGCCGTTCCGCCGTACCCGGGTGCCGGGGGCGGGCATCGAGCCGAATTCCCGGGCCGCCGTCCGTCCCGCGCGCCCGTCCCGGCGCGCCGCCCGCAGAGCCCACGCTGCCGCCCGGAGGCCCCAGCCCGATGAGCATCACCGACCAGTCGCCCGCCACCCCGTCCCCGGTCGCGGCCGCCCTCGCCGGACTGCCCCGGGTCGTCGACCTGCTGGCCGCCCGGGCCGAGGAGCACGACCGCGACGCGACCTTCCCGTACCAGGGCATCGAGGCGGTGCACGAGGCCGGACTGCTCACCCTGACCGTGGACCGCCGGTACGGCGGCCCCGGCGGCACGCTCGCCGACACCGTCCGGGTGCTGGCCCAACTCGGGCGCGGGGACGCCTCGGTGGCGGTGGTCACCGCCTTCACCCTGCTCCAGCACGCCGAGCAGGCCCGGACTTCGGCCTGGCCGACGGCCGGTTACCGGCGGCTGCTCACCGAGTCCCGGCGCGGTCCGGCCCTGGTCAACACCCTGCGCGCGGAGCCCGGGGGTCGCGGCGGCGAACCGCCGGCCACGGTGGCGCGATGGGACGGCGAGGCCTGGCGGTTGACGGGCCGTAAGACGTACTGCACCGGCGCCGAGGCGCTCGCCTGGATGGCGGTGACCGCCCGGACCGAGGAACCGCAGCCCCGGATCGGCACCTTCCTGGTACGCGGCGAGAGCGAGGGCCTGGAGGTCGACCCGACCTGGGACCAGCTCGGCCTGCGGGCCAGCGCCAGCCACGACGTGGTCCTCGACGGGGTGCGGGTGCCGACCGAGCTGGCCCTCGGCCTGACCCCGCCCAGGGGCGGGGCCGGAAAGGGCACGGCCGGTTCCGCCGCCGCTGCCGCCGCTGCCGCCGCTGCCGCCGCTGCCGCCGCTGCCGCCGCTGCCGCCGAGACCGTCCCGCCGGCCGAACTGGCCAGGGCCTGGCACGATCTGGCGCTCTCGGCGGTGGCCGTCGGGGTCGCCCGCTCGGCCCAGGACTGGCTGGTGCGCTTCCTGCACCAGCGAACTCCGGCCAATCTGACCGAGCCGCTCGGCAGCCTGCCCCGCTACCGCTGCGCGCTGGGCGAGATCGAGGCCCAGCTGATCGGCGCCGAGGAGTTGGTCGACGGGCTGGCCGCGCGGGTGGACCGGGCCGATCCGGCGGCGGTGGCCCGGACGGGTCCCGCCCATCTGCTGGCCACCCGGGCGGCGACGGCCGCCGTCCAGCAGGCCGTCTCGCTCACCGGCAACCCGGGGCTGAGCCGGCGTCACCCGCTGGAGCGCTACCTGCGGGACGTGCTCAGCAGCCGGGTCCACCTGGCCCCGGACGAGACCGTCCTGGAGGCCGCCGGCCGAGCCGCCCTGGAGCGCGGCGCCCGGCACTGAGCCGCGCCACCCCCCCCGCCGGCCGGCCGGAGGGGCCGTCAGGGACGGGCCCCCGCCGGGCCGGACGGGGCGGCGCTCACCTGGTCCCGACCGCCGCCCGGACCGCGCGGCGGGCCAGCGCGGCGTCGTCGTACAGCCGGCGGATCATGATCCGCTGCTCCTCGCCGGCGCCCGGCACGTCGTACAGCCGGATCTCCCGCATCAGTACCAGCACCAGGTTCACCAGGAACGCGTCCCGGGCCAGCGTGCCCCCGCTCTGCGCGAGCTGGCTGATCTGGCGACGGGCCGCGGTGTCCCCGGAGAGCACGCTCCAGAGCACCGCCAGGTCGTAGCCGGGCAGGTACCAGCCGGCCTGCTCCCAGTCGACCAGCACCGGCCCGGACGGCGCCAGCAGCATGTTGCTGAGCAGGGCGTCGCCGTGGCAGAGCTGGAGCGGGCCGTGGCCGAGGCCGTGCAGCAGACCGCGCAGGTCGCCGGCGTCCCGGTCGGTGAGCTGGCCCACCGAGTGGTAGCGGGCGATCTCCAACTGGTAGTCCAGCCGGGGCTGGAAGACGTCGGTCGGCGGGCGCCACAGGTTGAGCGTCCGGACGGCGGTGAGCAGCGCCCGTACCTCGCCCGGGGTCGGCGCGTTGACCGGGTGGCGCTCCCGGGCCGCCGGCCGGCCGGGGACGCGCTCCATGACGAGCACGCAGCGGTCGTGGTCGGCCGCCACCAGCCGGGGCAGCCGCACCGGCGGACGGTGCCGCACGAACGCCCGGTAGACCGCGACCTCGTGGTGGAAGTCGGCCACCAACTGCTCGAAGTACTCGCTCCGCACGGCCTGCGGGGCGAGGCACTTCGCCACCACCGGCGCCCGGCCGATGGTGCCCGCCACCAGGATGTGGCGGCTCCCCTCGCGCAGCACCTGGCGGGGGGTGAAGGCGGGGCATATCCGCGAGACCCCGGCGAGCGCGGCCCGCACGGCCGGCGTCTGCAGCGCCGAGGGGTCGATCCGTTCCTGGGTGACGGGCTGGCCCGGCCGGGTCGGCGGGCGCAGCAGCCGGCCGTCGCCGGGGCGGACGGCGGGGATCCGGGCTCCGGGGAGGCGGTTGCCGGCCGGAGCGGCCTCGGGCGAGCGGAGCCCCAGCGCCGTCCGGGCCGCCTGGCCCCGCGGGTCCACGGGCCGGCCGTCGGCGGCGCCGCGCGGGGCGACGGGCCGGGATGGCGGCGGGACCTGCTTCGGACCGGGACGGCCGACGGCTGCGGTGGGGGGGCGCAGCGCGGTGCGGGTCGTGGTCGGCGTCGGGGAGGTCGCTGAGGAATACATGGGGTGAGGGAGGTCCCTTCCTGTGTCCGTCTGCGGATGCGGCCCCGCGGGGGGTGCGGGGAGGGCCGGTGCCGCGTGGTTCCTGGCGTGACGGCGGCCCTTGCTCGGTCTGGCGGTCTGGCGGTCTGGCGGTCGGTCTGTCGGCCGGGTGGTGCGCGGGCGCCGGGCACGGACGCCGGGGCCGGAACCCCGTGCTGCGGCGGTTTACCGGCCGTCCGCACCCTGGGGAATGCGGTCGGCCGGTACTGCCGTGGCCGTGCCCGGCGCCCCCGCGCCACCCGGCCGCGCCACCCCCTCGGGTGAGGACCGGGGACGCCCCGTCGACCCGTACGGGGGAACCCCGAACCGGCCTGGGACGCCGCCCGACCCGGGGGGCGAGGTGGCGCACCTCTACATCACACCCGGATGCCGGTGGTTGGTAATGTGGCGGACCCTGGCGAAGCCTGGCGAATGCTCGCCCGGCACATGACGGACCCTCTAGCCTCGAACCAGCCGAGGAACCTGGGGGCTTCACGTGAGCAGGGGACCCAACACCCGACTCGCCGATCTGTTCGTCCTGACCGGATGGTCCAAGGGCGAACTCGCACGGCTGGTCAACAGACGGGGTGCCGCGATGGGCCAGCAGCAGCTGTCCACCGACACCTCGCGGGTGCGGCGCTGGATCGAGCAGGGGGAGATCCCGCGCGATCCGGTGCCGAGGGTACTGGCAGCCGTGTTCACGGAGCGGCTCGGCCGTGTCGTCACCACTGAGGACCTCGGTCTGGAACGACACCGGCCCACCAGGACCGGAGCGGCGCAGTCAGCCACCTCGTCACGTTGGGAGCCGGATCGAACGGCCGCGGTCCTCACCGAGTTCACGGGAATGGACCTCATGCTGAACCGACGTGGATTGGTGGGCGCGGGTGCCGCGCTCACGGCCGGGGCGGTCATCGCCGACTCGCTGAAGGGCTGGCTGGGCGGGGACGCGGTCGCGTACGCGGCCTCGGCGCCCGGCCCGAGGCCGGTGCTCACCCAGGGCGGTGCCGGCCCGGTGGTGGACCTGTACGACGCGGGCCCGGTCGGGCTCGACGAGGTGGAGGCGCTGGAGCGCTCGGTGCTGGTGTTCCGGGCCTGGGACGCCGCCCGCGGCGGCGGCCTGCAGCGCAAGGCGGTGGTCGGGCAGCTCAACGAGGTGGGCGGCCTGCTGACGCACCGGCACAGCCCGGCCGTGGAGCGGCGGTTGTGGATGGTCGCCGCCGACCTCGCGGTGCTGGCCGGCTGGATGTCGCACGACGTGGGCCTGGAGCCGACCGCGCAGAAGTACTTCATGCTGGCGGCCGAGTCGGCCAAGGAGGCCGGCGACCTGCCGCGCGCGGGGGAGGCGATCTCCCGGGCGGCGCGTCAGATGGTGCACCTCGGGCGGGCCGACGACGCGATCGACCTGATGGCCGCGGCGAAGGCGAGCGGCGGCCGGATGCTGCCGAGAACGCGGGCCATGCTGAACACCGTCGAGGCCTGGGCGCACGCCTCGATCGGGCAGTCGCAGGCGACCTGGCGGCTGCTGGGCGAGGCGGAGGACCTCTTCGCCGAGGGCCTGGACGGCCCGCCGCCGTCCTGGATGCAGGTCTTCGACGAGGCGGAGCTGTGCGGGATGCAGGCGCTGGTGCTGCGGACGCTCGCCGAGCACGACCTGGCGGCCGCCGAGCCGGCCCGCCGGCACGCCGAGCAGGCCATCCGGATGCGGGAGGGGACGGGGCAGCTGCGGTCGGCGCTGTTCGACCGGATCACCCTGGCCTCGGTGCACTGGATCACCGGGGAGCCGGACGCGGCGGATACCCAGTGCAAGCTGGCGATGAGCGCGATCGGCCAGAACTCCTCGCACCGGACGTGGGACCGGCTGCGGGAGATGTACCGGCTGACCGCCCGCTACCGGGGGGTGCCGGTGGTGGACCAGCTGCGGGACGAGCTGGGGCGGGAGCTGCGGGCGGCGGGTGCGAAGAACCGGCCCGCGCGCGGCTGACCCGGGCGCGGTTGATCCGGGCGCGGCTGACCCGGGCCCGGTGGGGTCAGCCTGCTAGGAGGGGTTCGCCGGGCGCAGCAGCATGCGCAGCGCGGTGACGGTGCCGTCGGTGCCCAGGACGGGTTCGCCGGCGCACTCGACCATGCCGTGCCCGCCGTCGGGCCGACGCACCTGGAGGGTGCCGAAGGCGTACCGGCCGTGCACCAGTGCGTCGGTCATCATCCGGCGCAGCTGCGGCCGGTCCGCCTCGCTCAGCCGGTCGGGCAGCCGGTCCAGGCTGAGCGGTCCGTGCCCGGGGTCGCAGCCGAGCAGCCGGTAGGCCTCGGCGGACCAGCGGACGTCGTCGGTGAGCAGGTCCCACTCGGCGGAGCCGATCACGGCGGCGCCGGTGGTGGTCCGGATCGTGCCGTCCACTCTGTCGCCCACCGGCCCCTCGCCGTCCGTCGCGTCCTCGGTCGGGGACGCGGCGGGTGGTGGGCCTGACGTGGGCGATTCGAGCATGCGGGTCCAGTGCTCCGTTCGTGGAGAGCGGCCGGTGCGTGGTGGGATCGACTGTGGCACAGCGGTGTCACCCCTGTGGGCGATTTGGACAGATCGCCGACAAAGTTCCCCCGGCATATGCCACTGCGCACAAAGGGTCGGTCGCCCTGTGTGCGACGGGCTGCCCGAGGCGGTAACCTTCGGTAATTCCGGCGCCCGGGCGCCCACCGCAGTACCCACCAGAGACCCCGGCGACGGAAATCCCGTTGCCACTACGACCGCCGCAACGGATGCTGACCTCATGTTCGAGCCAGTGATAGCACCCAGTGCCAGCCTCCTCGGCCTCCTGCAGCGAGGTCGCGGTGACGGGCAGCTCCATGCGCTGGCCGCCGACCGCACCGAGGCCATCGCCGCGTTGGAGGAGTGTGTCACCAGGGACCCGCGGGCCGACTGGCAGGTCGAGAACCGTTCCCTCTACTACGCGCGCCTCTACATGGAACTGGAGGCGCCGCTCGACGGCATCGAGGACCATCTCCACTCGCCGGAGGACCTCCTTGAGGAGGACGAGGCCCGCACCGGCCTCGCGCTCTCCGTCCTGGGCCACCTCGCCGCGTACGGCCGGCGGGACGCGCTCCTCATGCTCCGCGAGTACGCCGCGACCGGCACCAACTGGGCCTGGGCCCTGGACGAGCTCGCGCTGCGCGACGACGACCGCGGCCTGCTGCTGCTCGGGATGGCCGTGCTGGACCGCTTCCCGCCGGGCCCCGAGGGCGACGCCGAGCTGCGCGAGACCATCCGGAGCGCGTACGAGCCCCGGCCCTGGCGGCTCTGGGCGACGTACCACCCGAGAGTCGCGGCCGCCGCCGAGCAGTCCCCCTTCGACGTGTGGCAGCGCCAGCTGAACCGCAGCGGCGCGACCCCGGGCTGGTCCACCGCCGACGTACTCGCCTGGGCCGACCAGGGCGAGCTCGGCGGCCTCGGCGCCACGGCCTTCGCCGGCGGCCCGGTCCGCCCCGAGGCGTCCCGGGACGGCGTACCCGGGCCGGGGCCCGACGCGGTGGACCGCCGTGCCGCCGCGGCCGCCCGCTGCCTGGCCGCCGTGGTCCGGCCCGAGGACCGCCCCGCCGACCTGGAGGCGGCCCGCACCGGGGTGCTGGGCGCCCGCCGGGCGGCCCGCTTCCACCTCGTCGACCGGCGCGACCCGGCCGCGGCCGAGCTGATCGAGGCCGCCGCGGCCGAGGTCGACGACCGGCTGGTCCGGTTCGCCCTGGAACTGCTCGGCCGGATGCGCGGCCCCGAGGCGCTGGCCCAGGCCCGCCGCTGGGCCGACCCGGCCACCGGCGGCGCCGACAGCGCCCTCGGCGAGGCCGCCGTCCGGCTGCTGGCCGACGCGGGCGAGCCCGGCGACGGCCCGCTGGTGGTGGCCGGGCTGCGCCGCTGGGTCTCGCTGCACGGGGTGTCCGGCGCCGACGCCGGGCTCGGGACGCTGGTCGACGGCGCGGGGCGGCTGACCGCCACCGAGGCCGTCCCGGTCCTGCGCCACATCTACGGGGAGGCCGTCTCCTCGGAACTGCGCGGCCGCGCCGCCCGGGCGCTCGCCGCGACCGACGTGCACTTCCCCGAGGGGCCGGCCGTCGAGTGCCTCTGGGACTGCGAGGAGTCCACCCGGGAGCTCGCCGCGAGGCACGTCGCCACCACCGGCGACGCCCGCGTGCTGGAGCGCCTGCGCCGCCTCGCCGCCGACCCGGCCGAGGAGGCCGAGGTCCACGCCGCCGTCCGGGGCCGCCTGACCGCCGTCCGCGAGCGGCGCCGGTAGCCGCCGCCGTTCGGGAACGACGAAGCGGGCCGGTCCACCACGGGGGTGGATCGGCCCGCTTCGTCGTTCGCATCGTTGGTGCGGGGTGGTGCCGGTGGTGCTGGTGGTGGAACGCCGTTCTACTTGGCGACCACACCGGCGTCCGGGGCCAGGGTGCCGACGGACACCAGGGCGATGATCAGAACGCCCAGCGCGATGCGGTAGATCACGAACGGCATGAAGCTGTTGTTCGAGATGTACTTCAGGAACCAGGCGATCGCCGCGTACCCGACCACGAAGGCGATCAGGGTGGCCAGGACGGTCGGCCCCCAGGCCGGCGCGGGGCCCTCGCCGATCTTGAACAGCTCCAGCAGGCCGGAGGCCAGCACCGCCGGGATCGCCAGCAGGAACGAGTACCGGGCCGCCGCCTCGCGGCTGTACCCGAGCAGCAGACCGGCGCTGATCGTGCCACCGGAGCGCGACACGCCCGGGATGAGGGCGAGCGCCTGGGCCATGCCGTACGTGGCCGCGTGCGGCAGGGTCAGATCGCTGATCGGCTTGGCGTGCCGGACCGCCCGGGTGCGGTCGGCGACCGCCAGGACGACGCCGAAGACGATCAGCGTGGTGCCGATGATCCGCAGGTCGCGCAGGTCGTGCTCGATGGTGTCCTGGAACAGCTTGCCGAGGATGCCGATCGGCAGGGTGCCCATGATCACGAACCAGCCCATCCGCGCGTCCTGGTGCGAGCGGAGCGCGGGCCGGAACAGCGAGAGCGTCCAGGTCTTGATGATCGAGGCGATGTCGCGGCGGAAGTAGATCAGTACGGCGGTCTCGGTGCCGAGCTGGGTCACCGCGGTGAACGCCGCCCCCGGGTCCTTCCAGCCCAGCAGGGCGGGGAAGACCCGGAGGTGGGCGCTGGAGGAGATCGGGAGGAACTCGGTGAGCCCCTGGATCAGGCCGAGGACGGCTCCGTGGAACCATTCGATCACCGGACACCCGCCCGGGGTATCCGTCGGTCGATGCGCATGAAGTGTTCCTTGGTGGTCGGTGCGGGAACAGTCCTGCGAACCGGCCGACGCGGTCCAACGGCGCGGCCCGATGGCAGGCGAACCACCGGCCCCGCCCGGCGCTCGGGCCGCGCGCGGGCCCGGCGTCCGCCTGATGCTACGCCGTTCGGGTGAAGGCCTGTCCTCCGCCCCCACCCCGGGCGCACCGTCCCGCCACCTGCTCCTTCCCGTTCCTTCCCGTTCCTCCCCGGTTCTCCCCGGAGTGCTCAGCCGGCCACCGGGCGGGCCCGCACCCAGGTGCGGTCCTCGGTCAGCCAGGCGTCGACCGCCAGTCCGGCCTCGGCGAGCGCCCCTTCGAAGTCAGCCTGGCTCATCGGGCGGGACGGGAAGGACTGGGTCCACTTGGCGTCCGGGAACTCGTACACCACGTGGACCAGGTTCACCCCGTCGCCGACGGGTGTGGCGGATTCCACCCGCACCAGGCCGTCCTCGCCGAGCGGTCGCTCGCGCGGCAGGTCGGTCTGCCAGTCCTCGCCCTCGCGCTGGATGAGCACGCAGCCGTCCGGGGTGACGTGCCGACGGCAGGTCTCCAGCAGGCCCCGGCGGACGTCGAGGCTGGGGGCGTGCACCAGGAAGGAGGCGAGCAGGACGACGTCGAAGCGCTCGTCGAGCTCCAGCCGCTCGATCGGGGAGCGCACTGTACGCGCCCCGCGGACCCGTGCCAGCATGTCGGCCGACTCGTCCACGGCCGTCACCCGGAAGCCCAGCTCCAGCAGCGGGCGGGTCATCCGGCCCACGCCGCAGCCGAGTTCGAGCAGGCTCGCGCCGGGCGGCACCGCGCCCGCGATTACCTCGGGCTCGTCGCCGATCGGCAGTCGTTCGTACACCTCGACCGCGCAGCCGTCGGGGGTGATCGCCCCCGGGCCGGTGCCGTCGTATCCCTCGCGCCGTTCGCCGGCCGGTCGTGCCTCGGTCACTCGATCGTCAGTCATGCGAACCATCGGAGCACGGCGGGGCCGCGAGCGGAAGACCGCGTGGTGATCCATGCTTGGAAGATACCCCCTGGGGGTATACAGTCATCGACAAGCCGGGCAGCACGGCGAAGGATCGAGTACGTGGAGGACGACATGGCACACCCCGCGCAGCACGAACAGCACGTCGGTCACGCGCATCACTCGGGCCATGGGCACCACGGGGGCGGCGTGACCTGGGCCGCCGCCGCGCAGGCGACCCTGCACTGCCTCACCGGCTGCGCCATCGGCGAGATCCTCGGCATGGTGCTCGGCACCGCCTTCGGCCTGCACAGCGGCGCGACCGTGGTGCTCTCGGTCCTGCTGGCCTTCGTCTTCGGCTACGCGCTGACCATGCGCGGGGTGCTCAAGGCGGGCCTGGACGTCCGCACCGCGGTGAAGGTCGCGCTGGCCGCCGACACGGTCTCGATCATCGTCATGGAGATCATCGACAACAGCGTGATGGTGACCGTGCCCGGTGCGATGGACTCGGGCCTCGGTGACGTCCTGTTCTGGATCGCGCTGGCCGGCTCGCTGGCCCTGGCCTTCGTCCTGACCGTCCCGGTCAACAAGTGGATGATCGGCAGGGGACGCGGTCACGCGGTGGTCCACGCCTACCACCAGCACTGACCGGCCCGCCGGAGCTGCCCGTCACACCGCGCGCCGCGGCCCGCGCCCACCCCTCCGCCGGGGTCGGCGCGGGCCGCGGCGTTTGCGCGGACGGATCTGCGGGCCGGTTCCTGCTCAGGCCGCCCGGTCGAGCTCCGTGAGGGTGGTGCGCAGCCAGTCCAGCTCGGCGGTGGTGGTCGCGCGGGCGATCAGCAGCATGCCCCGGCGGAACGGGTCCGCCACCTCCTCCGCGCCCACCGGCCGGTCGCCGTCGTAGAAGAAGCTGGCCGGTTCGCTGAGGAAGGCGAGGCGGCGCCGGAGCACGGCGGCCTGCGCGGCCGGCTCGCCGTCGAGGTGGCGGAGGAAGGCGAGCACGGTGAACCAGCGGTTCTCGTCGCTGACGTCCAGGTCGTCCGGGGTGCGCAGCCGGTCCAGCAGGGTGGCCCGGCCGGCGTCGGTGAGCCGCAGGGTGTGCCGGGGGGCGGCCGCCGCGCCGGGTTCGGTCGAGCGGACGAGCAGTCCGTCGGTCTCCAGTCGCTTGATCGCCGGGTAGAGCGTGCCGTCGCTGATCGGTCGCACGTGGCCGGTGAGCGCGGCGAGGTGGCGGCGCAGTTCGTAGCCGTGCAGGGGCCGGTCGTGGAGGAACCCGAGGATCGCGAGCTTCAGCATGGGCCCACTCTGTCAGATCCGAGCTCAGATATATCGGTGTTGCTATACCTCGGAGTCGAGGTATCGTCATGGCGTCGCCCTGGCCGAGAGCCGGGGCCGCCGCCCCCGGGAGCGTCCTGCCGGGGCCCCGTACCGACGTCAGAAGGAGCACGACCGTGCGCGACGCCACCGTCACCCCGAACGGCGACCGGATCCGCTGGGTGGAGGTCCCCGGCAAGGAGCCCGTCCGCCTCTACCTGCACGGGCTCGGCTCCAGCTCGCCCGTCTACTACGCCGCGGCCGCCGCGCACCCGCTGCTCACCGGCCACCGCTCGCTCCTGCTCGATCTGCTCGGCTTCGGCATCAGCGACCGCCCCGCCGACTTCTCCTACACGCTGGAGGCGCACGCCGACGCCGTCGCGGCGGCCGTCCGGGCGGCGGGGGTGGAGCGGGCCGAGGTGATCGGCCACAGCCTGGGCGGCGCGGTCGCGATCGTGCTCGCCCACCGGCACCCGGGGTTGGTCGCCAAGCTCGTCCTGGTCGACTCCGTGATCGATCCGGTCGACCCGAGTCGCAGCGCCATCGCCAGTCAGACCGAGGAGGAGTTCCTGGCGGGCGGGCGGGAGCGGGTCGAGCAGTCGGCCGGCCCGTTCTGGTGGGCCACCATGCGGCTCGCCGGTCCCGAGGCGCTGCACCGCACCGCCGTCCACCGCTGCCGGGGGACCGTCCCGACCCTGCGCGAGCAACTGCACGGACTCGACCTGCCGCGCACCTTCCTCCATCCCGAGGCCGACGGCGAGGTGGACGGCGCGGCGCGGCTGCGGGAGTCGGGCGTGCTGGTGGAGGCGGTGCCGGACTGCGGGCACAACATCATGATCGACAACCCGGACGGCTTCGCGAAGGCCGTCGCCACCGCCTTGGCGTAGCGTCGTCCTGTCCGTCCGTCGTCCGCCGTCTGCCGTCCGCGTGTCGCCCGGTTCCCGTGAGGAGCGTGCCCGTCATGCCGATCCAGGTCCCCGAGGCGCTGGTCGCCTCCCTCGTCGAGTACCGCGGCGCGGCCGGTCGCAGCTGGGCCGACGGACTGCCCGCGCTGGCCGCGGAGTTGGCGGAGCGCTGGGAGCTGAGCATCGACGGCCCGCCCGCGCACGGAATCGGCGGCCTGGTGCTGCCCGCCCGGCGGGCCGACGGCACGGGCGCCGTGCTCAAGCTCCAGGACGTGGACGAGGAGACGGCGGGCGAGCCGCTCGCCCTGCGTACCTGGGGCGGCCGGAGCGCCGTCCGACTGCTCGACCACGACCCGGCCACCGGCTCGATGCTGCTGGAGCGCCTCGACCCGGCCCGCTCCCTGCTCGCCGTCCCCGACGACCGGGCCGCCACCGGCGTACTCGCCGAGCTGCTGGCCGAGTTGACGCGGCATCAGGCACCGCCTGGTGTACGGACCTTGGCCGAGATCGCGGACGGCATGCTGGCGAGGGTCCCGGCCGCGCACGCCGGCCTGGCGAGGGAGGAGGACCGCCGACTGCTCGCGGACCTCGCGGCCGCCCTCCGCGAGGTCCGGCCCGAGCCGGGCGACCGGCTGCTCCACTGGGACCTGCACTACGGCAACGTGCTCGCGCCGCTCGCCCCGAATGCCCGCGCCCGCTGGCTCGCCATCGATCCCAAGCCACTGGCCGGCGACCCGTGCTTCGAACTCCTCCCGGCCCTGCAGAACCGCTGGTCCGACCTCACCGCCACCGGCGACCTCCCGCGCGCGCTGCGCCTCCGCTTCGACCTGATGGCCGACCGCCTCGGCCTGGACCGCTCCCGGGCGATCAGTTGGACGCTCGCCCGCGTCCTGCAGAACGTCCTCTGGGGCGTCAAGGACGGCGAGCGGCACATCGACGCCACCCAACGGGCCGTCGCCGAGGCGCTGTTGGGGCGGTAGCGGTAGCGGGAGCGCCGGTGTCCGGATCGTCCGATCAGCCCGTCGGACGCGGAGCGCCCGGGTGGACGGTGAAGCGGACCGGGGTGCCCGGGCGGGTCTGGGCCGCGGCGGCGAGGTCGGTGGGCGGCACGACGCCCACGACGGGGTAGCCGCCGGTGGTCGGGTGGTCGGCCAGGAAGACCACCGGCCTGCCGTCCGGCGGGACTTGGACGGCGCCCAACACCATGCCCTCGCTGGGCAGTTCGCCGTCCCTGGCGCGGAGCAGGGGCGGGCCGTCGGTGCGCAGGGCGATCCGGTTGCTGGCCGGGGCGGCGTGGTAGGTGTCGCGGGCGAGCCGTGCGACGGCGTCGGGGGCGAACCAGTCGGCGCGCGGACCGAGCCGCAGCCGCAGCACCAGCACCGTCGGGGGAGCGGGCAGCGGGACCAGCTCCGGCGTCGGCCGGCGGGGCGGTCGCGGTCCGACCGGCAGGAGGTCGTCGACGGCCAGCGGGGCCGGGCCGAGCCCGGAGAGCAGGTCGGCCGAGCGGCTGCCGAGCACCGGCGGGACGGCGATCCCGCCCGCGACGGCCAGGTAGGCGCGCACGCCGGCGGTCGCGGCGCCGACGTCCAGCACCGCCCCGGCGGGCACCGCCACCGGGGCGCCCCAGGCCGCGGGCCGGCCGTCCACCCGGACCGGCGAGGGCGCGCCGGCCACCGCGACCAGCAGCGGCCGGGTGGCCCGCACCGCGACGCCGCCCAGGGTGGTCTCCAGGGCGGCCGCCCCGGGGTCGTTCCCGACCAGGCGGTTGGCCGCCCGCAGCGCCGGTTCGTCCACCGCCCCGGCCCGCGGCACGCCGAGGTGCGCGACGCCGCGCCGCCCGAGGTCCTGCACCGTGGTCAACGGGCCCGGCCGCACCACCACGAGGCTGCCCGCCCCGGCCGTCACGGCGTGCCTCCCCGGACGGCGGTGAAGCGGACCCGGGTGCCCGGGGCGAGCAGCGCGGCCGGGGTCCGGGCGGTGTCCCAGAGCGGGAGGGCGGTCCGGCCGAGGAGTTGCCAGCCGCCGGGGGAGGAGCGCGGGTAGACGCCGGTGTACGGGCCGGCCAGGGCGACCGAGCCGGCCGGGACGGCGCTGCGCGGGGTGGCCCGGCGCGGCACCTCGTACCGGGCCGGGAGGCCGGTGAGGTAGCCGAAGCCGGGGGCGAAACCGCAGAAGGCCACCACGTACTCGGGGGCCGTGTGGATCCGGACGGCCTCCTCCGGCGGGACGCCCCAGAGCGCGGCGACCTCGGCGAGGTCCGCGCCGTCGTAGACGGTGGGCACCTCGACCAGCGGGCCGGCGGCGGTGGCGGCCGGGTCCGGGCGGGCGGTGCGCAGCAGCCGGGCCAGTGCGGGGAGGTCCGTCACGCCGTCCAGCAGGACGGTGTGCGCGGCGGGCACGATCTCCTCGACCGGCGGCAGCTCGCCGGCCGACTGCCGTGCGCGCAGCCAGCCGTACAGGGCGGTGACGGCGTCGGGGTCGGCGAACTCCACCAGCAGCGCGTGCTCGCCCACCGGCCGTACCACTGGACCAGCATCCGCGCCGCCCGCCGCCGTCATGCGAAGGCCTCCACCCGGACCCCCGCCGAGGCGAGCGCGCCCCGGATCCGCCAGGCGAGCTGGGCCGCGCCGGGGGTGTCGCCGTGGACGCAGAGCGAGCGCGCCGCGACGGCGATCCGTTCGCCGCCGACCGCCTCCACGACGCCGTCCCGGGCGATGCCGACCGCGCGGGTGATGACCGTCCCGGGATCGTGCACCACCGCGTCCGGTTCGCGGCGCGGGACGAGGGTGCCGGCCCAGGTGTAGGCGCGGTCGGCGAACGCCTCGGTGACCACCGGCAGCCCGACGTCCTCGGCGACGGCCAGCAGCCGGGAGCCCGGCAGGCCCAGCACCGGCAGCGGTCCGTCGCAGACCGCCCCGGCCCGCAGGATCCCGGCGACGACGGCCTCGGCCTGTTCGGAGTCGGCGACCACCCGGTTGTAGAGGGCGCCGTGCGGTTTGACGTAGGAGACCCGGGAGCCGGCGGCGCGGGCGAAGACCTGGAGGGCGCCGATCTGGTAGGCGATCTCGTCGGCGAGCTCGTCGGGCGGCACGTCCATGGCCCGGCGTCCGAAGCCCGCGAGGTCGCGGTAGGAGACCTGGGCGCCGATCCGGACGCCGCGCTCGGCGGCCAGCGAGCAGACCCGGCGCATGGTGGACGGGTCCCCGGCGTGGAAGCCGCAGGCGACGTTGGCACTGGTGACGACGGAGAGCAGGGCCTCGTCGTCGGTCAGCGTCCACCGCCCGAACCCCTCACCGAGGTCCGCATTGAGATCGATCACCGCATCGGCCACGCCCGTCCGCCTCCCAGCAGCTGTTGAGGCCGATGGTAGGGCCTGCGCCACCGCCGCCGCCCCGCCCACCCGCCCGGCTCCGGTCAGCCCATCGCCGAGGCCGCCCCGCCCTCCACTCCCGCGGGCCGCCGGGCATCCGCGTCCCGTTCCTCCCGCGCGAGCCGCGCGGCCTCCCGGGCGACCCGTGCGGCATCCCGTTCGGCCCGTTCGACCAGCGGCCGCAGCGCCCGCAGCACGATCAGCAGCGGCACGACGCCCACGATCCCGAACGACATGTCGATGAAGCGCCAGTACAGCGGGATGCCCCGGAGCGGCCCGCAGATCAGCGCGAGCGGGATGATCGCGGCGCAGGCCAGGACCGCCCAGCGGATCACCCAGACGTTGCGCACCGGGTCCTTGAGCGGCCCCAGGAACGCCGCCGCGATCACCAGGTGGGCGAAGGCGAGCCAGTCGGTGCCGTAGGCGAGGAAGGGGTAGCGGGCGTTGGTCTCGACGAGGCCGTCGCGGACCCGCTCGATCCACTCCAGCAGAGCGGGGAAGCGCTCGGCCACCGGGGCGCCGGGGCCGGTGGCGAGGTCCGCGAGCCAGCGGGTCTCGCTCTCCAGCGGGAAGGCCGTCAGTCCGCTCAGGACCAGGCAGACCACGAAGATCCAGAGCCATCGCCGCACCCGCCGCAGGGCCGCCCGGTCGTTGTCGGTCGCGTCGTTCATCTGCGTCCACCCCATGCCGAGGAGGCAGGCCGGGCTGTTCCCGCCTGCACGGGAGTGACTGTAGACCGATGAATTGAACGCGTTCAACTCGATGTTCCGAGGGAGCCGGGACGGCGTGCGGGCCCGGTGTCGACGGCAGGGCCGCGGGCACTGCCGCACGGTGCGCCGGATTCGTTCTCGGAAGGCGGGCGCGGGTCGGCCGGGGCGGGTCGGCTGTAAGAGTGGCAAGCCTTTCAGGATATCTTAAGAATCTAAGTAGCGTGGTGAACGTAGTCAGTTGTTCATCAATACTTTGTTTTTCTGAAACGGTTGCTGATCACAGTTCTCGGCGTGACAGCAACGACCACCGCCCGGCCGCTCGCCGCGCCGGGCCGTCCCGCCCGCCGCCGGAGCCAGGCCCGTGACTTCCGCACCACCCGATGGGGCTGGGCCTACTCGGCTCCGGCGGTGCTGATCTTCGCCACCTTCGTCATCGTGCCGACCGGCTACACGTTCTACGTCTCGCTCTGGAAGTGGAACGCGCTCAATCCGGCGATGTCCACCTTCAAGGGGGTGGGCAACTACCAGCGGCTGTTCGCCGCCACCCAGCCGACCTTCCTGTCCAGCGTGTGGCACTCGCTGTACTTCAGCGGGGCGATGGTGATCGGCGGGACGGCCGTCTCACTGGCCATGGCGCTGCTGCTGCAGCGCGGCGGCGCGCTGCTGAACGCCTCCCGGGTGGCGCTGTTCGTGCCGCACGCCACCCCGGTGATCGCCACCTCGATGATCTGGGTCTGGATCTTCAACCCGCGCTTCGGGCTGGCCGACTGGGTGCTGCACAGTCTGCACCTGCCGACCTCGGACTGGCTGCAGTCGTCCGGTTCCTCGATGCCGGCGGTGATCATCTACAGCCTCTGGCACGAGATCGGCTTCACCACCGTGGTCTTCCTCGGCGGGCTCGCCACCCTGCCGAACGAGCTGAGCGAGGCGGCCCGGGTGGACGGCTGCTCGGCCTGGCAGGAGTTCTGGTACATCACCTGGCACCAGCTGCGGCCGGTCACCACCTTCGTGGTCGCGATCACCGCGATCACCTCGCTGCAGGCGTTCACCCAGTTCTACGCGCTGTCCGGCGGCGGTCCGGTCTACGCCACCACGACGCTGAGCTACCTGGTCTACCAGGAGGCCTTCGTGCTGAGCGACACCGGCTACGGAGCCGCGCTCGCCGTGGTCCTGTTCGCCATCACCGTGCTGTTCACCATGGTCCGCCGGCGCACCGCCGCCGGTTCGGAGTCCTCGCTCGTGTGAGCTCCCACGCACGTCCCCGCACGCCCCCGCTCGTCCCCGCCCGACCCGCACCTCCCGCACTCCCGCACCGTCCCGCACAGAACAAGAACGGACCCCCTCCCATGCGTGTGCGCCTCGCCGCCGTCGCCGCCATAGCGGCCCTCAGCCTCTCCGCCTGCGCCGGGGGCGGCACCCCCGCCGGCTCCAGCTCCGCGGCCGCCCCCTCGGGCCACGAACTTGAGGTCCCCACCACCCCGGTGACCATCACCTTCGAGGAGGCGATGACCATCGGCACGCTGAAGCCGGCGATGGACAAGCTGGTCGCGGACTTCCAGGCCAAGTACCCGAACATCACCGTCAAGCTCCAGGGCGACCCGGACTACGCGACGATGTACACCAAGGAGAAGGCCGAGGTCCAGGCGGGCAACGCGCCGACCATGGGCCAGGTCTACGAGAGCTGGGCGTCCTACTTCCAGTCCGGCGGCGCGATCACCCCGATCAGCGAGCTGGCGGGCACCGACACCCCGCCGCAGATGGCCGGCTTCTACAAGGGCATCCAGAAGGACCTGGCGCTGGGCGACGGCAAGAACTGGATGTGGCCGTTCAACAAGAGCGTGCTGATCCTGTTCTACAACGCCGACATGCTCAAGGCCGCCGGCCAGAGCGAGCCGAAGACCTGGGACGACTACGCCACCGCGATGAAGGCGGTCTCCACCAACGGCGTCACCGGCTCGACCATCGACCCGGGTTCGGCCGCCGGTGCCGCCTTCGGCACCCAGTGGTTCGAGATCCTCAGCAAGGCCAACGGCGGCGCGCTGTACGACGCGGACGGCACCCCGCACCTGAACGACGACGGCGCGGTCAAGGCGATGACCTACCTGAAGTCGCTCAAGGACGCGCACGCGCTGGCCACCGGCAAGAACTACCCGGGCGAGACCGCGCTCGGCGCGCTCAAGGGCGCCTTCGACATCTCCTCCGCGGCCGGCTACGGCTTCGAGAAGAAGACCGTCGGCGACAAGCTCACCCTGGGCATCTCGGCCCTGCCGGCCGGCCCGCAGGGCGCGGTCAACGAGCTGACCGGCACCAACATGGTGGTCTTCAAGAACGCCACCGCCGACCAGAAGGCCGCCGCCTGGGCGTTCATGAAGTTCATCACCAGCCCGGAGGAGCAGGCCGGTTGGGCCGCCAACTCCGGCTACCTGCCGGTCACCCCGCAGGCGCTGCCGCAGATGCAGGACTTCATCGCCCAGAACCCCTACGAGACCGCCGCGGTCTCCCAGCTCGACACCGCCTTCACGCTGCCCCCGTACAACTGGATCTTCAAGTGCCAGGGCTACGAGGCGACCGCGATCCAGGACGTGCTGGACAACGGGGCGGCGCCCGCCGGCGCCCTGAAGACCGCGCAGGACGCCTGCGCCACCGCCAAGACCCAGGGCTGATGATCCGATGAAGACCGCCTCCCGTCAGGGAAGGAGGCCGGCCTTCGGTGGAGCCGGCCGCGCCGGGCACTACGCCCGGCGCGCGCTGGCCCTGTTGATCGGTGCCGCGTTCGTCTTCCCGTTCTACTGGACCGTCGTGATCTCCCTCGGGAAGCCCGGCGAGTTCAGCAACTTCCCGCCGGCGCTGTGGCCGCACTGGCAGTGGTCCAACTGGTCGCGCGCCTGGGACGCGGCGCCGTGGGTGCGGCTGTTCGCCAACACGGTGCTGATCGCCTCCGGCACGGTGCTGCTCTGCCTGGTCACCTCGCTGCTCGCGGGCTTCGCCTTCGGCGTGCTGCGCTTCCCGGGGCGCAAGGCACTGACCCTGGTGGTGCTCTCGGTGCTGATGATGCCCGGGACGGTGCTGATCATCCCGGACTACGTGCTGGCCAACGACCTGCACCTGCTGAACACCTACTGGATCCAGATCATCCCCTGGGGCGCCAGCGTCTTCGGGATCTTCCTGGTCCGGCAGTTCTTCCTGGCGATCCCGCAGGAGATCCTGGACGCGGCCTCGCTGGACGGCGCCTCCCGGCTGCGGGTGCTGCGCTCGATCGGCATGCCGATGGTCCGCCCGGCGCTGCTGATCATCGCCGTCAACGTCTTCCTCGGCTCGTGGAACTCCTTCCTGTGGCCGGTCATCATGACCAGCAGCACCATGGACTCCTCGAACACGGTGCAGCCGGTCGAGGTCGGCCTGTCGATCTTCTCCTCCGCCGAGGGCACCGACTTCCCCGGTCTCGCCGCGGCGGTCACCTTCACCACACTGCCCGTGATGGTGTTCTTCCTGGTGCTGCAGCGGCAGTTCATCCGCGGCGCCCTGTCCGCCGCCGGAGGCGTCCGTGGCTGAGCTTCAACGACCGATCATCGTCTCCGACTTCGACGGCACGGTGTACCGCAGCGACGAGCCGATCCGGTTCTACGCGCGTCAGGTGGCCGGTGCCCTGGACGGCGCCGAGGCGGTGCGGTTCCTGGACGTCTTCGAGCGCTACCTGGCCGAGGGCGTCGCCGCCGCCGAGGGCGGCGCGGACCAGGCCGAGGCCGCGCTGCTGCGCGCCGCCGAGGACGGCTGGGGCGTCGTCCAGGCGCTCGCCGACGGCCACCGGATCGACCCCGACACCGTGCAGCGGGCCTTCCTGGCCAGCCGGGTCCACATGCTCGACGAGGCCTGCTCGCTGGAGCTGGTCGAGCCGCTGATCGCGCTGTACGCGCAACTGCGCGGCGAGGTGCGGATCGTGCTCGCCACCAACAGCCCTGCCGAGGGCCTGGCCCCGCTGCTGGCCCGGATGGGCCTGGCCGACGCCTTCGACGAGGTGGTCCCCGGTGCCGCCAAGCCGGCCGGCCTGCGCCGCTGGATCGGGGCGAACCTGGCCGACCGCCCGGCCGAGCTGCTCCTCTCGATCGGCGACCACTACCGCAACGACATCGAACCGGCCGCGGCGCTCGGCGCCGCCACCGCTTACATCGACCGATTCCGTCGCGCCGACGGCCCCGCCACCGCGACCGGAGACCGCGCCGAGGACCTGCTGCCCGCCCTGACCGCTTGGGCGCACCGGGCCACCTCCCGCAACGCACCATCCATATAGGAAGAGACGTTTCTTTTGAGCACTGTTGAATTCTGGGGCGGCGTAGGCGTCATCGGCTCCAGCAAGATCATCGTCACCGACGGCGGCCACCGGGTCATGCTCGACTTCGGCATGGACGTGCCCGCCGGAGCCGACCTGTTCCGCGCCCCGGTCGCGGTGCGGCCCGAGCGCCACCTCGCGCAGCGCCTGCGGATGGGCGCCGCGCCGCGGATCGGCGGGGTCTACGACCCGGCCCTGCTGGACGACGGCGACCCGCTGGCCGCCGAGGTGATGCCGACCGCGCTGTTCCTGACCCACGGGCACATCGACCACTGCGGCCTGGCCGGCTTCGTCCGCCCCGAGGTCCCGGTGCACGCCTCGCCCGAGACCATCGCGCTGCTGACCGCGCTCACCGAGGCCGGCGACGGCCTGCCCGGCGGCGACCCGGTCTGGCACCCGGTGGCGGCGGAGACCCCGGTGACGGTGGGCCCGATGACGGTCGAGCGGATCGACGTCGACCACGACACCCCGGGCGCCAGCGGCTACCTGGTCACCACCAGCGACGGCGTGCTCGCCTTCACCGGCGACATCCGGTTCCACGGCCGGGCCGCCGAGCGCTCCTGGCACTTCGCCGACCGCGCCGCCGGCTGCGACCTGCTGATCACCGAGGGCACCGCGCTGGGCCTGGGCCTGCCGGCCGGGCCGGCGCGCAACGAGGACGACGTGGCCGGCGACTTCGCCGCCGCGCTCACCGCGGCGGGCCAGGACCTGCTGCTGCTCGGCCTTTACCCCCGGGACCTGGAGCGGGTCGCGGAGTTCCTGGAGATCGCCGGCGCGGCCGGACGCCGCATCGTCTGGGGCGACCGGGTCGCGGCCTTCCTGCGCGCCACCGGCATCGAGGGCGTGCTGTCCTGGAGCGAACTCGGCCTGGCGGCGCTGCGCGCCGAGCCCGGCGCCTTCGTCTACCAGCCGGACATGGGCACCCTGAGCGACATCGCCGAGCTGGCCGACCTGCCGATCGGACCCGGCACGGTCTGGCTGCACGCCAACGGCGAGCCGCTCGGCCCGTTCGAGTCGCGCTGGCAGCTGTTCACCGAGTGGCTGGACGGGCTGGGCGTGCCGCTGCGCCGGATCGGCTCCTTCGGCCACGCCACCGCCGACGACTTGCACGCGCTGGTGCACCGGGTGGCGCCGAAGATCGTGGTGCCGATCCACACCCAGGCGCCCGACCTGCTGCACCCGACCGGCGACACCACCCGGCTGATCCCGCGGTTCGCCCAGAAGTACCGGATGGACGGCAGCAAGGCCTGATGGATCGTCACATCCCGGTGCCACCTCGGTTCGTAGCCACCAGGCCGCGACCCGGGGTGGTGCCGGGAGGTTGCGACCCGTCGTATCCGGCGAGCCGACCTCCCACCTAACTTCCGTTCCCCGTAGGGGACTCGAAAGCGAAAATCTGCGCGCCGAGCTGAGCGCGCAGGTCATGCCTGTCTTTTTCTCCTCACCACACAAGGAGTTTGACGCATGTTCAGGATCCACAGCGGTGCCCGTCCGGTTGCCGTGGCGGCGGCCGTCGTGCTGGCCGCGGTGACCGGCAGCGGTGTGCTGCCCGCGGCCGCGGCCACCGGCAGCACCGCCGCCCCGGCCGCCGTCACGTCCGCCGGCACGTCCGCCGGCACGGCGAAGCACCGGGTGCTGTTCGACGCGAGCCACGCCGAGACGGCCGGAAACGCGGACTGGGTGATCAGCACCAGCCAGCCCGACCCGCTGGCGGAGAACGCCGACCCGCAGACGGAGGCGGACTGGACCGGGGCGATCTCGGCCTGGGGCGTCGCACTGCAGAAGACCGGCGATTACAGCCTGAAGACGCTGCCGGCCGGGAACGCCATCACCTACGGCACGGGTGGGGCGCTGGACCTCGCGAACTTCGACGAGTTCGTGCTGCCGGAGCCGAACATCCGGCTCACCGACGCCGAGAAGACCGCGCTGATGCTGTTCGTGCAGAACGGCGGCGGCCTCTTCCTGATCTCCGACCACACCAAGAGCGACCGCAACAACGACGGCTGGGACTCGCCGGCCATCATCAGCGACCTGCTGACCAACAACTCGGTGAACAGCAACGACCCGTTCGGGTTCTCGGTCGACCAGCTGAACATCCAGACCGACAACCCGCGGGCGATCAGCGACAGCACCGACCCGGTGCTCAACGGCCCGTTCGGGACGGTGACCGGCTCGATCCTGCGCAACGGCACCACGTTCACCCTCCACCCCGCCGACAACCCGTCGGTCAAGGGGCTCGTCTACCGGACCGGCTCCAGCGGCAACACCGGCGCGTTCTTCGTGACCAGCAGCTTCGGCAAGGGCCGGGTGGCGATCTGGGGCGACAGCTCGACAATCGACGACGGCACCGGCGCGCCGGGCAACACGCTCTTCAACGGCTGGGAGGACCCGGCGGGCACCGACGCGGCGCTGGCGCTGAACGCGACCCAGTGGCTGGCCGGCGGCGGCAGCGGCGGTACGGGCAGCACCGGCGGCACTGGCGGCACTGGCGGCACCGGCTCCGCCTGCACGGCGGCCCAGCTGCTCGGCAACCCCGGCTTCGAGACCGGCACCGCCGCGCCCTGGACCGCCTCCGACGGCGTGATCAGCAACTCCGGCAGCGAGAGCGCGCACGCCGGCAGCTGGAACGCCTGGCTGGACGGCTACGGCTCGGCCACCACCGACACCCTATCCCAGACCGTCACCCTGCCGGCCGGCTGCGCCAGCTACAAGCTGACCTACTGGCTGCACGTCGACACCGCGGAGACCACCACCACGACCGCCTACGACAAGCTGGTGCTCACCGCCAACGGCACCACCCTGGCCGGCTACTCCAACCTCGACCACAACACCGGCTACACCCAGCAGACCGTCGACCTGTCGGCCTACGCCGGCAAGTCGGTCACCCTGACCTTCACCGGCACCGAGGGCTCCCAGAAGCAGACCTCGTTCGTCATCGACGACACCGCCCTGAACGTCGGCTGACACGGCCCTGTCCGTGAGGCTCCTGCTCCGCCCCCTCGCTCTGCGGCGGGGCGGAGCAGGACCGTTCCCGGCCCCCTCGCCGCCCCTCCGCCGCCCGTCCAGCGCCGTTCGCCCGCCCGTTCCCCGCACCTGTCCAAAAGGTCCGTTTCGGTCGATGTCGGCGCCTGCCTCTAGTCTTGTCCACCGTGACCGTCATCGCCGACCAGCCCACCGAGCACGGCCCCCGGCCGCCCGCCGGGCCCGCCGTCGCCGCCGCGCGGCCCGCGCCGGGCCCCGCCGCCGACGAGGGCCTGGCCCGGCGGCTCAAGGCGCTGGCCTGCACCGCGCCCCTGCACGACCTGGACAGCCGCAAGGTCATGCTGGCCGGCGAGTACGGCGGCTACGCGATGGCCGAGGTCGGGCTCGCCGCGATCGACCTCGTCACCCTCAACATGGACTTCGACACCGGCGCCGACCGGGAGATAGTGCTGGCCCGGCTGCTGCCCCGGGTCGCCGCCCAGGCGCCCGGTCGCCCCGCCGCCGAGCACCAGCGGGTCGGCCGCTGGGTGCTGGAGTCGCTGATCAACGTCGGCAGCGTGGACCGCGGCTTCCGCGCCGTCTACGGCACCTTCGACGCCGAGGGCGGGTACGTCCGCCGCGACTACGACTTCAAGCTGATCGAGGAGGTCCCGGGCCCCGACGGCGGCGTCTACCTGCGCACCACCGACGAGGCGGTCAACGTCCTGGTCGGCGCGCTGGACACCGACGTCACCTCGGCCCAGATCGCCGCCGAGGTCAAGCTGGAGGTGCTGATCCGGCGCGGCCGGCTGGCCGACGCCCAGCTCGCCGCCGAGCAGGCCCGCTACCGCACCGTCCAGTACGCCGAGACGCTGCGCCGCGCCCTGGAGGCCACCCGCCGCAACGTCCGCGCCGTCGACTGGATGCAGGCGATCCCGGACCTCATCGACGAGGCGCTCGACCACATCGCCGACCGCTACCGGCACGAGAACGCGATTCTCACCAACATCCGCAAGGCCCGCGACGAGGCCGAGGACCCGGAGCACAAGCGCCGCGCCGCCGAGCTGGTCGACATCGTCAAGGACTGCATCCGCCGCCACACCCAGCTCCAGACCCGGCTGCTGGAGGCCGGCCCGCTGTTCCGCGCCGAGCAGGACCGGCAGGCCTTCGCCACCCCCGGCGCCCGCAGCGGCATCGACCTCTACGGTCAGCTGCTCGCCCCGGTGCTCCGGCTGCCGATAGCGCAGGCCGTCCGCCCCACCGGCGCGTTCTTCGCCCGCGGCACCGGTCTGCGCACCCCCGTCTCGGTGCGCGTCGCCGACCTGGTCGACCTGCTGCTCACCCCGCCCGTCGAGCGCGAGCACCTCGGCGCCGAGCTGCCCGACCCGGACCTCGTCGCCACCCCGGACGACAGCCGGTTCTCCGAGGCCCAGCTGGAGGCCGCGCTCGACCTGCTCGACCTGCCCGCCGACGCCCCCCGCCGGCTCTCCGGCCTGCTCGCCGAGGCCCGCGGACAGGACCCGGAGCTCCCGTACCTGGTCGCCCTGCTGGCCGTGCACGCGGCCAGCCCGCCGGTCGGCACCGCCTACCGGCAGGGCGAGGAGCGGCTGCTGTTCGCCGTCGACGACGGCACCCCGCTGGACGACCCGGAGTTCGGCGGCGCCGACCTCGTCGTCGGCAGCGCCCTGCTCGACGCGGCCGGCATGGCCGCCGACCGCAAGGACGCCGGCTGACGCCCGGGCCCGTCCGCCACCACCGACCCGCACACCACCCCACCCGTGAACCACCGCAACGCCCCCGAGGAGCACCGCCCGTGACGACCCACCACGACACGTCCTGGGCGCCCGAGACCGAACCGGCCGCCCCCGCGCCGATCACCCCGGCCGACGTCGCCGACGCCGCCCGCCTGGTCTCCTTCGGCCTCCAGGCCAAGCTGCTCCCCGCCCGCGACGCCGAGTACGCCGAACTGGTCCGCCGCCACCGCGAGGACCCGCCGTTCGCCCGCCTCGCCGACGCCGTCGCCACCGGCATGGGCCTGGTCGTCCTGGAGGTCTCCCCGCGCGCCGGCATGGCCGTCGCCGCCGCCGAGGACTCCGTCTTCGCCGTCCGGATGGGCGACTACTCGCGCCGCGCCGCCTCCGAGTCCACCGACCGCTTCCTGCACGGCCTGGCCCACCTGGCCGTCGCCGCGATGGCCTTCCCCCGCCCCGACGACCTCGCCGACGACGGCTACCTCGGCCGGATCACCGTCAACGGCGTCGACGCCTTCGTCCGCCAGGCCTGCCGCCGCCTGGAGGAGCAGGCCGCCGCCGACGGCGACAACACCGACCCGCAGAGCGGCGCCCCAGGACTGGAGGCCGCCTGGCGGGTCTGGGCCCGGCGCACCGCCACCGGCGCGACCAAGGACGCCCGCCGGCTCTCCGGCTCCACCATCGGCATCGTCGCCAAGGCCGTGCTGTTCCTGGTCGACTCCGGCTTCCTGCAGAAGGTCTCCGACGACTCCGGCGGCACCTACCGCACCACCGCCCGCTACCAGCTCCAGGTCCGCGACCTGGCCGGCAGCGCCGCCATGGCCGAACTGCTGGACCTCGGCATCGTGCCGGTGTCCGACGGCAGCGCCTCCCTGCTGCCCCCCGACACCGGGGACGACCTGGTCGCCGACGCGGGACTGCCGTTCCACTCCCTCTGACCCCCGCCGGCCCCCGACCGGCCCCACCGGCCCCCGCCGGACCAGCGCCTCCGACCCACCCACCCGCCTCCTGGAGAACCGCCGCACATGTACGAGCTCAACCGGGTCCGCCTCTACTCGATCGGACCGGCCGGCGCCCGCTACGCCGACACGGTGCTCGACCTGCGCGGCGTCGGCGAGCCCGTCGCCGACCCGGCGCCCCAGCAGATCGGCCTGTTCGGCGAGGACACCGACGGCCCGGTCCGCCGCCCGGCCCCGGCCGGCGTGCTCTTCCTGGAGAACGGCGGCGGCAAGTCCGTCCTGCTCAAGCTGATCTTCTCGGTGATGCTCCCCGGCCACCGCAACACCCTCGGCGGCGCCAGCTCCGGCGTGCTCCGCAAGTTCCTGCTCGCCGACGACTGCGGGCACGTCGCCCTGGAGTGGCAGCACACCGTCACCGGCGAGCTGATCGTGGTCGGCAAGGTCAGCGAGTGGCGAGGCCGCCAGGTCTCCTCCGACCCGCGGAAGTTCGCCGAGACCTGGTACTCCTTCCGCCCCGGCCCCGGCCTCACCCTCGACTCCCTCCCGGTCGCCGAGCGGGTCAGCCTGTCCGGCGACCGGAAGACCCGCGGCCGCCGCCGCACCATGAAGGGCTTCCGGGACGCCCTCACCGAGGCCGGCAAGGCCCACCCCTACCTCGACCTGGTCTTCGAGGACGGCCACGACCGCTGGACCGAACACCTCGGCGAGCTCGGCCTCGACCCCGAGCTCTTCCGCTACCAGCGCGAGATGAACGCCGACGAGGGCGAGGCGGCCGGCCTCTTCGCGGTCAAGCAGGACAAGGACTTCACCGACCTGCTGCTGCGCGCCGTCACCGACACCCGGGACACCGACGGCCTCGCCGACCTCGTCCACGGCTTCGCCGCCAAGCTCGGCCTGCGCTCCGAACTCACCGCCGAACGCGACTTCACCGCCGGCTCGCTGGACCTCCTGGAGCGCATCTCCGAGGCCACCGCCGCCCGCGAGACCGTCCGCGAGGCCCACCGCACCGCCGAACGCCGCACCCGCCGGCTCGCCCACGCCCTCGCCTCGCGCGCCGCCGCCGAACGCGACCGCGCCGAGGACCTCGCGATCGAGGTCGCCGCCGCCGCGAGCGCCGTCACCGCCGCCGAGACCGACCGCACCCGGCACACCCTGATCGCCGCCGAACTCACCCACCGGCACGCCACCCTGGCCCTCGCCGCCGCCACCACCGAGGCCGCCGGGCTGCGCCGCGAACTCATCGAGGCCCGCACCCTGCACGCCGCCTGGCAGGCCGCCGAGGCCGTGCTGCGCCACCGCGCCGCCGCCGACCGGGTGACCAGGGTCGCCGCCGCGATCCGCGAGGCCGAACTGGACGCCGCCCCCGCGCTCGCCGCCCGCGCCCGCGCCGCCACCGCCCTGGCCCGCGCCCTGGAGGCCGCCGCCGGGGCCGCCGAGGACCGCGCCGACACCGAGGAGCAGCGCGCCGCCGAGCTCCAGACCGACGGTGCCAAGGCCCAGAGCGACGCCACCGAGGCCGCCACCGCCGCCCAGAAGGCCCGCAGCGAGGCCGAGCACCTGCGCCAGCGCCTCACCGAGGTCGAGCAGGAGACCGCCGCCGACGTGGACGCCGGCCACCTCGACGCCGACGGCGACGCCGACCCGGCCCGCGCCGCCCTGCACGCCGCCGACGTCGAGCAGGCCGCCGGCGCCGCCCGCGCCCACGCCCGCACCGCCGCCGACGCCGCCGCCGCCCGGTTGCGCGAGGCCGCCGCCGCCACGGCCCGCGCCGAACTCGCCGCCGGCCGCGCCGCCGATCTCCGCAAGGCCGCCGCCCAGGCGCTCGCCACCGAGCAGCGCACCGCCGCCCTGCTCGCCACCGAGCCCCGGCTCGCCGACCTGCTCTCCCTCACCGCCGCACCTACTGATTGGAGTGAAGACGGGTCAGGCGCCGACGAGGACGCCGGCTTCCTCACCCCCACCGTCCTCGACCGCAACGCCGAGTACCTGCGCGAACTGCTCGACGAGTCCATCGCCACCGCCGAGCGCACCCTGTTCGACCTGCGCACCGCCGCCGCCGACGACTCCCGGATCCTCGCCGCGCTCGGCGACGGCGGCCTGCTGCCGCCCGGCCCGGACGTCCTCGCCACCGTCGAGTACCTCGCCGAGCACGGCATCCCCGCCCTGCCCGGCTGGCGCTACCTCGCCCAGTCCGTCGACCCCGCCGACCACGAGGCGATCCTCGCCGCCCGCCCCGAACTCGTCGACGGCGTGGTGGTCACCGACCCGAACTCCCTCGACCGGGCCCGCGAGGCCCTCGGCACCGCCGCCCTGCTGCCCCGCTCCACCGTCGCCGTCGGCGCCGCCGCCTCGCTGATCGCCCCGATCACCGACGAACCCGCGTTTTTTCTCGTCCCGCCGAACCCGGCCATGCACGACGAGTCCGCCGCCGACGACGAGCGCCGCGAACTGCGCGCCCGCGCCACCGCCCGCGAGGAGCACATCCGCGAACTGGCCGCCCGCCTCGGCGGCGACCGCGCGCTGGCCGCCCGGCTCGCCTCCTGGCACGCCAGCTGCCCGCCCGGCACCCTCGCCGAACGGGCCGCCGCCGCCGAGGCCGCCCGCGAGCACGCCGAGCAGGCCGCCGCCGCTCTCGCCACCCTGCGCGCCGACCACGACGAGGCCGAGACCGACCACGCCGCCGCGGCCGCGGCCCACGAGGAGCACCGGGAGACCGCCCAGCGCGCCCGCCGCCGCGCCGACGCCCTCTCCGGCCTCGCCTTCCGGCTGCGCGAGCGCGCCAACTGGAGCCGCCGCCAGCGCGAACTCGCCGAGGACGCCGCCGAGTGCGACCGCCGCCGGACGCTCTGCGCCGAGCGCGCCCGCACCTGCGACGAGGACCGCCGCGCCGCCCAGCGCGCCGCCGACGACGCCCGCCGCACCGCCCGCACCCTGCGCGCCGAGCGGGCCGAGATCGCCGCCGCCGAGCAGTCCGACGAGCCCGTCGACACCGCCCCCGCCGCGCTGCCCGCGCTGCGCGAGGCCTACCGCGCCGCCTCCCAGCTCTACGAGAAGGTCGGCGTCGGCGCCGACCTGCGCGCCGAGCAGGCCCGCGCCGAGGGCGACGAGGCCGCCGCCGCGACCGAGCTCGACCGCCTGACCAACAAGGTCCGCACCCGCGCCGAGGAGCTGCTGGGCAGCCCCGACGGCGCCGACGGCCCGGCCCGCCAGGCCGCCGCCGCCCGCGCCGAGGAGCTCGTCGCCACCATCGAGACCCGCGCCGCCGCCGCCAGCGAGCAGCTCGGCCGGCTGCGCGGCGAGGCCGAACGCTCCGCCCCCGCCGACGGCGAGGCGCACACCGAGCTGCCCGAGGAGCTCGTCCCCACCGACCCCGAGCACGCCCAGGTCCTGCTGCGCACCGCGACCAGCCTGCTCGCCGAGCGCCGCGAGGCCGTCGACGCCGCCCGCACCGCGCACGCCGACCTCCAGCGCACCTTCGACACCGCCCAGTCCGCCGCCGCCGACTTCGACGAGCACGCCGGCCAGCTCCGCGACGGCCTGCGCGAGCAGCAGGAGGAGGACGGCCGGACCGCCGAGCCGTACCTCGGCGCGCTCGCCGACGCACGCACCGCCGCCGCCGAGGCCCGCCGCGCCCTGCGCACCGCCGCCGGCGAGCTGTCCTCCGCCGAACTCGCCGTCCGGGACGCCTCGGACGCGCTGGTCCGGCACGCCAACGCGGCCCGCTACGAGGCCGTCCGCACCCCGGCCCGCCAGCAGATCCGCGAGCTGCCAGCCTCCGCGCTGCCCGACCACGCCGCCAACTGGGCGGTCGCCTTCGCCCCCCGGCTGCGCGTGCTGACCGACGAACTCGCCCAGCTGGAGCGCAACCGCGGCTCGATCGTCGATCGGCTGCGCGGCCTCGTCGAGTCCTCGCTGACCACCCTGCGCGCCGCCCAGCGGCTCTCCCGGCTCCCCGAGGGGCTGGGGGAGTGGTCCGGCCAGGAGTTCCTCCGGATCCGCTTCGAGGACCCGGACCACGCGACCCTGGTCGAGCGCCTCGGCGAGGTCATCGACGAGGCCACCCGCGCCGCCGTCCGCAAGAACAGCGACCTGCGCCGGGACGGCATGTCCCTGCTGCTGCGCGGGGTCGCCGCCGCGATCGGCCCGAAGGGCGTCTCCGTCGAGATCCTCAAGCCGGACGCGGTACTGCGCGCCGAGCGGGTCGGCGTCGGCCAGATGTCCGACGTGTTCTCCGGCGGCCAGCTGCTCACCGCCGCCATCGCGCTCTACTGCACGATGGCCGCGCTGCGCGCCAACGACCGGGGCCAGTCCCAGCTGCGGCACGCCGGCACGCTGTTCCTCGACAATCCGATCGGCCGGGCCAACGCGACCTACCTGCTGGAGCTCCAGCGCGCGGTGGCCGACGCCCTCGGCGTCCAGCTGATCTACACCACCGGCCTGTTCGACACCACGGCGCTCGCCGAGTTCCCGCTGGTGATCCGGCTGCGCAACGACGCCGACCTGCGGGCCGGCCTCAAGTACATCTCGGTGGAGGAGCACCTGCGGCCGGGCCTGCCCGCCCCGCAGGACCCGGACGGCCCGGCCGTCCACGGCGAGATCACCGCCACCCGGATGTTCAAGCGCCCGGCGGAGGTTCCCGCCCCGTCGTGATCGGCCTACGGTGGGTGCCATGTTGACGATCGTTCACTTCAGTGACATCCACCTCGGCCAGGACCACCACGGCGACGCGGGGGAGCGGGCCCGCCGGCGGACCGAGCAGGTGATGGCGTACGTGGACGCGCTGCCCGGCCCGCTGGACGCCGTGCTGGTCACCGGCGACCTCGCCGACCACGGGCGGCCGGACGAGTACCGGGAGGTCGCCAAGGTGCTGACCTCCCGGCACCCGGTGCTGCTCTGCCCCGGCAACCACGACGTCCGCGAGCCCTACCGCGAGGTGCTGCTCGGCGAGGCGGCGTCCGGCGGCCCGGTGAACCGGCACCACGCGCTGCCCGGCGCCGACGTGCTGCTGCTCGACTCCTCGATCCCCGGCCGGGACGACGGCCTGCTCGACGAGGAGACCCTCGGCTGGCTGGACCGCACGCTGGCCGAGGGCCCGGCGGACCGCCCGGCGCTGGTGGCCTTCCACCACCCGCCGGTCACCCTGCACCTGCCGTACGTGGACCCGATCCGGCAGTTCGGCGAGGACCGGCTGGCCGAGGTGCTGGACCGCCACCCCCGGGTGAAGGCGCTGCTCTGCGGGCACGCGCACACCGGGGCGGCCACCGTGTTCGCCGGGCTGCCGCTGCTGGTCGCGCCGGGCGTGGTCTCCACCGTCGCGCTGCCCTGCGAGGGCGGGCCGGAGATCACCTTCGACCAGCCGCCGGTGCTCGCCTTCCACCTGCTGGACGACGACGGCCGGCTGACCACCCACTACCGGGTGGTCGCCCCCGCCTGACGCGGCGCGGGCCCGCCCGGGTAGGGCGGCGGTGCCGCCCCCGGGCGCTGCGGCTGCGACGGCTGTGGTGGCTGCGGCGTCCGGGGTTGGGCCTGCGGCGGGTACGACCACTGGGCGGGCGGCGGCCCGGACGCCCCCGGTGCGCGGCTGCCGGCCATCGGCGAGGCGGAGTCGGGCCCGCGCATCCGCTGCGCGGCGACCTGGCGGGAGATCAGGATCTCCAGCAGGCACCACATCGTGCCGAACACCCCGAGCCCCATCGCCATCAGAGCCGGCGTCATCAGCCAGCTGTCGGCGTACGAGGAGAGCGCCGCCACCACGATGCCCACCAGGGTGAACGCCAGGCAGAGCATCGCGCGGACGACGGCCGTCCGGACCTCGTCGGGAAGGCGGCGGCGACGGCGGGCGGTTGGCATCGGACGACCCCCAGGCGCGGAGAGGCGGCGGACGGGCGGCGGAGAGCGGTGGAGCACGAGCGGGCCACGAGCGGGACGGGCGCCGCGAACACGCCCTCGCGCTCCACTCTGCCCCGTCGTACCCGGACTATGCGCGCGAATCCCCCGAACCGCGACCAAATCGTGTGATCCCGTACGATCTCATGCGACCTCAGGTGATCCGGCCCGACTCGTACCGAAGGGTCCGGATCGCACCGAACGGCCCGCCGGATCCCCGGCGTGCTCAGCCGAGTTGCTGGTTCAGCTCGGCCAGCGCGCCCTCGACGATGGTCCGCATCGCCCGCTCGGCCCGCTCGGCGTCCCCCGCGCAGACCGCCTCGGCGACCTCGCGGTGCAACCGGATCGCGTACGGCTCCGGCTGATGGGGCATCAGATGGTACTCGGTCCGGCCGGTCAGCACCGCACCGACGGTGTCACCGAGGTGCGCGAACATCTCGTTGCGCGAGGCCCGCAGCACGGTGGTGTGGAAGTCGATGTCGTGCTGGAGGAAGGCGGCCAGGTCGGCGGCGCGCGCCGTCACGGTCAACTCGACCGCCAGCGCGCTGAGTCGGCGCCGTTCGTCGTCGGTGGCGTGCCGCGCGGCGAGCGCCGCCGCGGCGGGCTCCACGGCCAGCCGCAGCGAGCCGAGCGAGCGCAGCTGCGCGGAGCGGTCGGCGCCGGCCAGCCGCCAGCGGATCACCAGCGGATCGAAGACGTCCCAGTCCGACCTGGGCTGCACGGTGATGCCGACCCGGCGGCGGGAGGCGACCAGCCGCATCCCCTCCAGGATCCGCACCGCCTCGCGGACCACCGTCCGGGAGACCCCGAACCGCGCCTCCAACTCCTCGGCGCGCAGCACCGCGCCCTCGGGGAGCTCCCCGGACGCGATGGCCGGCCCCAGTTCGGCGAGCAGTCGGCCGGGCAGCCCCTGGATCTCCATCCCGTCAGCTTAGGGCTTTGGCACCCGGGCCCGCCCCGGCCTCCGCAGCCCCTCTGCCCCGCGCCCCGCTCGCGCCTCAAAAGTATGACGATTTGGTTTCCGGAACTTGAATACGTCATATCTTTGAGGCGATAGTGGCGGCCGGGCAACGAAGGCCGGACAACGAAGGAGCACCACCCATGGCTCTCAGCGTCGAGAACCAGGACACCCCCCGCACCGTCGTGGTGATGGGCGTCTCCGGTGTCGGCAAGACCACCCTGGCCCGCCTCCTGGCGGACCGCCTCGGGCTGCCCTTCGCGGAGGCGGACGACTTCCACCCGCCCGCCAACATCGCCAAGATGTCGGCCGGCATCCCCCTGGACGACGAGGACCGCGCTCCCTGGCTGCGCGCCATCGGCGCCTGGCTGGGTGAGCGGACCGAGGACGGCAGTGGCGGCGTGGTCACCTGCTCGGCGCTGAAGCGCCGCTACCGCGACACCCTGCGCGCGGCCTGCCCGGGCGCCTTCTTCCTGCACCTCAGCGGTGGCCACGAGCTGGTCGAGGACCGGCTCAGCCACCGCACCGGCCACTTCATGCCGTCGTCGCTGCTCGACTCGCAGTACGCCGCCCTGGAACCCCTGGAGGCGGACGAGCGCGGCGCCGTCCTGGACGTGGGCCCGTCCCCCGAAGAACTCGTCGAGATGGCCGTGGCGCTGCTGCGGCCCGTCAATGGAGACCTCGCGTGAGAACTGCCCCCACCCTGCTGGCGGCCGCCCCACCGGTCCTGCCGCACACCGGTAGCGACTCCCAGCTGCTGGTCGCGGTGCTGCTCAGCATCGGTGCGATCGTCGTACTGATCACCAGGCTGAAGCTGCACCCGTTCCTCGCCCTCACGCTCGGCTCCGGTCTGCTGGCCGCCGTCGCGGGCGCCCCCTTCGACAAGCTGCTGAGCAGCTTCTCCACCGGCTTCGGCTCCACCGTGGCGAGCGTCGGCCTGCTGATCGGCCTCGGCGCGATGCTCGGCAAGCTGCTCGCCGACTCCGGCGGCGCGAACATCATCGCGGACACCGTGCTGTCCCGGACCGGCGCCAAGGCGCTGCCCTGGGCCATGGCGCTGATCGCGGCGGTGCTCGGCCTGCCGCTGTTCTTCGAGGTCGGTGTCGTCCTGCTGATCCCGATCGTGCTGCTGGTCGCCCGCCGCGGCAACGTGCCGCTGATCCGGGTCGGCATCCCGGCCCTGGCCGGCCTGTCGGTGCTGCACGGCCTGGTGCCCCCGCACCCGGGCCCGCTGGTCGCCGTCGACGCCCTCAAGGCCGACCTCGGCATCACCCTGGCGCTCGGCCTGCTGATCGCCGTCCCGACCCTGATCATCGCCGGTCCGCTGTTCGCGCGGCTCGCCGAGCGCTGGGTCGGCCCGCTGGAGATCCCGGCGGCCACCGCCCCCGAGGAGACGGTCAGGAACGACCGCACGCCCTCCTTCGGCGCGGTGCTGGCCACCATCTTGCTGCCGGTCGTGCTGATGCTCGGCAAGGCGCTGGCCGACGTGGTGATCGACGACCCGAAGGCGCTGCCGCAGCGGATCTTCGACTTCGTCGGCTCCCCACTGATCGCGCTGCTCGCCGCGACCCTGCTCGGCATGGTGACCCTCGGCCGGGCGGCCGGCTTCGACCGGGCGCGGATCTCCGACACCGTCGGTAAGTCGCTCGGCCCGATCGCCGGCATCGTCTTCATCGTCGGCGCGGGCGGCGGCTTCAAGCAGACCCTGATCGACGTGGGCGTCGGCAACGCGGTGAGCGAGTGGTCGTCCAAGTGGCACATCTCGGCGCTGCTGCTGGGCTGGCTGATCGCCGTGCTGATCCGGCTCGCCACCGGCTCGGCGACGGTCGCCACCATCACCGCGGCCGGCATCGTCTCCCCGCTGGCCGCGGCCATGTCCTCGACCCACGCGGCCCTGCTGGTGCTCGCGATCGGCGCCGGCTCGGTGTTCTTCTCCCACGTCAACGACGCCGGCTTCTGGCTGGTGAAGGAGTACTTCGGGATGAGCGTCGGCCAGACGCTGAAGTCCTGGTCGGTGATGGAGACGGTGATCTCGGTCGTCGCGATCGCCCTGATCCTGCCGCTGAGCCTGATCATCTAGCCGCCACGGCGGAAGCCCCAGCACCGCCGAGGGGCGGCACCTGCGCCACGTGGTGAAGGCCGGGCTGCCGGTCTGACAAAGCAGCGGGCGGGCGCCCGGGGAATCCCCGAACGCCCGCCTGAGCACCGCTACTTGCCTACTTGGTCCCGCGCTTCGCGAGGAAGGTCTCGACCTCGGCGCGGATCTCCGGGGTGTCCAGGCCGCGGACGGTCATCGTGGTGCGGCGGCGCAGCACGTCGTCGGTGGTGTACGCCCACTCGTTGTCGGCCGCGTAGGCGACCTGCGCCCAGACGTCCGGCCCGTCCTCGTGGATCGGCCGGCCGAGCTCCGGGTTCTCGTCGATCATCCGGGCGATGTCGAAGGAGAGCGTGCCGTAGTGGCTGGCCAGGTGCTTGGCGACCAGCGGCTCCATCCGCGAGCCCGGCTCCCGGTCGATCAGCAGGCGGTGCGCGACGGCGTTCGGCGCGCCGACGCCCGGCAGCGGGACGGTCGGGGCGATCGGGGACATGTCCTCGCCGAGCGAGGTGCCGGGCACGTGGGCCAGCTTCTCCAGCACGGTGCGGCCGATGTGGCGGTAGGTGGTCCACTTGCCGCCGGCGACCGACAGCATGCCGCCCTTGCCCTCGGTGACGACCGTCTCGCGCTTGGCGGCGGCGGTGTCGCCCGGGCCGCCGGGCAGCACCCGCAGGCCGGCGAAGCTGTAGGTGATCAGGTCGCGGTCGATGTGCTCGTCGCGGATCGCGTGCGCGGCCTCGCCGAGGATCTGGTCGACGTCCGCCTCGGTGGCCCGGACGTCCTTCGGGTCGCCGGTGAACTCCTCGTCGGTGGTGCCGAGCAGGACGTGGTCCTCCCACGGGATGGCGAAGGAGACGCGGTACTTGTCGATCGGGATGGTCAGCGCGGCGCGCCACGGGGAGCGGCGCTTGACCACCACGTGGGCGCCCTTGGACAGGCGGATCGACGGCGCGGCGCCGGCGTCCTCCATCTGGCGCAGGTGGTCCACCCACGGGCCGGTGGCGTTCAGCACCAGGCGGGCGTTGACGCCGAACTCGGTGCCGTCCAGGCGGTCCTTGAGCTCGGCGCCGGTGACCCGGCCGCCGGTGAAGCGCAGCCCGGTGACCTCGGCGTGGTTGAGCACGACCGCGCCGGCCTCGACGGCGGCGCGCACGGTCATCACGGCGACGCGCGAGTCGTTCATCTGGTGGTCGCCGTAGACGGCCACCGAGCGCAGGCCCTCGGTGCGCAGCGCGGGCACCTGCTGGGCGGCGTGCGCGGCGGTGGAGACCCGGCCCATGCCGTCGCGGAAGGCGGAGAGCGCCGAGTAGAGGAAGACGCCGGCGCCGAGCTTGGGGGCGCTGTGCGGGCCGCCCTTGTAGACCGGCACGAAGAAGGTCAGCGGGTTGACCAGGTGCGGGGCCACGTCGGTGGAGAGCACGCGGCGCTCCTTGTGGTTCTCCGCGACCAGCTTGACCGCGCCGGTCTGCAGGTAGCGCAGACCGCCGTGGACCAGCTTGGAGGAGGCACTGGAGGTGGCACCGGCGAAGTCGCCGGCGTCGACCATGGCGACCTTCAGCCCCGCCTGGGACGCGGTCCAGGCGACGGCCGTGCCGAGGATGCCGCCCCCGATCACCAGCAGGTCGTAGGTGGCCTTGCCGAGCAGCTCGCGGGTCTCGGCGCGGGAGGCGGTGCGGCCGGCGGTGCGCTCGGCGCCCAGGGTCGGGATGGTTGCCATGGTGTGTGTACGGCGCGCGGGTCGGGCGGCGCCGTTACTCCTCTCGGTGTGCGTACGGCCTCCTTGTGGGAGACCGGGTCGGCCCGGTGCGGCGGGCCGTGAAACACGGTGACACCCGCTGCCGGAACAGCGGGCGGCCGGCCGGGGCGGTGTGCCCCGACCGGCTTGTCGGTCAGCTGTTCTCGTCCTCCTCCACCCAGTCCATGGTGCGCTCGACGGCCTTGAGCCACTTCTTGTACTCGCGCTCCCGGGTGGCCTCGTCCATGCGCGGGGTCCACTCGGCGGCGCGGTGCCAGTTGGCCCGCAGGGTGTCGAGGTCGTTCCAGAAGCCGACCGCCAGGCCCGCCGCGTAGGCGGCGCCGAGGGCGGTGGTCTCGGCCACGTACGGGCGCTCGACCGGGGCGTCCAGGACGTCGGCGATGTTCTGCATGAGCAGGTTGTTGCTGGTCATGCCGCCGTCGACCTTGAGGGCGGTGAGCTCGACCCCGGAGTCCTTCTGCATGGCGTCGACGACCTCGCGGGTCTGCCAGGCGGTGGCCTCCAGGACGGCCCGGGCCAGGTGGCCCTTGGTGACGTACCGGGTGAGGCCGGCGATCACACCGCGGGCGTCGGAGCGCCAGTACGGGGCGAACAGGCCGGAGAAGGCCGGGACGAAGTAGGCGCCGCCGTTGTCCTCGACCGTGTTGGCGAGGGTCTCGATCTCGGCGGCGGTGGAGATGATGCCGAGCTGGTCGCGCAGCCACTGGACGAGCGAGCCGGTGACGGCGATCGAGCCTTCCAGGGCGTACACCGGGGCCTGGTCGCCGATCCGGTAGCCGACCGTGGTCAGCAGGCCGTGGTACGAGTTGACGATCTTCTCGCCGGTGTTGAGCAGCAGGAAGGTGCCGGTGCCGTAGGTGGACTTGGCCTCGCCCTCGTCGAAGCAGGTCTGGCCGAACAGCGCGGCCTGCTGGTCGCCGAGCGCGGAGGCGACCGGGACGCCGGCCAGGTCGCCGACGGCCTCGCCGTAGACCTCGGCGGAGGAGCGGATCTCCGGCAGGACGGTGAGCGGAACGCCCATCGACTCGGCGATCTCCGCGTCCCAGGCCAGGGTCTTCAGGTTCATCAGCATGGTGCGGCTGGCGTTGGTCACGTCGGTGACGTGCTTGCCGCCGTTGACACCACCGGTGAGGTTCCAGATCACCCAGGTGTCCATGGTGCCGAAGAGGATGTCGCCGGCCTCGGCGCGCTCCCGCAGGCCCTCGACGTTGTCCAGCAGCCAGCGGATCTTCGGGCCGGCGAAGTAGCTGGCCAGCGGGAGGCCGGTCTCGCGGCGGAAGCGGTCCTGGCCGACGTTGCGGCCCAGCTCGCGGCAGAGCGCCTCGGTGCGGGTGTCCTGCCACACCAGGGCGTTGTGCACCGGCTCGCCGGTGTTCTTGTCCCACAGGACGGTGGTCTCGCGCTGGTTGGTGATACCGATGGCGCGGATGTCGTCCTTGGTCAGGCCGGCCTTCTCCAGCGCACCGCGGACGACCGACTGCACCCGGGTCCAGATCTCGGCGGCGTCGTGCTCGACGTAGCCGGGCTGGGGGAAGATCTGCCGGTGCTCCTGCTGGTCGACGGAGACGATCCGGCCGTCGGCACCGAAGATGATGCAGCGGCTGGAGGTGGTGCCCTGGTCGATCGCGGCGATGTAGTTGCCAGTGGAGGTCATGAGGATCCTCGGCTCAAGAAGTGTGCGGGGGCGGGTGGGCCTGACTCTCAGGTCAGTCCCCGTGCTCGGGTGGGGCGGAAACCCGGGGGATCAGAACGCGACGTGGTAGAGGCCGCCGGCCAGCAGGCCGCCGATGACCGGGCCGACCACCGGGATCCAGGCGTAGGACCAGTCGGAGCCGCCCTTGTTGGGGATCGGCAGCAGCGAGTGGACGATGCGCGGACCCAGGTCGCGGACCGGGTTGATGGCGTAGCCGGTCGGGCCGCCGAGGGACAGGCCGATGCCGACCACGGTGAAGGCGACGATCAGGACGCCGGTGCCCGAGAGGCCGAGGCCCTTGGTGAGGCCCTGGGTGAGGATGGCGAAGCAGAGCACGAAGGTGCCGATGATCTCGGTGATCAGGTTCTGGACCGGGTTCCGGATCTCGGGGCCGGTCGAGAAGATGCCGAGGGTGGGCTCCTGGTTGGCCTGGAACTGGCCGAGGTAGGTGAGCCACACGAGGACGGCGCCGATCATCGCGCCGAGCAGCTGGGAGCCGAGGTAGATCGGCACCTTGCTCCAGTCGCCGCTCTCGACGGCGAGGGCCAGGGTGACGGCCGGGTTCAGGTGGGCGCCGGACTTCGGGGCCGACATGTAGGCGGCGATCATCACCGCGAAGCCCCAGCCGAAGGTGATCGCCAGCCAGCCGGCGTTGAGGGCCTTCGACTTCTTGAGCGTCACGGCGGCACAGACGCCACCGCCGAGAAGTATGAGGGCGGCGGTGCCGAGGGTTTCGCCGACGAAGATGTCGCCGTTGGAGAACGCGGACACAAAGACTCCCTTGTCCATATGGCCCGGAGGTGCGGGTGGGGGCAGGGGCCGGGCGATCGGGGGGCGGGTGAGCGCTCTGCGGGATCGTCTCGCACGGCCATCGTTCGACAATGTCGACCGTCATGCGGAAGCTTCCTCCCCGGGTTGCCCTCTCGTCAAGGCGAGGTTACGCAGCTGTGACCCTTCGCTCGCGGCGCTACCCGTAGTCACTGAATGGATCGCCGTAATTTTGGACAAAACGGTAAGGCGCGGACGGGCATTTCGCCCGTCCGCGCCTCAGCGTGAACGATTCCCCACGGAGCTCCGGGGAGCTCCGTGGGGCTTGGGAGGCCGCGCCCGGGGGGTCAGAACCGCCCGGCGCCCAGGTCCCGGGAGATCGCGCGCGCGGCGCTGCGCACCGAGGCGACCAGCGAGGGCTTCACGAAACCGTCCTCGCAGACCCGCTCGACCGCGCCGCTGATGCAGACCGCGCCCACCGGGTTGCGCCGCCGGTCCTGGATCAGTGCGCCGATCGAGGCCACGCCCTCCCAGGTCTCCTCCACCGCGTCCGCCCAGCCGCGCTCGCGGATCAGCGCCGCCTCGGCGTCCACGTCCGCCGCCTCGGTCAGCGTCCGCGCGGTGTACGACTCGAACGGCCCCTCGCCGAGCTCCCCGCGCGCCACCGGGTCGTAGGCCAGCAGCACCTTGCCCAGCGCGGTGGAGTGCAGCGGCTGCATCGAGCCGACCTCCAGCACCTGGCGGGTGTCGTCCGGCCGGAAGACGTGGTGCACGATCAGCACCCCGCGCTGGTGCAGGACCCCCAGGTAGACGGTCTCCCCGGACGCCCTGGCCAGGTCGTCGGCCCAGACCAGGGCCCGGGCCCGCAGCTCGTGCACGTCGAGGTAGCTCTGGCCGAGCCGCAGCAGTTCGGCGCCCAGCTGGTACTTGCCGCTCTCCGGGTCCTGCTCGACGAACCCCTCCTGCTGGAGGGTGCGCAGGATGCCGTGCGCGGTGCCCTTCGCCAGGTCCAGCGCCGTCGCGACCTCGGACAGGCCCAGGCGGCGCTCGCCGCCGGCCAGCAGACGCATGATCGCGGCGGCCCGGGAGAGCGACTGGATCGGGCCGGGCATGGGTACCTCCGCGCTGACAGGCGGTCGACAATGTCGACCGCAGTGGTGACGGCATGAGTCTGCCAGGCCGCGCCCGGTCCGTGCACCTTCCCCCTCCCAACCAGGCTCGCCGGGCGTAGGAGCGGGCGGCGCGGACGGGCCGGAAAACCATTTGCCGCAGGGTCAAGCGGTCGCTACGTTGTGCTCAGACCGAGAAGGACGGCCGCCCCGGCACGGCGGCCGACACCCGGGGGAGAGGAGCGCGCACCGTGGACACCACCGAGCAGGAGTGGCTCGCCGCCTACGACCCGCGCGACTACACCCCGGTCGCCGTCACCGTCGACGTGGTCGCCCTGACCCTGCGCCACGGCCGTCTGCACGTCCTGCTCGTCGAGCGCGCCCTCCCGCCCTACCAGGGCCGCTGGGCCCTGCCCGGCGGCTTCCTGCGGGCCGGGGAGGAGAGCCTCGACGCCGCCGCGGCCCGCGAGCTCGCCGAGGAGACCGGCCTGCCCGGCACGGTCGGGGCCGAGGCCGCCCTCAGCCGGATCCACCTCGAACAGCTCGGCAGCTACGGCGCACCCGACCGCGACCCGCGGATGCACGTGATCTCCGTCGCCTACCTCGCCTTCGCGCCCGACCTGCCCGACCCGCAGGCCGGCAGCGACGCGGCCCACGCCGCCTGGCACCCCGTCACCGCCCTCGACCTCCGGCCCGCCGGCCGGTCCGAGACCGCCGGGGCGCCCGCCGACACCCACGGGGGTGGCGTCGGCGGGCGCACCGGCCCCACCGATCCGGCCGACCTCGCCGAGGACGCGGCCGTCGGGGCGCCCACCCCGATCGAGCTGGCCTTCGACCACGCCCGGATCCTCGCCGACGGCCTCGACCGCGCCCGCGCCAAGATCGAGTACAGCCCGCTGGCCACCGCCTTCCTCCAGCACGACTTCACCATCCCCGAGCTGCGCGCCGTCTACGAGGCCGTCTGGGACGAGAAGCTCCACCCCGGCAACTTCCACCGCAAGGTGCTCTCCGTCCCCGGCTTCGTCGAGGGCACCGGCACCACCACCGAGCGCGGCGGCGCCCGCGGCGGCCCCCGGGCCCGCACCTACCACGCCGGGGGCGCGACGCTCCTCCACCCCGCCCTCCTCCGCCCCGCCCCGGGCGAGCCGACCCAGGACGCGCCCCCGGGGGCTCCCCAAGGCCCGCCCGCGGACCGGATCGCATGATCACCACCCCGCCCCCGGCCGCCCGCACTACCATCCGGCCATGACGACTCACGAGGCCGGCACCGTGCGCAACCAGCCCAACTCCCACTGCCACTTCTGCGGATCCCCCTACCCGCCCGGCACCGACGCCTGGCCCCGGACGTGCGGCGAGTGCACCGAGATCAGCTACCGCAACCCGCTGCCCGTCGTCGTCACCCTCCTCCCGGTCACCCAGGACGGCACCGCGCCCGGCCTCGTGGTCATCCGCCGCACCATCGAGCCCGGCTACGGCGAACTCGCCCTCCCCGGCGGCTACATCGACTACGGCGAGAGCTGGCAGCAGGCCTGCGTGCGCGAGCTCCGGGAGGAGACCGGCATCCTCGCCGAGCACACCGACATCACCCTGGTCGCCACCGACTCCGACACCCACGGCGGCTTCCTCTGCCTCTTCGGCCTGCTCCCCGCCCGCCCGCTCGGCGACCTCCCGCCCTCCGTCCCCACCGACGAGACCGACGGCTGGCAGCTCTCCACCCCCGAGACCCCGCTCGCCTTCCCCTTCCACACCCGTGTCTCCCGCTCCTGGTTCAACGGCGAATTCACCCGCTCCTGACCCACCAGACCACGGCCTTTCCCTGGCCCGACCACCGCCTGACCAGGCAACCCGACCCGGCCGGGAAGACCCTGGCGCACCGGCCGATCACGTGGCAGGGTCTGCACCGACAGCCCCCAACCGGACGCGGGCCCTGCCACAAGCGACCCCGTCCGCCCTCATCACCGGCCGGGAGACCACCACCGTGAGCACCCCACCCCAGGACCAGCCACTCTGGCGCCCCCACCCCGCCCGTGCCGCCGGCACCGGGATCGTGGCCTTCCAGGCCTGGGCCGCCGAGCACCACGGCGCCCCGGCCGCCCCGCTCGCACCCGCCGACGACGACGCGCAGGCCGCGGCCCGCTACGCCGCCCTGCACGCCTGGTCGGTCGAGGACCTCGACCGCTTCTGGACCGCCGTCACCCAGTGGTTCGACGTCCGCTTCACCCAGGCCCCCGACGCCGTCCTCGCCGACCCCGCGATGCCCGGCGCCCGCTGGTTCCCCGGCGCCCGCCTCAACTACGCCGAGCACGCCCTGCGGGCCGCCGAGAACCCCGCCAACGCCGACCGGCCGGCCGTCCTCCACCTCGACGAGACCACCGACGAGCCGATCGTGCTCACCTGGTCCGAACTCCGCCGCCAGGTCGGCTCGCTCGCCGCCGCCCTCCGCGCGCGGGGCGTCCGCCCCGGCGACCGCGTCAGCGCCTACCTGCCCAACATCCCGCAGGCCGCCGTCGCCCTCCTCGCCACCGCCGCCGTCGGCGCCGTCTGGACCAGCTGCGCCCCCGACTTCGGCGCCCGCAGCGTCCTCGACCGCCTCCAGCAGATCGAGCCCGTCGTCCTCTTCGCCGTCGACGGCTACCACTACGGCGGCAAGGACCACGACCGCACCGAGGTCGTCTCCGAACTCCGCCGCGAACTCCCCTCGCTGCGCACCGTCGTGCACGTCCCCCTGCTCGGCGCCCCCGCCCCCGAGGGCGCCCTCGCCTGGGACGACCTGGTCGCCGAGGACCTCGCCCCGGTCTTCGAGGCCGTGCCCTTCGACCACCCGCTCTGGGTCCTCTACTCCTCCGGCACCACCGGCCTGCCCAAGGCCATCGTCCAGAGCCAGGGCGGCATCCTCGTCGAGCACCTCAAGCAGGCCGGCCTCCACCTCGACCTCGGCCCCGACGACCGCTTCCTCTGGTACACCTCCACCGGCTGGATGATGTGGAACTTCCTCCTCGCCGGCCTCCTCGTCGGGTCCACGGTCGTCACCTACGACGGCAGCCCCGGCCACCCCGACACCGGCGCCCTCTGGTCCGTGGCCGCCCGCACCGGCGCCACCGTCCTCGGCACCTCCGCCGCCTACGTCATCGCCAGCCGCAAGGCCGGCCTCCACCCCGGCCGCGACCTCGACCTCTCCGCCGTCCGCTGCATCGGCACCACCGGCTCCCCGCTGCCGCCCGACGGCTTCCGCTGGATCTACGAGGAGGTCAAGGAGGACGTTTGGCTCGCCTCCGTCAGCGGCGGCACCGACGTCTGCTCCTGCTTCGTCGGCGGCGTTCCCACCCTCCCGGTCCACCTCGGCGAGATCCAGGCCCCCAGCCTCGGCGCCGCCGTCGAGTCCTGGGACGTCAACGGCCGGCCGCTCACCGACCAGGTCGGCGAACTCGTCGTCACCAAGCCCATCCCGTCCATGCCCACCGGCTTCTGGAACGACCCCGAGGGCACCCGGTACCACGACAGCTACTTCGACACGTACCCCGGCGTCTGGCGGCACGGCGACTGGATCACCGTCACCTCGCGCGGCACCGTCGTCATCCACGGCCGCTCCGACTCCACCCTCAACCGCCAGGGCGTCCGGATGGGCTCCTCGGACATCTACGAGGTCGTCGAGCGCCTCCCCGAGATCGCCGAATCCCTGGTCATCGGCCTCGAAGAGCCCAACGGCGGCTACTGGATGCCGCTCTTCGTCGTCCTCACCCCGGGCGCCGAGCTCGACGACGAGCTCATCGGCCGCATCCGCACCTCGCTGCGCACCGAGCTCTCCCCGCGCCACGTCCCCGACGAGGTCATCGCCGTCCGCGGCCTGCCGCACACCCTCACCGGCAAGCGCATCGAGGTCCCGGTCAAGCGGCTGCTCTCCGGCACCCCCCTGGAGCAGGCCGTCAACCCCGGCTCCGTCGACAACCTCGACCACCTGCGCTACTTCGAGCAACTCCGCCGCGACCGCGCCACCGCCGCCGAGTAGCCACGGCCCGAGCACAGCGAGGGGGGCCTTCCACCGCCACGGTGGAAGGCCCCCTTCGGACGTCCGTCGGCGACTACTCGCCCGACAGCACCTGCTGCGCCGCGGCCCGCGCCTCCTCGGCGCTGTCCGCCGCCCGCGCCGCCTCGGCGGCTCGACGGCACTGCGCCAGGGTGTACTTGGCCAGCGCGGTCCGCACATAGGGGATCGACGCCGCGCCCATCGACAGGCTGGTGACACCGAGACCGGTCAGCACCACGGCCAGCAGCGGGTCGGAGGCCGCCTCGCCGCAGACGCCGCAGCTCTTGCCGTCGACCCGCGCGGCGTCGGCGGCGAACGCGATCAGGTCCAGCAGCGCCGGCTGCCACGGGTCCTGCAGCCGCGCCAGCGCACCGACCTGGCGGTCGGCGGCGAAGGCGTACTGGGCGAGGTCGTTGGTCCCCAGCGAGAGGAACTCGACCTCCTGGAGGATCGAACGCGCCCGCAGCGCGGCCGACGGGATCTCCACCATCGCGCCGAACTTGGCGGTCAGCCCGGCCTGGCGACACGCCTCGGCGAAGTCCTTGGCGTCCTTGCGGTCGGCCACCATCGGGGCCATCACCTCAAGGTGCACCGGCAGCCCCTCGGCGGCCGTCGCCAGCGCCCGCAGCTGGGTCCGCAGCACCTCGGGGTGCTCCAGCAGGGTGCGCAGACCGCGCACGCCCAGCGCCGGGTTCGGCTCGTCGGCCGGGGTCAGGAAGTCCAGCGGCTTGTCCGCGCCCGCGTCGAGCACCCGGACGACGACCCGGCCCTCCGGGAACGCCTCCAGCACCTTGCGGTACGCCTCGACCTGCTTCTCCTCGCTGGGCGCCTTCGCCGAGTCGTCCAGGAAGAGGAACTCGGTGCGGAACAGACCGACGCCCTCGGCGCCCGCCTCCAGCGCGGCCGGCAGGTCAGCCGGACCGCCGACGTTGGCCAGCAGCGGCACCCGGTGCCCGTCCGAGGTCGCGCCCGGACCGGAGGAGGCGGCCAGCGCCGCCTTGCGCTCGGCGGCGACCCGGCGCAGCTCCGCCTGCTTCTCCTCGCCCGGCTCGACCAGCACGTCACCGGAGCTGCCGTCCACCGCGACGACGGTGCCCTCGGCGACCTCGGTCGCCCCCGGCAGCGCGACCACGGCCGGTACGCCCATGGCCCGCGCCAGGATGGCGCTGTGGCTGGTCGGCCCGCCCTCCTCGGTCACGAAGCCGAGCACCAGGGCCGGGTCCAGCAGCGCGGTGTCGGCCGGCGCGAGGTCCCGGGCGAACAGCACGTACGGCTCGTCGCTGTCCGGCACACCCGGCATCGGCACGCCCAGCAGGCGCGCGACGATGCGGTTGCGCACGTCGTCCAGGTCGGCGACCCGCCCGGCCAGGTACTCCCCGGCCGAGGCGAGCAGCGCCCGGTAGGCGGCGAAGGCGTCGTAGACGCCGCGCTCGGCGCTGCTGCCGACCGTGATCCGGCGGGAGACGTCGGCCATCAGCTCCGGGTCCTGCGCCATCAGCGCCTGGGCCTCCAGGACCGCCTGGGCCTCGCCACCGGCCAGGTTGCCGCGGGCGATCAGGTCCGCCGCCACCGCGTCGACGGCCGCCTGGGCGCGGGCCTGCTCGCGCGGAGCGTCCTCGGTCGGGATCTGGGTGGCCGGGGGCTCCAGCACCGCGGTGCCCATGTGCCGCACCTGACCGATCGCGACTCCGTGGCTGACACCCACGCCGCGCAGCGTCTTCTCCATGTCTGTCTCCGTGAGAGAGGCGGCCCCGCCGGGTACCGCTGTGTGCCGGGCCGCCCCGACCGGGAGCGGTGGGGCGGGTGTGTCGGATGGAAGGGGAGGGTCAGCTCCAGCTGAACAGGGCGTCGCCGACAGCGACCTCCCCGTCCCCGTGGACGTCGCCCAGCGCGTCGGGCGCGGCCTCCAGCGCGACGATCGGCGAGATCGGCGACTTGCCGGCGGCCTCGACGGCGGCCGGGTCCCACTTGATGACGGCCTGGCCGCGGGTGACGGTGTCCCCCTTGTTGACGAGCAGCTCGAAGCCCTCGCCGTTCAGCTGGACGGTGTCGATACCCAGGTGGGTAAGGACACCGTGCCCGTCCGCGTCGACGACGACGAACGCGTGCGGGTGCATCGACACGACCACGCCGTCCACCGGGGCAACGGCCTCGGTCTTCTCGCGGACCGGGTCGATCGCGGTGCCGGGGCCGACCATCGCACCCGAGAAAACGGGGTCCGGCACGCCGGCGAGCCCGACGACCTTGCCGGTCAGCGGCGACGTCACAGTGGTCATGGTTGAGCCTCCCAAGTGCGCAGTACAGGCGAGCGGCCGCGAAGGCGGCGGAGCGATCGACTGAAGCCTAGATCATGTCAACTTCGGACATCTGCTGACATTCCCTGGCCAACGGCCATGCCGTCCGCCTCACCAGCCGGCCATCTCGTGGACCGCCAGTGGTCTAGTCCTCTTGGCCGATGCGCCGCACTCTACAGGCATCTTGGCGAATCGGGACCATTGCTGTATATGCTCGCGAGAGCAACAAATCCGCGTCCGAGCGGGTGACCCCCGGCGCGGCTCGATTCGCGCTCGGCCCGGCGACCCGCTATGGTTGGTCGAGTCGCCGCGAGTCGGCGGTTAACACCAGATTTCAGAAACGAAAAGCACCGGTTAAGCGCCGGCAAACGGATCTGATAAGCTGGAAACACGAAAGAACGAAGCGCCCGGAGGGCCGGTGTGAAAG